>JBELJQ010000037.1:0-7847 GCA_042090305.1 Candidatus Pelagibacteraceae bacterium | reverse complement strand
TAACTAATTTTTTTAAGTTTTCTAACCTTCCTTCTGCTTCTGGTGTTTTTTCAAGTTGAAGCATGTTGGTGTACTCAACATCATCGAGCAGTGAACCTGCAATTTCAAAGTGATCACCTTTATCTAACATTGAATTATACTTTTTGATTATAGAAAGAAATAATTGACCCTTATCTTTTTGAGATTTAGTTACCTCGTTTGTTTTTGTAAATAATTCCAATGCCTCGAATAATGAAATATTTTTCTCTACTGATATTTTATTAAGCTTTTGAATAAAAACTTTACCCATACCTCTTTTAGGAATATTAATAATTCGTTCAAATGCTAAATTATCCTTTTTATTTACCAAAATTCTCAGATAAGCAAGTGCATCTTTTATTTCTGCTCTCTCGTAAAACCTTAATCCTCCAATAACTTTATATTTTATATTCTCTTTCAAGAATCTATCCTCAATATCTTTAAATTGAAAACTTGCTCTGGTAAGAATTGCTATTTCAGATAGTTTAATACCATTTTTTTCTAAATTATTTATTTCTTTTGCAATGTAAAGTGCTTCAAATTCATCATCTTCTATATTAATGATTTTTACTGGATCCCCATTTTTATCTGATGTCCACAAATCTTTACCAATTCTCTCTTGATTTTCCGAAATTATTGAAGAGGCTGCATTCAAAATGTTTCCAGTTGATCTATAATTTTGTTCTAGTCTGATTATTTTTGCCCCTTCAAAATCTCTCTCAAAATTAAGAATATTTTTTAGTTGAGCGCCACGCCACCCATAGATTGACTGGTCCTCATCTCCAACACAACAAATATTTTTTTTCTCGCCAGTGAGCAACCTAAGAAATAAATATTGTGCACCATTCGTATCCTGATATTCATCAACTAGTAAGTATTTAAATTTATTTTGATAAAAATTTAATATTTCATCATTCTCTCTCATTAATTTTATGGGTAAAAGAATAAGATCTCCAAAATCAACTGCATTAAAGTTTCTTAACCTTTTTTGGTAGGTAATATAGATTTTACTGAATTTACCATTTGTTTGTTCTTCGAAAGGGTGATTGAAAATATCGTCGCTAAATAGTCCAGAATTTTTTACTTGGTCAATCATATATAAAAAATTTTTAGCAACATGTACTTTTGGATCTAAATCTAGAAGTAATATGACTTGTTTGAGTAAGCGTAATTGGTCATCAATATCTAAAATTGTGAAATCACTTTTAAGGCCAATCAAATCTGAATGTTTTCTCAAAAGTCTAACGCCAATAGAATGAAATGTTCCGATGTACATACCCTCGACCGGAATTTTTAGTAAAGTCTCTACCCTTTTCTTCATTTCCATTGCCGCTTTATTTGTAAAAGTAACAGCCAAAATCTCTGACGTCTTTGCTAATCTTTTATAAATCAAGTTCGCAAGTCTTGTTGTTAGAACTTTGGTTTTACCAGTCCCAGCTCCAGATAAAACCAAAACAGGTCCTTCAGTTGTTGAAACAGCAATTTTCTGGGGTTCATTCAAACCTAAAATAAAATCTGGTTCGGGAATATTAATTTTATTTGACTTATCTAATTCCATTTTAAGTTTCGGGTGAATAACCAAGAGATGATGATAACCATTTTTCCGTAAATTTTATATTTACCCCTTTTCTATCAGCATAATCATTCACTTGATCTTTATACAATTTTCCCACACCAAAGTATGATGAATGTGGGTTTGAGAAATAAAAACCTGAAACCGAACTTGATGGTGTCATAGCAAAAGATTCAGTCAATTTTACCTTAATATTTTGCGATGCATTGAGTAATTTAAACAATGTTTCCTTTTCTGTATGATCTGGACAAGCAGGATAACCTGGTGCTGGTCTAATACCAATGTACTTCTCATTTATCAGTTCTGTATTTTTAAGTTTTTCATCCTTAGAATATCCCCAAGAATTTTTTCTTACAGTTTCGTGTGTCATTTCAGCTAAACCTTCAGCAATCCTATCACCAATGGACTTTACTAAGATTGAGTTATAATCATCATTTTTTTTTTCAAATTCTTTAGCTAAATTTTCAATTCCGTCACCTGCGGTAACTATAAACCCACCTATATAGTCATCTAAGCCAGATTTTATGGGGGCTATAAAATCCGATAAACAAAAATTCGCTCTTTTTGAATTTGATCTATCTATTTGTTGTCTTAAAAAATAAAGCTTTGAGATTTCATTTTTTCTTTCACTATCAAAAATTATTACATCATCACCCATTGAATTTGCTGGCCAAAACCCGACTACAGATTTGGGTATAGTTAATTTATTTTTAATTATCTTCTCAAGCATTTTATTTGCATCACTCCATAAATCTGATGCTGCCTTTCCTATTAACTTATCTTCTAATATTTGTGGAAAATTTCCATAAAGCTCCCAAGCTTCAAAAAATGGTTTCCAATCAATAAAATTAATAATTTTGTTTATACTTATGTCTGGCTGATAATCTATGGCGAGTTTTTTTGGTTTGGGTGGAGTATAACTTGTCCAATCAATCTTAAACTTATTATTCCGACAATCGTCAATATTATTAGTATTAATTTTATCCTTTTTAAAATAATTATCTCTCAAGAGGGAATATTCATTTCTTAGTTTGTCGATAAATGGTTGCAACTTACTTTTTGATATCAGGTTTGAAGCAACTCCAACAGCTTTAGAGGCATCAGTTACATGACAAACACCAAAGTTATAAAGGGGATCAATTTTTATAGCTGTATGAATCTTACTTGTTGTAGCTCCGCCCACTAATAGTGGTATATTAACTCCGTTTCGTTGTAATTCACTAGCAACAAAACACATTTCATCTAGACTTGGTGTTATCAATCCCGACAAACCTATCAAATCGACATTTTCCTTTACGGCAGTTTCTATGATTATATTAGCGGGAACCATCACACCTAAATCAATTATCTCAAAGTTATTACACTGAAGAACTACTCCTACTATGTTTTTACCAATATCGTGAACATCTCCTTTTACTGTAGCTAACAATATCTTACCTTTTTTTTTTACCTTGTTTTTTTTATCTCCTTCCATAAATGGTAGCAAATAAGCTACTGACTGTTTCATAACTCTAGCTGATTTAACCACTTGGGGGAGAAACATTTTCCCTGCACCAAATAAGTCGCCCACAACATTCATTCCATCCATTAAGGGACCTTCAATGATTTCAAGTGGTGCATTATATTTTTTTCTTAAACTTTCAGTATCATCTTCAATAAATTCATTAATACCGTTTATTAATGCGTACTCTATCTTTTTTTCTAAACTTTCTTTTCTCCATTCATTAGTTGTCTTCTTTTTTTCAATATTTTCTGAGTATTTTTTTGAAATATTTATCAAATCTTCAGTCGCATTTACTGACTTATTAAAAAGAACATTCTCGATACAATCTTTTAAATCTAATGGAATTTGTTCATAAATTGAAATTTGACCAGCATTTACAATAGCCATATCCAAGCCATAATTTATGGCATGGTATAAAAAACAAGAATGCATAGCCTCTCTTACTTGGTTATTACCTCTAAAACTGAATGAGACATTTGACAATCCTCCAGAGACTTTAGCTAATGGTAAGTTTTTTTTTATAAGTTTTGTTGCCTCAAAGAAATCAACAGCATAATTATTATGATCCTCTATCCCGGTTGCTACAGCGAAAATATTAGGGTCAAATATAATATCTTGTGCTCTAAAATTTAATTTTTTTGTTAAAAGTTCATATGCTCTCTTACAAATTTCATATTTTCGTTCTATATTATCTGCCTGCCCCTTTTCATCAAAAGCCATTACAACAACAGCTGCTCCAAATGTTTGAATTATGCTCGCTTGCTCTAAAAAAATCTTCTCTCCTTCTTTTAAGCTTATTGAATTTACAATTCCTTTACCCTGAATACATTTAAGTCCTGATTCAATTACTTTCCATTTAGAAGAATCAATCATAAATGGGACTTTTGCGATATCTGGTTCTACTGAAATCAGATTGAGGAACTTAATCATTGCAGATTCTGAATCTAACAAACCCTCATCCATGTTAATGTCTATTATTTGAGCACCATTATCAATTTGATCCTTAGCAACCGAGACAGCTTCATCAAATTGGTCGGAAAGTATAAGTTTCTTAAACTTTGCCGAACCAGTTACATTAGTTCTTTCTCCAATATTTATAAAGTTAATATTTGGTTTCATTTTTAAAATTTAAAAGGTTCCAAACCAGATAACTGAAGCCTTGGCTCAAATATTCTTTTTACTCTAGGTTTTATTTTGTTTATTTTATTTTTCATAAAATTTATGTGTTCTGGCGTTGTTCCACAACATCCCCCAATAATATTAATGAATCCACTTTCGCACCATTTTTTAGCATATTTAGCCATTGACTCTGGGGTTTCATCATATTCACCGAAAGCATTAGGTAATCCTGCATTAGGATGTACACTTACAAAAAACTCAGAAATTCTATCAAGTTCTACTACATATGGTTCAAGCTCTTTAGGTCCTAATGCACAATTTAATCCCACACTTAATGGATTGACATGCATAATAGAATTATAGAAACCTTCAAGTGTTTGACCAGAAAGAGTTCGTCCTGATAAGTCGGTAATTGTTGCAGAAATCATAATAGGAATTTCTTTATTAATTTTTTTTTCAATTATTTTAATTGCCATTAGTGCTGCTTTAGCATTCAAAGTATCAAAAACCGTTTCAACGAGAATCATATCAACACCTGAATCAACTAAACCCTGAACTGAATTTTTATAATCATCAAGTAAATCATCAAAATTAACATTTCTAAATCCAGGGTTATTTACATCAGGTGACATAGAACATGTTCTATTTGTTGGTCCCAGAACACCTGCAATATACTTATTTTCATTTGAATTTTTCTTTAAATAATCATCAACAGCTTTTCTTGCAATCTTACCACCAGAGTAATTGAGCTCATAAGAGAGTTCTTGACAATCATAATCACTTTGAGAAATTCTTGTTGAATTGAAAGTATTAGTCTCAATTATATCAGCTCCAGCAACTAAATATTTGTAATGTATTTCATATATTAACTTTTCGTTTGAAATATTAAGAATATCATTATTACCTTTCAAAGGTATTTTATTATTTATAAACCTAGACCCCTTGAAATCATCTTCATCAAGTTTTTCTTTTTGAATCATCGTGCCCATCGGACCGTCTAACAAAAGAATCTTTTCCTCCAAAATTTTATTAATTGTTTTCATCATGGTTAATCTTTTAATACCCTTATTCCTAGTATATGACAAATTGCAAAGGATAGGTCTGCTCTATTTAGAGTGTAAAAGTGTAAATCTCTTATACCTGAAGAAATGAGCCTCATACATTGATCATAAACAATTGTCGTTGCAACAAGCTTTCTAGTTTCTATGTCTGAATCTAAACCTCTAAACATTTTGACCAAAGATTCTGGGACACTGCAATTCATTTTACTCGCAAATTGCATTGTTTTTTTACAATTCGTTACTGGTAAAATGCCAGGGATAATTGGAATTTTTATTCCTCGCTTTAAAGCTCCATCAATAAAATCAAAGTAACAGTTAATATCAAAAAAAAATTGAGTGATAGCTTTAGTTGCACCTAAATCAATTTTTTTTTTCAATACATCAAATTCCTGTTCTAAATTTTTTGAGTCGGGATGTTTCTCGGGATATGCTGATACCGTTATTTCGAAATTAAATTTTTTTTTAAGAATCTGAATTAGGTCCGTAGCATATTTAAGTTCTCCCGAATTAGTCTTAGTATTTGGAACATCTCCCCTAAGTGCAACAATATGCTTTATATCATTTACCCAATAATCTTCTGCAATTCTTTCTATTTCTTCGACTGAGGTATCAATACAAGTAAGATGTGCTGCTGGAATTAAGTTAGTTTTTTGTTTTATTTCCTTTACTAGACTATGAGTATTTTCTCTGGTTGAGCCGCCCGCACCGTACGTAACAGAAATAAATTTTGGTTCTAATGGTTCAAGTCTTTTGATGTTCGTCCACAAAGAATCTATTGAAACCTTGTTTTTTGGCGGGAAAAACTCAAAAGATACGTTAATTTTATTCATTAATAGGGCTTTCCATTTAATAGTTGTTGTTATGAAATAATTTAAATGTATTTTTATTATAAATTTTGTCTATTTTTTTCTTATATTTAGTATAATATTTGTATATAATTAAATTTTTTAACAATAAATTGTAGATTAAAATGAAATTAAATAAACTCTTAGTTGTAATGTTAGTAACGGTTTTTACTGGATTTTCCCCTTCTATTTCCGGTGCTAAAGATAATGGTGTAAATGACCCATTCGAGGGCACAAATAGGAATATATTCAAATTTAATGAAAAGTTAGACGATTACTTCTTCAAACCTGTTGCTAAAGGTTGGAGAAAAATACCTGATGTTCCAAGAAAACCACTTTCTAACCTAGCAGATACTGCTAAAGTTCCAGTTAGTCTAGCTAACGCTATTCTTCAATTAAATAAAGAAAGTATCGGTAATATTTTAGCAAGATTTTTAGTTAATATGACTTTTGGATTAGGTGGTCTTTTCGATGTGGCAAGTACAGATAATTTTGGAAATATGCCTAAAGTACATGAAGATTTCGGGCAAACTCTTGCTGTATGGGGGGTTCCTGACGGTCCATATGTTATGCTCCCCATCTTTGGACCTTCAAGTGTTAGGGATAGCATAGGAATGGGGTTAGATGCTGTAACCAACCCACTTTCATTTGCATACAGAATGAATGGTATTGGAATAGAGGGAAGGTTATCTGGACCTGTAGTAAGAGGGGTTACTAGACGTGAAAAATATCTAGATTACGTTGACGAAATAAAGGCAGGTTCCCTAGATTTCTATGCAACGATGAGAAGTTTATATAGACAAAAACGCCTAAAAGAAATATCCGGAGAACTTGAAAATGAAGAAGTTAGTTTTGAATTACTTCCAACAGACGTTTATGAGGATGAGGAACTAAATATCGGGATAGAGAAAATAGTCAGCAAAAAAGAAACTCAACTTGCTAATAAAGTAGAGGTTCAACCCTCAAATAAAAGGTATTACAATGGAGTGCTCCCATCGTCTAATTATCCAAGTTTTAATGAATCAAGGGTGAACTTAATAGATTAGATATATGTTTGCTAAATTGAAATTTCTGATAGCTTTTAGTCTTTTTTTTCAATCTTTTAGTCTGAATGCAGCAGATAATGCTGAAAAAAGTAAATATTTTGTTGAGCAACTAGGAAGAAAAGTTATAGAAAGGGTATCTGATGAAAGCCTGTCTGATTCCGAGAGGAGAGGAAACTTTAAAGATCTTTATTTAAGTTCATTTGATAACTTCTACATTTCTCGATTTGTTCTTGGTAGATACTGGAAGAAAATCGATAAAAATGTAAAAACTGAATTCGTCAAAACCTTTAATGAATATATAGTCTCGACATATGCACCAAAATTTAAGGGTTGGAAAGGTGAATTTAAAGCAGTGGACTCACTACTTGAGAAAAATTACTACAACGTAAAAATGGATGTACTTAATAAAAATGGACCAACACTAAAACTAATTTGGAAAATTTATCAAGATGATGATAAGAGATTTAAAATCCTAGACGTTAATATTGATGGAGTAAGTATGCTTGTAACTCAAAGGGCTGAATTCATGTCTGTAATTAAGAATAACCCTAATGGAGTTGTAGGGTTAATAGAAGCGATGAAGGAAAAAATTTCTATTTAATAACATCGTCTCATGTAAGTTTACTTTTTTTTATTGCATTGGTAGGCCCGGAGGGACTTGAACCCCCGACAACACCGTTA
>JBELJQ010000015.1:0-41331 GCA_042090305.1 Candidatus Pelagibacteraceae bacterium | reverse complement strand
AGGAACTCCAAAAAAAGATTGGAAGTATTACAAACAGGGTACAAGCGCGCATCTTTTAAATAAAACGTTGTGTGAGAGGGTTTACAATAATTAAAGTTGGTTAATCATTTTTTCTATATACAACTTGGGGGAAACTAATTTGAAAAAAACTATTCTCCTTATGCCGCAGTGCGCAGTGAAAGATTTTAAAGTTTTTTCATTCTCCTGTAGTTCTGGACTTACAAAAACTAGACCGTTAAGATAGGATTTAAAAATGAACTAGTTTTAAGTCTAATCTCAGAGGTTATTAATAAAGAGTTTTCAATAGATGATAAGATTGATAATGTAGTATAATTTATGAAAACAGTCTTTTACATCATAACACTTATTTTTTTCTCAGGAATGACAAGTTGTTCTCCTGATGAAGACATTCAACTTAAACAAGCAATAAAAAATGTTCATAGATCTGAAGATGAAAAAAATAGAGATAAATATAGAAACCCCTACGAAACTCTAACATTTTTTGGAATCGATAAAAAAAATAAAACTTTAGAAATAATCCCTGGGAGAGGATGGTATACCAAAGTTATAGGGCACTATATGAAGGATACAAATAACTTTTATGTCGCAACCTATCAAGATCCAACTTATGCAGTAGATATAATTAAAAAAATACAAACAGAATTTTTTAATTATTTTAAGGAGAATCAAAAAATTTTTGGGGAAATAAAGAACCTGGATATCGATAAAAATTTTAATTTCCATAATTATGATAATTACTTTGATTTGATTTTGACTTTTAGAAATATTCATAATTTTTTAGATCAAAATAAATCAGATAATATTTTTAATTCGATTAATAAATCTCTGAAAAAAGGAGGTGTATTAGGCATAGTTCAACATAGAGCGGATAAAAGTCTTGATTTGGAATTTAGTAAAGGTTATGTCAAAGAATCATTTATCATTGATCAAATAGAAAGTCATGGTTTTAAATTAGTTGAAAAATCCAATATAAATTCTAATCCTAGAGATTTAAAAAATTATGAAAAAGGAGTTTGGACTTTACCTCCGAGGTTAGTTGAAGGTGAAAAAAATAAATCCCTATATTTATCAATAGGTGAAAGTGACAGGATGACTCTGAAATTTAAAAAAGTTAACTAAATCTAAAGTGATAGACTGTATGTATTAATTCTTTTACCTCTTGCTGAAACAAAATTTAGGACTTTAACTGAGACACAGAAGTCTCATCAGTAAGAGCGAGCAATTATTCGCCATTCTTTTTTTAGGGAGACTCACAAAGGGTTTCAGGGGATTTACTCAACAGAAAAATTAATAAATCTTAAATAATTTTTGGAATTTATCTTCTTTATGTTTGTTATAATTTCAAATATAAAGGTCATACTTTAATAATTGGAACAGACATTCTTCGTTTGTAATTTTAAAAATTACTCAATTAAAAGGATTAGGCGCCTAAACATGTCGCAAAAGGAAGGAATCATTTTAGACGCCTATGTTTATATAGTAATTAATAAGTCTCTGTATAAATTTTTTTTGTCTATACTTACTATCACCTCTAGTTATATATCTAAACTAATACTAATATCCTTTATTGAAAAATTATTAGTAGTCATTGTAATTTAGTCTGTGGTAATTTTTTCTTTAGAAAATAGAAATAATTAAATTGTACGTAAAATTAGTACGTGCAGAAGTCGCGCAGAAAAAACACTCATTAGCAACGCACTTTTTAAGTAACCCCTTGTAAATTACGAGACAGACCATTTACCTAGAAAAAGAAGTATCATCCACATGTGCTGGCAACTATTCGCTCTTGTTTCTTTTTGAGGTTCTAAAGGATTGTTAAATGAAATTCTTAAATAAAGCTTTAAAATAATTTAAATTAAACTACTTTACTAGAAAAGAGATTGAGATTATGTACATTGCAATGAATAGATTTAAAATTGTTCTTGGAAAAGAACGTCAATTTGAAGATATTTGGCTAAATAGAGAATCTCACTTAGATAATGTTCCTGGATTTATTGATTTTAATTTAATTAAGGGCTCCAGTAATAAAGGCTTTACCTTATATGCTTCACACAGCAGATGGGATTCAGAACAAGACTTTATAAACTGGACAAAGTCTGAATCCTTTAGGATGGCACATAAAAATACTGGAAAGAACAAAGATATATATATCGGTCATCCCGACTTTGAAGGTTTCAAGGTAGTAATTTAATATCAAGTAAATAAATATTTAATATTTTAGTGATGAGAGCAAGATTTTATACGCCCAATATCAAAGTCGTTTTTCTCTTAAATCCCAAACCATGAGAAGACAATATTTCCAGTTATCATTAAAGAATAAACAAATGCAATACAGTAAAGTAAACCGAAGAAAATGATATAAAACCCTCCAAGTAAGACGTGAACTAAAGAGGCTAGAGAACTTCCAATAAATTCAAGTTCTATATTCATTAGAAATGGGTTTACTTTGGATTTAGTTTTTTTATTTAACCAATAAATAGGATAAGTAAAAATCCATAGACACGGTAGAAATAAAAAAATATATAATGCTGTAACTCCTAATAAAACCATGTAACCAACTCAAATTTAAAGTATAAAAATGATTTCTGATACTTTACTTAGCTGCAGTTATTTGCGTAGATATTTATTTTCAATAACAAAAACTAGCTCCTTGATAATAACAGGCAGGCAAGCGTCTTAAATAAAAACTATCAAAGTAATATGAATGATTTCTGACGTCTCTATTTTTCTCTGTTTTAGATTTAGATTCTTCGAAATCTACTAAATTGAGATACCTAAACATGGCTTCATTTTCGGTGATTTCTTTCTTATCTACCATCAACTGAAGTCTTTTTATGATTTTTAAAAATCTTTCACTATCACTTTTACAATCTTGATTCTCTTTACAATCTTTTTCAATCTTTTCAAAGGCACATGATGACAAGTCACTGAACTTAACATCGCCTCTTTCACACTCAACAAAATAATTGTAAGTAGGCTTATAGGAAACGCATGATGATAAAATTAATAAAAAGAAAATAACAAAAAACTTCATTTGATATAAATAATCACAATTTATTGAAATTTAATATTTTTTTTAACTAAATCAAATGTAAGAGAAAATTAAGTGTTTAATTGTTTACTAATGTTACGATTTCGTCTAGAGATATTGTAATATAGCCTTTAGTGTTTATAGTTAAGTAAAAAATCTGTTTGAAAAACAAAACCTACAGTACATTTGTTATATAATTAAAAATTTTTCTATTTTAGTTAAGGTAAAATATGTTAGTAAAAAAATTTCTAAAAAAGATACCAGATTTCAAAGGAGCCAATTTCTTAATAAGATTTCCTCTTTCAATAGTTTTTATATTACAAGGGTTCTCAAAGTTACCACTAAAAATTTCTGATGCAGAATCATTTGGGCTTCCAATGACTGTTTGGTTTTTTGTAGCATGGGGAGAACTCCTTTCAGGTATTGGTTTATTGATTGGAGGGTTGTTGATTTCTAAAAGGCTTAATAGTTATGGAGGATTAATCACTAGATTTAGTGGTATAGTCATATGTGGCATTATGACGGGTATAATTTTAATACAAGAACCAGATAGTATTCTAGATGTTTTGTTACACGATAATTTTCATTTAATGATGTACTGTGGTGGATTATTCTTTGCATTAAGAGGAAACAGAGTTTATTTAGACACAAAGTAATAAAATTGATTAAAAATTTATTCCCACTCAATAACGCTAATGCTTTAGGTAATTGTTTTTATTTCCTCTTTTAAATACTTTCTAACATTTTAGTTAGTAGGGATTTTGACAATGAAATTAATTTTTTTTCACAGCAAAGCTAAAGTAGCCTTGTATCTCGTATCTCTATTGCATCCTCGAATCTTTGCTTCGATAAGTTTATATATTCCTCATCCAATTCAATACCTGTAAACAATCTCTTGTGCTTGATGGCTGCAACTCCCGTAGTTCCAGATCCATTAAAGGGATCTAAAATAGCGTCATTAACATCAGTAGCTGCTAATATAATCCTCTCTAAAAGAGCCTCAGGCTTTTGTGTTGGATGCTTTCCAAATTTTTTTTCTTGTTTACCTGGAGCAGTAAATCTCCAAACATCTTTCATTTGTTTTCCTCCATTCATTTCCTTCATCATTGGGTAATTAAAGAAATGTTTAGATTTCTCATTCTTTGCTGCCCAAATCAAAGTTTCTGTTGAATGAGTGAAATATCTACAAGCTAAATTTGGAGGGGGATTTGGTTTTTCCCAAGTAATAGAATTGAGTATTTTCATGCCTAATTGTTGCATAGCAAACCCAACTGAAAAGATCACATGATGCGTGCCTGAGACAACCAAAGTACCATTGTCACTAAGCAGATTTTGGCATCGCTTTATCCATTCTCTATTAAACTCGTGATTTATTTCAGCACCTTGCGATTTGTCCCAGCCCCCTTTGTCAACTTTTACCATTTTTCCATTTTGGCAGGTTATTCCTCCATTTGATAAAAAGTATGGGGGATCAGCAAAAATCAGATCAAAATTTATATCCCTCTTAGTAATGAAGGAGTCCATAATTTCTAGGCAATTGCCGTGTTTAATTTGATATTCAGATTGTTTTGATAACATTTCCATATTGCCTAGCAAAATTCATAAAATTCTTTTTGAAGTAAAATGCGTGATTTTTGTTTGAAACGTATCTACTGTAAGTTTCTGAAAAAATGGGATGATAAGGCTTTGAGTCTTTGGATCTAATTTGGATGAATTCACCATTAGACGTATGAATATAGCCATCGTCACTCCTTCGTATATGTTCTTTAAGATCTCCACAAATTTTAAAATAATCGGCTTTGAGTTTTGAATATAGATAATTATTTTCATCTAAATTAACATCAATTAATGAGACAAAAAACCAGTCCTCGTGGGACGCTGAGTCCTTGCAAACAGGTAAAAATAATATTCGTCTGATTTTCTGAAACAAATTTGAAGACTCAAATGCTTTTGGCTTTTCACAAACTAAAGTGTCTATTTGCTTGGATATTTGAGTGATGAACATAGTTTCTCGAGAAACACCTTTGCTATCACTCTTATTTGTTTTTAGTTCACCATCCCTAAAATCTGTCAAGGAACTGTCTAATGGCAAACCAATTTTGATTTGTAATAACTGCCCAACATTTCCCTTATTTAAAAGTAACTCATCTGGAAGATCAGCAAACAATTCTTTAAATCTTATACCAACGCATTGTGATAATTTTGGAATAGCCTGACGGAGATACATACCCCTATCAAAATATAAATTAGATAATTCTGCAACAGAATTATTTGGATAATTAAATATTATTGAACTGTAATGACTTTGAAATGAGAGACAGAATTACCGAAATGGAGAGGAGATCCATGTCTTGATAAAGCTGACAATGTCAAAAATCTAAAAAATCATTTGAAATTTTGACAGTTAGAAAGAGCTCTCATGCAAAAAATGATGGAAATCTTTAATTGATTGTTTTTTTATTTTTTCAATTACATATCATTCCACAATAATAGAACCAATCATTCCCATCTGAGAATGTTCCTTTTTTGATTTATCATCTTTCACATAACACGATAAATCATCAAACCTACCGGTTTTAACGGGAATAAACCACCACTCTACAGAGTTTTCAGGAAACACTTCAACTTCATTGATAACTCCTTTGATTTCAGCGATTTTTTGATTATTTTTTTTTATCTGAATTTTTCTTGTAAAAATTGATTCAGCAAACTTTTTTGATGAAAAATAATGTTTACTGTCACTAATATTTTTTATAACTAACTTGTATAATTTTCCAGTTTCAAACTTTAAAACTGAAGGTTCGTAATAGTGTACTTTTCCTTTAGTTCCTTTCATAAATATTTCAACGTCTATTGGCTCTTGTCTAGTTAAATCACCCTTAGACTGAACTATGCTGCTAAAAGTCAACATAAACGGGAAAATAAATCTAAAAAGGAAACTAAAGTTTTTCATTAAAATAGCCATTAATTTATAATATTATTTAAGTTATAATTTTTCAATCGTGAAACGTTTGAACCCAACATTTCTGGAAAATTTGTAATTTAATTTTAAGTTCTTTAATAAAAAGTTTGCATTTCTATGCCTTCCATCAACAATGATATATAAATCAGTTGGTGATGACGATTCATATAACAGTATATCTGCAGCAACAATCGGTCTACCTGATGAAAATTTCAAACCGTTTATACTTCCCTTTACTGACTCTGGGTTTGGTCCATCAAGTAAAATCATGTTAGGAGATATATCAGGTAGTGTGTCAAAAAAACTTACTAATTGACCGTCAAAAATTTTTACTTTTGCTAAAGAATAATTGAAAACTACATATTTCTTCAAAAAATTAGGGATTTTTTTTTGTGTATTTTGAATCCATTTTTTTTCTGGATCCACTACGTATAACTTTCCATTTTTCCCTATTTTACTATTTTCATGAAGTGCTAATAACATTGCAATCGTTGAAAAACCTACTCCAAATTCTAATACAACTTCTGGCCTTCTTATTATAATGGATTCATACAAATTTTTGAGATCTAAGTATTCAGGCTTTATCTCAGTTTTCTCTCCTGAACTGAAATATTGAATAAGATTTTTTTTTTCAAAATAATCTCTAGCTGCAGTTTTGTATTTTTCCTTATTGTTAAGAATATATTTTCCAACAATATTTTCGAGGTAAGGTTGGGGGGATTTCACAAAATTAAACAATTTGTTTAATATGGATAGCAAGTTCATATTGCGCATTATCTGAGTTGTACTTAATCAACAAAGCTTTAATTTAAAATTCAATGTAAGTCATAAAATTAACAAAAAAATTGTTGAATTCAATTTATTTAAAAAAAATCTATTTTTTTCGTTCATTTCAATGTATTGTAGTTTTGCGTTGGTAATTGAGTTTACGCTTTTCTGTTGCTTAAGTCTTTATTACCAATGTATAACTCAGAATTTTTTCTGATATAATTAGGAGTAAATATGAAGACTGGTACAGTTAAATGGTTTAATGAAAATAAAGGGTACGGATTTATCGCACCTGATGACGGTGAGAAGGATGTGTTTGTTCATTACACGGCTTTAGAAAAATCCGGTATAAAATCATTGACAGAAGGCCAAAAAATTTCCTTTGAAGTTGTTGAAAATAAAGGGAAGTTTGCAGCCGAAAATCTTAAAATCGACTAGTAGCTCCTAAGTTATAATCAAGTTCCATCCTCAATTAATTTAGGAATAGTCTTATGGTGACTTTTTTAATTAAAGGAAAAAGGGGGCAAGCCCCCTTCCCGTATTAGTATTTTTCAAACTAATTGTGATATCTAACTCGATATCAAAGGTCGCTCTGATAAAAAGCTAAATAAATTGGTTTGAATAAAATTAATAATACTAGACATCAGATCACCTCCTTCAAAATGGTTAAGGTATATATGTTGGTCTGTTAAAAAGTAATAGCAAGGATTAGTTTAAAATTACTTGAGATGTTTTTCATAGAAAAATTTACCGTTCTGGTATATATCAATCCTTTCTTTTTTGCCATTTTCATCAAAATATACCCAGTTAGAAACTGGTTTGCCATTACCGTATGTTACTTCAGACATGATTCTGCCATTACTATGAAACATCCTAAATAATCCATCTTTTTCTACACCATTATTATAAAATAATTTCCAATATAGGGTTCCGTTATTATGGTATTCGGTCCACTCACCATGTTGCAAACCATCCTTAAAAACACCTTTCATTGATAATTTACCATTTTCATGAAAACTTTTAAATTCTCCATGTTGTTTACCGTCCTTAAAGTTATCTATTAAGGAAATAGAGCCTGATGGAAAAAAATTTCTTAAAGTTCCAGTAAAAGGGGTGTTATCTGATTTTTTAAAAAACTTATCCCCCTTTCGCACAAGTTGACTCCATGAATTGATTTCCTCGCATGTAACATTAGAGCTAAATAGTGTAAGACTTAGAAATAGCAGGGATAAATTAAAGAGTTTTTTTGATTTCATCTATATTTATTTAAACCATTAAAGTGATATTTCAATAAGTTTAGTGAGAAACAATTTTATCAAAAGCTATATTGCCATCCAGCAACTAAACTGAAGTTGTCTGCCATTTGAATACCGTTATACTTTTGGTACAATGGAATGATAAATTCAAATCCTAATCTATGATTATGAAAGAATTCTTCATGATTTATAAAATTAAGTCCAATTCCTAAGTTAACCTTTTGATAGCCATGATTGTGAGAGTCCATAGCGGGACTCATTCGTTTATTCATTTCATCATCGGTACCTTTGATCTTACCTTTATATTTATAATTTAAATTAAGAGAGGTGCTTATTTGATCAATTACTCTATAAGATGACCAAAATTTAAAGCTAAAATCATTACCATATTTATAACTATTTTTATTTTTTCCTGATATTGGAGTCTTAAAAAAAATCTGCTCTCCAACCCTAATTTTTCCAAATATATTTATGTTGTTAAAAAGTAAATATGAGTCATAAGTTCCTGTTCCATTTTGCATATTGTAACCTAATCTAGAACTATTTGATACTGGCGTTCTATCTCTAACATCTATACTACCTGTTGGAAAGCTTAAACCAAACGCAATATGGTTTTTCCAATCTCTATTATCATTTGTACTTAAAAGAGCACTTAATTTAACGTCTCCAAAGCCACTTGAATTTACATCAAATTTTGATCCACCTGCTCCAGCCATTCTTTGTTGCGTCATTTCCTTTTGATTATAACTATTCATTAACATTAAAGTAATTGAATCAGTAGGTGCAAACATAAATCCTAACATATGCATATCCATATTCATTAATGTAGGCGCGTTCATATATGTTCCACTTCCATTTGAAGCTCCGTTTGGTGTTGACATTGTCTCATTGATTGAAATTTCATTGTTTCCATAATAAAGTTTATTCATATTCATATTCATAAATCTATATGAAAGCATAATTTCATTTTTCTTATGTGTATGATCCGCCATCACAGAAATTGGTGCGTGAGAATCTGGGAAACTGACTTTGTTTGCATAAGCTGAATTATTTAACAATGCTAAAAGTATTAGCAAAAAGTAATACATAATTTTCTCCTGTTTAAAATTTTATTTGATTTAATTAAACTAGAAGATGAGGTGGAGAATTAAATTTAGGTTCAATTTCAATTTTTATTTTGAAAAAATATTCATTATTAGATTGTGAATTTAATATTAAAAACACACTAGATATTTTTGAAGAAAAAAGAATATCTTTTGAAATTTCACTTAGACATTCGATCTCACAATCTTTTTTTTCGTCACTTTTTTCATCAGATTTACAAATATTGCTATCAATAATTTTTATAGACGAGGTATCTGCAATTTGAAAACTTAGCAAATAGAATAATATGAGACTTACACTTCTAAAAAACATTGACTCAACTTATCATAAAATTATGAATATTCTCAAAATATATTTAATTTTTTACAGAAAAGAATAATTGTTGATTGTTTAATGTATATGAATTTATTTTCTCTTTAGTTTTTTTATGTAATAGCCAATTTGTAAAAATATTAACTAATTCCTCTTTTACATTAGGACATTTTTTTTTGCTGATCGGAATAAGCCCATAAAAATTGTATAATAATGGTTCATTTTCTACTAAAATATCATGTTCAGCTTTATTCTTAAAACTTATCCATGTTGCTCTATCAGTTATTAGGTAGGCATTTTTATTTATGGCAACATTTAATGAAGCTCCCATCCCTTGTCCGACTGATAAGTACCACTTATTATTTTTCGGAACCGGTATTTTATTTATAGATTTCCAAAGACTTAACTCTTTTTTATTAGTACCGCTATCATCACCTCTCGATATGAATAAAAGTTTATTATCATAAATTTTTTTTAAAGCGCTCTCTATTGATGAATTTCCCTTTAAAAAATATGGATCTTTTTTTGGTCCTACTAGTACATAGTCATTGTACATAAATTCCTTTCTAAATAGACCAAATCCATTTCTTACCAATTCTATTTCAGATTCTTTGTGATGCGTAATTAAAAGATCAGCATCGCAATTTTCAGCATTTTTAATAGCTTGACCTGTTCCAACTGCAACAACTCTTACCTCAATTTTAAATTTATCATAGAATTCTGGAAGTAAATAATCATATAGCCCTGAATCTCTAGTTGAAGTTGTAGATTGTAAAATTAAGAAATCTTTTGAACAAGCATTTTCGAAAAGCAGTAAAATTAATAATAATTTAAAAAATTTGATAATCATATAAAGTAAACATTCTAAAATTTTTAAAGGTATAAAATGAAATTAAAAAAATTAGATTTTTTACTATTATTAATTATTAGTATTTTTGCAACAAAATCCTTTAGCTTTAATATCGATGAGGTTGCTGAAAACATCTACGTACACTATGGAAAACAACAAGACGCTAATCCAAAAAACTTTGGTGATATTGCAAATATTGGTTTTATTATAGGTAAAAAATCTATTTTAGTTATAGATACTGGTGGTAGCCCTAAAATTGGGGAGTTATTAAAACAGAAAATTAAACAAATTTCCGACTTACCTATTTCACATGTTGTAATTACTCATTCACATCCTGATCACTATTTTGGTACAAATATCTTTATTAATAATAAAACCTTAATTATTGGACATGAAAAATTGCAAAGATCCCTGGATAATAATTTTGAATTTTATAAAAGTCTTCAATTTACAAATACTAAGGATAAATCAATCAAAGAATTTAAAAGGTTTAAAGTTACAAAAAAGGTAAGTATTAACAAAGTTCTTTCCATAGATCTTGGAGAAAGAATAGTTGATATTCGTGCGTGGCAAAGCGGTCATACAGATAATGATTTATCTATCTACGATAAAAATACAAAAACTTTCTGGTCAGAAAATATTTTTGTCAAAAGAATTCCATCGATTCGAGCAAGCGTAAAAGGTTGGAAAAAAAATTTAGAAATCACTCAAGATATTGATATCGAATTGATTATACCTGGACATGGGCCTGTAAAACGAAAAAAGGAAGCAATTACACCAATGTTAAATTATTTTAATAGACTAATTAATCAAATAAGAAATTATCATCAGAATAATGCTTCATTGAATGAAGCTTTAAGTGGAATTTCAAATGAAAATAAAGAATCTTGGTTACTTTATAATATTTACCATCCATCTAATGTCACGAAGGTTTATACAGAATTAGAATGGGAATAATTTAACATTTCTAGCATATAGACGTTATTAATATATGCTTTCATTACTTTTTAAATTTTTTATTTACTCAAATATTTTGTTTTCAATATTAATACTTGTTTATTTAATCTTTTCAAAAAGCAAAGAACCAAAAGAATTTCCTGATTTTTTTTCAAAAAAATATACTCTTAAGTCAAAAATAAAAACTTAAAATTTACTAAAAGTTGTTTACTAAAGCATAAAAGTTACTAAGTTATATTAATGAAAAAAGAAAATAATACTGAAAAAATTGAGGTTCTTGAAGCGAAGATAGATAAACTTCAAAAGTCAGTTAATAAGTTAGAAAAGAAATTATCTGACCATATAGAGTTTATAGACCGAGTCTATGAACCGCTTAGAAACCCAATATCAAAAATTAAAAACTTTTTCGGCTGATAATTTGTTATTTATCCTTAAAGTAGTAGTCTCTTCTATATTGATTTCATTAACAAGTTGGATGTCCTTTAAAAAGCCGGTGCTAGCTGGGTTTCTGATCTCATTACCAATTGCAAGTTTGATAACAATACTTTTTTCATACCTAGAGCATAAAAATTTTGAAAAAACAGTGGTATTTGCAAAAAGTATTTTTATTGGTGTGCCAATATCTTTACTTTTTTTTGTTCCATTTATATTTTCGAAACACCTAAACTTAAATTTTATTCAAACATATTTATCTGGTATATTAATATTAGTTATAGGTTATTTTATTCACAAATACTTAACTAATTTACTTTAATAAATATGTATGAGTTTTTCAGATTAGTTATTTACATAATAATGTTGTTTTTTATTTTTTTTATGACTCCAGCTATTTTTTATTAATTATGAACCTTTAAAAAGAATTAATTATTTGATAAAATGAAACTTCAAAAATGGAAAAAATTTACATAGATTACGGCAAAAGAATAAATAAAGCTATTTTAAATGTTATTAAAGAAATTTTGAAGGACCTGTCTAAATCAAAAATTTCATCACATCATTGTTTTTATATTACTTTTAGGACGAAATCGAAAGATGCTATTGTTCCTAAAAAATTCTTAGATGAGTACCCTAGCGAGATGACAGTAGTGTTGCAAAATCAATATTGGAATCTAAAAGTTAATGATAAAAAATTTTCAGTGACTCTATTGTTCAATAAAGTAAAAGAAAATCTTGAAATACCCTTTGATTCTATCGTAAAGTTTTATGATCCATTTGTTAAATTTAGTATTCAATTGGATTTGAGAAAAGAACAAGGCAAATCAAAAAAAATTGCAAATAAAAAAAGTAAAAATATTAAGGAAAAAATAGTAACATTAGCTGATTTTAGAAAAAAATAATGACTAAGTTTAGAAATGAAAAAGACAGTATTGGTAAGGTGAAAGTTCCTCAAGATAGACTATGGGGTGCCCAAACACAAAGAAGTTTAGAAAATTTCTGTGTAGGCGAAGAAAAAATTCCCAAAGCTTTAATAAACGCTTTTGCAATTCAAAAGAAGGCAGCGGCGATAAGTAATATTGCAACAGGTAAATTAGAAAAAAAATTGGGAGAAAAAATTATTGATGCCTGTGATAATATCATAGATAATAAACTTGATGATGAATTTCCTTTAAGCGTTTGGCAAACTGGTTCAGGCACCCAAACTAATATGAATTTAAACGAAGTAATTGCGAATCATGCAAATGAAGCTCTAGGTTCAAAGTTAGGGGAATACAAAAATATTCACCCTAATGATCATTGTAATATGGGACAATCTTCTAATGATTCTTTTCCAACAGCTATGCATATCGCTATAGTTATCGAAGTTAATGAAAATTTAGTGAAAAGTATAAACTTATTGTTAAAGGAATTAAAAAAAAAAAAAAACAAATACTCGAATTTAATTAAAGTAGGAAGAACACATTTACAAGATGCAACACCTTTATCAGTAGGTCAGGAATTTAGTTCATTCATCAAACAAATAGAAAATGCAAAAAAAAGAATAGAGAATAGTTTGGAAGAAATTCTTTTCTTAGCGCAAGGTGGAACAGCTGTTGGAACTGGCCTTAATACATCCAAAGAGTTTATATCGGGTTTCATTAAAGCTGTTCAAATGATAACTGGTTATCCTTTTCGAGAATCAGAAAATAAATTTGAATCTTTATCATCACACGAACCAATATTACATTTATCTGGTTCATTAAATACACTCACAACAGCCTGTTACAAAATCTGTAATGATATTAGACTTTTAGCTTCAGGACCTAGATCAGGTCTAGGAGAGTTAATTTTACCCTCTAATGAACCTGGTTCATCTATAATGCCCGGAAAAGTCAATCCAACTCAATGCGAATCAATGGCTCAAGTATGTATTTATTTAATGGGCTTACACTTTTCAACATCAATTGCGTGTAGTCAGGGACATTTTCAATTAAATGCAAATAAAACGCTTATCATTTTTGTAATTCTTAAAACTATAGGACTTCTTAGTGACTCCATTCAATCTTTTGTAAAAAAATGTATTATAGGTCTAGAAGTTAACAAAAAAAATATTGGTAGCAATCTTGAAAATTCCCTCATGCTAGTAACTGCTTTGAATCCTAAAATTGGATATGATAAGTCGGCAGAAATTGCAAAATTAGCCTATAGACAGGATATATCTCTTAAGGAGGCTGCAGTAAAGTCAGGGTATCTCAGTGAGAAAGAATTTGATGAATTAACTGAACCAAAAAAAATGATTTAATTTATTTAATCTAAAAAAAGGTCAAAAAGTTTATCCGTGTTTAATTCTTTTACACCCTTATCATTCAGCAAATTTTTTAAAGAGTTAGGATTAATAATTATTTTATTTTTTCCGATGAGTTTATCTACACCTTTTTTGAATAAAGCAGATTTAACTTTTTCATAATCATATGATATTTTGTAATTTTCAATATTCCCTTTTACAAAAACTTTAAAATTGGGTAGACTTTTCAGTTTGTCAGTTACTATATTTACTTCATTATCAATATCTATATCTTGGCTAACAATATTCATATTACCATTTGATTTAACTTTTACAAAGTTATGATTGGCTTCGAACAAATCAATCAAAAAATTTTTATTTTTCAACCTAAAATCAAGAGACAAAAAGTTTAATGTTGTATCTCCTGGAAATTTTTTCAAATCAAACAGATCAAAAAAATCTTGAAATGTATTTAGGTTGTCCACTTTTTTTATGACATCATTAACATTTATACCACCTAACTTTGGTTCTTTTGCTTTGCATCTGCCGTTATCAAAAGATAACTTATTTAAAAAGGGTGCGGCTAATGAATTATCAAATAAAATATTTGCAGAGCAGTTCAAATAAGCCTCTTTTATGAAAATATGTGAATCTTTAGAGAAAAAATCTTTATCAACCTTTAAATCGCTTAATGAAACTTTAGATTGGAATTTTTTTTTAAAAAAATTATACGTTCCATCTAAATTTAATTCTGCCTTATCGTATAAAGAATATACATCAATTATTTTCAATATATTATTTGAATAATTTAACCTAAAACTATTCTTTGAAAAAATATATTCCTGGAAATTTATATTCTCAATATTTACATCTAACAGAACCTTTATAGGTTTATTGTCGTTATTAACGGTTAGGTAATTTGGTTTATTTAAAAAGTTAACTTTAGATATGAGTGTTGCCAACTCTTTGATACTTAATTTATCACTGTTAATTTTACCTGTAATCTCTATAAAATTATTGAAATCAATATTACCTTTGTAAATTATTGAATTTTTGTTTAAAAATTTTTGATCTATTTGAAATTTAAAACCTGTTTCAAATAACCCTAAGATATTCATGTTATATGATGACTTTAGGTTTTGATAATAAAAGGTTGATAAGAATTCGTAAGATTTTCCAATTTTAAGGTTAGCATCAATTTTTGAGATTTCATTAAAATTATCTGCAACTAAAAACTTCAAAGTACCTCGTTCTATTTGAATTTTTTGAAATTTACTAATAATTCTTTGTAATTTCGCAGAATATAAAAAATCATTTTTAACCAGGGTATATTTTTTGTTTGCTGTTTCTCTTTTCATTACCTTTAATTTAGGTTCTATCAAATTTAATTTAGTAATCTGTGGGTTCAAACTGAATATAGAAGACCAAGATGTAATTAATTTTAACTCAGCAATTTTAAGATCTAAATTATATATATCATCATAATAATGAATGTTAGTAAGTTTTATTTGTGGGATTGGAAAGAAGGAGATTTTTAAATCTTGATCATATTTAATTTTTTTTCCAAATTGTTTTTCAATTTTTGAATTTAATGCTGATATTATTTCACTTTTGTCAATAAAAAAGCTTAATCCAATTAAAGAAATTGGTATTATAATCAAAAATAAAATTATAAGATTTTTAATAGACTTAAAAAACACTATTACTTATTCGATTTCAGATATCTTGGTCTATGAGGACCAGACAAAATAATAAATTTTTCTTCATTCTTAGTGTTTTTAAATGATAAAAAAGAAGGAGATTGATTTTCATTTCTCCATAATTCATAAACTTGAAACGCTTGATTTGCATGACGTCTTCCTTCAAACCAGTTATCGTTCGCAATGATAACTGCTGCTGCACCGCCTAAATGTTTGACATCAATGAACGTTTCAATTGATATAGCTTCTTTTATAGATCTGCTCATCTCCATTACTTTGCCTTTGAAGTTTTCAAAAGAATTATCGTAATTTTTTGAAATAATTTTTTTCTCAGGAATTTTGTCAGAGAAGTCTTCTTTCAAGACCCAACCAACCAAACCAGTTTGCTTATCAAGAACATTTATCCAGTTGTCTTTATCATCTTTGACAAGTAATTCTTTTGAATGATCAATTGGATAAATTATCGGAGATGCTAAATCAGGGTTCATATAAAAGTTTGTTAATGGTTTTACATTGAAAATTTTTTTTTCAGCAAATGAATAGCTATAAAAAAGTGTTAGAATAATCAATAAAATATGTTTCATAATATGATTTTTATAAAGACATTTCAAAATGAGTCAACTAAATATATCTAAGAAATATAAATCTGAAAACTATGATGATAGAAAACATGCGGTTTCGTTAATTATTCTACATTACACTGAAACAAAATCAATGAAAGAGGCTTTGAATCTACTCACATGTAAAATCAGGAAAGTTAGTTGCCATTTTTTAGTTAATAAAAAAGGGGGGATTTTTAAATTAGTAAGTTTAGACAAACGAGCTTGGCATGCTGGTGAATCAAATTGGAAAAAAAAAGATGATATAAACAGTAGGTCTATTGGAATAGAATTAGTCCACGAAGGAGAATTAAGTAATAAAAAGTTTCCAATCACACAAATAAATTCTCTAATTAAACTCTTAGATTTTTTGAAAAAAGAGTATCAAATAAAAGAAATACTTGGGCATAGTGATATTGCGCCTTTGAGAAAAATAGATCCTGGCAAAAACTTTCCATGGGATAATGTTTTCTCAAAATTAAAATTTAAGATATCAAAAATAAGAATAAATAGAAAAAAAATGAATAAAAAAGAATATTTTTTGTTTCTTACAAAATTAAAAAAATTAGGTTACGGTTACCTATGCTCTGACCAGCAAAATGAAAAAAATTCTCTTGTGATAGATGCATTTCACAGAAGGTATTTACCAAGTTTATTAAGAAAAGAATTGCAACATACCAGCCTAAATATGGTTAACGATTTACTAAATCATAAAAATATTGACTAAGAATCGTTTTTATTAGAAAAATAACAATACTAGATGGTTGTGTGGCTGCCTTTTTAAGGAGGAAAGTCCGGACTCATCAGGGCGCCAAAGCCGGGTAACGCCCGGCGGGGGTAACCCTAGGGAAAGTGCAACAGAAAATATACCGCCATTTATATTAATGGTAAGGGTGAAAAGGTAAGGTAAGAGCTTACCACTTTTTTGGTAACAAAAAAGGTTTTTGTAAACCCCTTTGGGAGCAAGTCCAAGTAGGCTTATTTACATATGTAATAGGTGTCGCCCTGCACCTAAGCTTGGTAGGGCGCTAGAAATAGTTGGTAACAATTATTGAAGATTAATAGCCACAACCTTAATTATAAAGGTACAGAATCCGGCTTATATACCATCTAGTATTTTTTTTCTTGAAAAGTGGTTTAAAATACCATATTATCCCATAATATCCCATATAAAGGATTATTATGGCTTTGTTTTTATCAACTACTATAAATAAAATGGACTCTAAGTCTAGAGTATCTGTACCGTCTACTTTTAGAAATTCGTTGCAAAAACAAAGTTTCAAGGGATTAATTGCCTTTCCTTCTTACAAGCATCCTTCAATTGATGCATGCGGAATAGACAGGATGGAGAGGATTTCTGAAAACCTTGATAATAATAATGATTATACTCAAGATGAGTTTGATTTAATTTCACTGTATTTTGGTGAGGCAGAACAAATTCCATTTGATAAAGATGGGCGGATTGTGGTTCCAAAAAAGTTGATACAACACGCCCATATTAAAAAAGAAGTTCTTTTTGTGGGTTTAGGTCCTACTTTTCAAATGTGGAGCCCTGAAAAGTATCAAAGTAAAAAAAATTTAACAATAAAAATAGCTGGTGAGAAAAAGCTCAACCCACGCTTAAAACCAATTCCTAAGGGATTGTGATAAGGGAGAAATTATGACACTTCATCTTAAAATGCCATCACATAATAATAATTTATCACCTAGAATTCTTGTAATCGGTGTAGGAGGTGCAGGCGGAAATATTATAAATAGTATGATAGACTCTGGAATTGAGGGGGTTGATTTTTTAAATGTAAATACAGATAGTCAACAGTTAAAACACTCAAAAGTTGAAAAAACTCTACAACTTGGACCATCATGCACACAAGGTTTGGGAGCTGGCGCTGATCCAGAAAAAGGGAAAAAAGCAGCAGAGGAAGTAATTGATGAGATTGAACAATATCTTGAAGATGCAAACATGGTTTTTCTAGCAGCTGGCATGGGCGGAGGAACTGGAACAGGAGCAAGCCCTGTAATAGCAAAAGTTGCTAAAGAAAAAGGGATTTTAACTGTAGGTGTTGTTACCAAACCTTTTGATATGGAAGGAAATAGGAAGATAAATAGAGCCGATGATGGCGTAACAGAACTACAAAGATATGTAGATAATTTAATTGTTATCCCTAACCAAAATATTTTTCATTTAGCAAGACCCGATACGCCAGTTATTGATTCATTACAGTTTGCCAATGATGTGTTGATTGATGGTGTAAAAAGTATTATTGATCTTATGGTTAAACCAGGAATAATGAATCATGATTTTGCCGATGTAAAATCTATCATGAGTGAAACTGGCAAGGTTCATCTTGGTACTGGAATATCTGAAGGCGAGAATAGAATAAATGAAGCAACTGAAAGAGCAATATCAAATCCGTTACTAGAGAATAGTACAATTTCAGGTGCCAAAGGTGTTCTGATAAATATTTCATGCGGTAATGATACATCACTTCATGAAGTAGAGCTTGCGGTAACTAAAGTTAAAGAAGAAATTGATGATAACGCAAATCTTATCTGGGGAATACAACAGGATGAAAAGTTTGAAGGGAAATTTATAATTTCAGTAATTGCAACTGGAATCGAATCTGAAAATTATTATCAGAATTTAATAGATTCAAATAGTGATTTAAATACGAGCACAACTAATATAAATATTGGCAATACCAGTCAAAAAATAGAATCTATTAGTGAAAAAGTCAGTGAAATAGAAAAAGATACCAATAAAAGTGGATTCATCATTAAATTACAACCAAGTGATGTAAAAAATAATAATGATAAGGATTTAGATGAACAAGAAAAAATAATCAAAAAAGAATCAGAAGGAAATCAAGACATTAACAAGCAATCTTTTTTTTCTAGAATATTTTGGAAAAAAAATAATAAAAAAAAAGAAATTGAAGAGAGCAAAGTAAACTTTTTTGATGAAATAAGAGAAATTTCTGAAAAAAATAAAGATAATTTAGACACATCTACACAGCTTAATAATAATGAAGTGTCTAAAACAAACAATGAGCTACAAGAGGAAGAGATTATTTCAACTGAAAATAATGAAAAAGAAAATGACATAAATGATGATCTTCTTCAGATCCCCGCATTCTTGCGAAGACAAGCTAACTAATGAATGAATTATCACATTTTCCTGTGATGGTTGATGAAGTAATCTCTTATATATGTCCTAAAAATGAACACTCGTATTTAGATGCAACATTTGGACAAGGGGGATATACAAATGGAATTTTCACTAAAGCCCCAAAGGCCAAAGTCATAGCAGTCGATCAAGATCCAGATTCAAAAGCTTTTACAAATAGTTTTGAAAAAAAGATGGGAGAAAATTTTTTTTTTTTTTCAAATAAATTTAGCGAAATAGACAGCATTTTAGAACAAGTTGGTATGACACTAGTTGATGGGATTGTAATGGATCTTGGAATGTCAAATACCCAATTAAACAATCCCAGTAGAGGTTTTTCTTTTGATAAAGACGGACCACTGGACATGAGAATGGACACTGAAAGAAACAAACTAACAGCTGAGATTATAATCAACGAATATTCAGAAAAAGAATTATCGGATATATTTTACTACTATGGCGAAGAAAGAAACTCAAGAAAAATAGCAAAAGTCATTACTAAAATCAGAATAAAGAAGCATATTAGAACAACCTTAGATCTTTGTAATATTATAAAGAAAATTAACTTCGATAAAAAAAAAAACCCTTCAACACGCGTTTTTCAAGCACTCAGAATATTTATCAATGATGAATTAGGTGAACTAGAACTTTTCCTTAAAAAAAGTATAAATAATCTTAAATATAAAGGGAGAATAGCTGTTGTAGCATTTCATTCATTGGAGGATAGAATTATCAAAAATTTTTTCAAAAGAATGAGTGATGTCCCAAATGGACTGAATATTATTACTAAAAAACCTTTAGTGCCTTCCTCAAAAGAGATTCAGATAAATCCTAGATCGAGGTCAGCCAAACTTAGAATAGCAGAAAAGACATGAAAGTATCAGGTTTTGCGTTACTTTTACTAACTATTATATTCATGATACTTACTAAGATATTAGTATCAAATCAAGAAAATAAGATTTCAGATATTGAAAAAAGAATAGAGAGAATAAAAAAAGAAATTGATGAAATTCAAACTGATATTTCGTATTCAACAAGACCAAAAAAACTAGAGGAAATTAATTCATCAGAGTTTGGTTTAGTACCAATTGAACAAAAAGATATTATTATTGAGTTAGAGAATTATGAAACAGAATAAAACTGGCCTTATATTTGAAAATATTGTACCCAAAAAATTAAGTAAATCTTCAAGAAAAATTAATTTTCATGATGAAAATGATATTATCTTAGATTCAAAAAAGAATGAAGCTAGAAAATTTGCAAAAAAAATTAACTTACTTTTCTTTATTTTTTCATTCTCATTTATTATTTTTATCTCAATTAGTCTCATTAAATTATCAATCAATGAACAATATAATTCCACATTAAAAACCACAATGGTCAAAATTCCAAGAGGAAAAATATATGACAGAAACAGTGAAGTTATAGCAACTTCAATTAATACAAAGGATCTTTACATTGATACAAAAAAGATTTTGAATAAGGCAGACTTAACAGAAAAACTTGAAGCAATTTTTACAAAGAAATCAAAAATTAATGATTTACTGAAAACGAATAAGTACGTGCTTATAAAAAAATTTTTGTCACCAAGCGAAATTAACGAGCTGAGAAAAATTGGCGATCCGAGTATTGTATTTCAAAATTCACAGAAAAGAGTTTATCCTCAACATAATATTTTTTCTCATATTACAGGTTTTAAGATCGAGAAATTAAAAAGCAAGATTGAAAAGAATGCTGACGAAAGATTATCCTTTGGAGAGGATGTATGGCTTACAGTTGATCTCAAGGTTCAAAATATTGTCAGGGATGAACTTATTAAGGGACTTAAACTTTTTAATGCTAAATCTGCTCTTGCAATTGTGATGAATGTTAATAATGGTGAAATAATTTCAATGGTTTCGTTACCCGACTTTGATCCAAACTATCCTAGGACAATAAAGGCATTTACTGAAAATAATCTTGCTACAGAAGCTCGTTATGAAATGGGTTCAACATTAAAAATGTTTAATGCAGCATTGGCATATGAATCTAAAAAAACGCTTATAAAAAAAGAATTTCATATAAAAGATGGCTATCAGATTACTAAGGATAAAATAATTAATGACGATCATATAAATCTTGAAACAATTAATTTTAATCAAGCATTTATTCATTCATCAAATATCGCAAGTGTTAAAATGATTGATGAAATTGGAATAAATACTCAAAAACAGCTGTTCAAAAAGGTTGGTCTTATTGATAATCTAAAAATAAATGGATTAAATGTTGTCCCTAACAAGGAACCAAACATTTGGAATGAAACATCATCAAAATTTATGAGTTATGGATATGGAATTTCGATTTCACCTATGAGTCTTGTTACATCATTTTCAACGTTGGTGAATGGTGGTTATAAAATAAATCCTAAAATCTTTAAAGACAATAAAAATGATGAAAAAGATAAAGTTTTGAGTAAAAAAACCTCTCAGAAAATAAATTATTTACTGGAAAAGATTGTTGAAAAAGGGACTGGAAAAAAGGCTCAGGTCATTGGACTTAAATTAGGAGGAAAGACAGGGACCTCAAAAAAAGTTGAAAATGGAAAATACTCTGAAAAAAAGGTTATCACCTCCTTTATAGGTGCATTTCCAATTAGTGAGCCTAATTACATAACATTTGTTCTCTTCGATGAACCAAGAAGAAATACTGGAATATCGCTTGAAAACTTTGGAAGTAATACTGCTGCTCCTACTTTTTCAAAAATTGTAAAAAAAATATCTCCGATTTTAAATAAAAAAAATTATTATAAATATTCAAAAAATGAAGCGTCTCAATAATGAAAATTAAAGAAATTCTTGGATATTGTAAAACACCTTTTTTAGTTAAAAACTTAAAAGATATTAATGTTAAAGGAATTGCTTTGAATTCAGAAAATATTAAAAGTAACTATATATTTGCTGCAATAAAAGGAACCAAGATAAACGGTGAAGATTTTATTGATGATGTTTCAAAAATAGCAAACGTAATAATTTTAACCTCGTTCAGTGTTAGCAATATAGATAATAAATCAACGATTTTTGTGCAGACACGAAATGTTAGGGAACTAATGGGAGAGATTTCTTCAATCCTATATCCAAATTCAATTAAAGATAAGATAGCTATCACTGGAACAAATGGGAAAACCAGTATTGCTCATTATGTTTCAGAGTTATCATCAAAACAATTTATATCAAACGCAATTTTTGGAACGCTCGGGGTACTATTTAATAAAAACAAATTCGCTGAAACCAATCTCACTACGCCCGATGTAATTACTAATCACAGACTACTGAATAAATTAAATAAGAAGGAATGTGAAAGAGTTATATTTGAAGCATCAAGTATAGGGTTACATCAGAAAAGACTCCAGAATATTTATTTTGATAAACTAGCTTTTACAAATCTCACCAATGATCACATGGATTATCACAAGGACTTCAGAAATTATAAAATGAGTAAATCAATATTATTTAATGAAAATATTAAAAAGAGTACAATTGCTATAATTAATACTGATGATAAATATTCAAAATTCTTTATCAAAGTTTGTGAAAAAAATAAAATAAAAATTCTAGACTATGGTAAAAAAGCAAAATACTTAAAAATAATTAAAACATTAACAAAGACGAATATAATTGAAACTCATTTAGAACTTAATCATAGGAGATTCCGCATAGATTTTCCTTGTTACACTAGCTATCAAGTTTATAATCAAATATGCGCATTTTTGTTAGTTTTTGGAAAAAAACTAAACAAAAAAAAAATTATTAATAATTTAAATATATCAGACCCTAACGGTAGGTTAGAAAAAATCTATGATAAAAATAATATAAGAGTTTTTATTGACTATGCCCACACTCCTGATGCTCTAAAACAAATCTTATCAACTTTAGGCAATACCGAAGGTAATTTAGTAATTGTTTTTGGATGTGGAGGGGATAGAGATATAAAGAAAAGACCACTAATGTCGAAAGAGGCAGTAAAATATTGTGACTATATTTTTATGACTTCGGATAATCCAAGAACTGAAAGTCCAAAAAATATATTCTCTGATATGACAAAAAAACTCAAACAAAAAGATCTGCAAAAGATAGAAATAATTGAGAATAGATCAAAAGCCATTCATGCAGCAATAGATTTTATTAAGTCTGGAGATACTTTAATTATTGCTGGGAAGGGTCATGAAAAATATCAGATAATTAATGATAAAAGAATTTACTTTTCCGATTCAGAAATTGCAATTAACAAATTATTAGATAAGTAATATGTGGAAAATTGATGAAATATTTAATGTACTTGGTAAAGAAAGAAGTAGTGCTGATCAAATTTTAATAACTGGCGTTTCAATTGATTCCAGAACTATCAAAAGGGGTGAAATATTTATTGCATTAGAGGGAGAAAATTATGACGGTCATAAATTTATAGAACAAGCACTCGATAAAGGGGCTAGTCTTGTTATTGCAAATAAAACAAAGTGCATTAATAAATTTCCAATAATTACTGTAAGAGATACTAAAGCCACATTAATAAATTTGGCTAGGTTCGCACGAAATAGAATTAAGAACCTTTTAGTTATTGCTGTAACAGGTAGTAGTGGTAAAACCACACTAAAGGAATGGTTATTTCAAATTTTAAAGGATGATTATAACTCTTATTGTAATTTTGGTAATTTCAATAATGAAATTGGAATGCCATTAACATTATTAAATATGCCTAAGAATACTCAAATATGTATTTTAGAAATTGGTATGAATAATAGGGGGGAAATTCAAAAACTTGCTGAAATTGCTAAGCCCAATATTAAAATAATAACTAATATAGGATTTGCGCACATTGGAAACTTGAAAAGTAAAAAAAAAATAGCTATTGAGAAATCAGAGATTTTCACATTCTATTCTAAAAATGGAATATCTATTATTCCAAGAGATGATGAATTCTTTGAGTATCTCTTAAAAAAAGCATCAAAATTTAAAAGTGAAAAGGTTCTTTCTTTTGGAAGAAATATAAAAAGTACGTTTAGAATAATTGAGAATTCTAAACAAAAAAAAGACGTGAAGATTTTTTTATCCAAAAAAAAAATTACCCTCACAAAACATGTTAATTTATCAGGATGGGAAGAAAATATTTCTATTATACTTGGCCTAGTTGAAACACTTGAACTAAAAGTCAAAAAATTAGAAAATAAAGTCGTTAATCTTCAGCCAATAGAAGGTAGAGGTAAAATGTATAATTTAAAAATAAGTAATATACAAATTACACTTATTGATGAATCATACAACTCAAATCCAAGCTCGTTAAAACTTTCCATTGATAATTTAAAAAAATATAAAAATAAACATAATAAAATTATTTGTATTATCGGTGATATGCTAGAGCTTGGAAAAGATTCAAACGAAATGCACAGAGGTATAGTTAAACATATTAAAAAAGTAAAACCAAATATTGTTTATACTGTTGGAAAATTCTCAGAGCTAATTAAAAAAAATCTTCCAAAGAAATTTAATCCCTCACATTTCTATGATTACAAGGACGTTTTTAGTGTTTTAATGGAAGTGATTTCTGATGGTGATGTCGTCATGATAAAAGGGTCCAATTCATCAAATGTAAACAAAATTTCAGAAAAATTATTGGAGGCTCAGTAAATTTATGTTTTATTATTTTTTGACTCAACACATAGAAACTTTTAGCTTTCTAAATCTTTTTAATTATTTAACATTTAGAGCGGGGGGAGCATTATTTACAGCTTTCTTTATCTCTTTATTTTTAGGTCCAAAATTTATTAAAAAATTAAAAAGTGTCCAAAAAAAGGGGCAACCCATTAGAAAGGATGGGCCCAAGAATCACCTTCTAACTAAAGTGGGAACGCCCACAATGGGAGGAATGCTAATACTTATATCTGTTTTCATATCAATTATATTATGGGCAGATTTAAAAAGTAATCTGGTGTGGCTAGTTTTTGCTATAACTATTTTGTTTGGCCTAATAGGTGCAACTGATGATTATAAAAAACTCAAAAATAATTCATCTGAAGGAATAAAGAGTAGTACAAGACTTTTTCTAGAGTTTTTAATCAGTTTTATTTTCATTTTCTTAATCAATAAAACAATTAATCCAGAACTCGTAAATATTGTTTTTATACCATTCACCAAAGGATATTATATTGATCTAGGAATTTTTTATTATCTGTTTGCATCGATTGTAATTGTTGGGTGCGCTAACTCTGTAAATCTTACAGATGGTCTCGATGGTCTGGCAATCGGACCTATAATGGTCGCAGCATTGTCATTTGCATTCATTGCCTATTTTACTGGTAATTTTATTTACTCTGAATACTTAAAAATTCCATTTGTAAGTGATACGGGAGAATTAGTAATAATTTGTGTAGCATTAATTGGTTCTGGTCTAGGTTTTCTCTGGTATAATGCTCCACCTGCAATGGTATTTATGGGAGATACAGGCTCACTTTCAATGGGTGGGGCAATAGGGTCGATTGCAGTAGCAACAAAACATGAAGTAATCTTATCGATAATTGGTGGTATTTTTGTTCTAGAAGCTTTATCTGTTTTTGCTCAAGTCATCTCATTTAAAACTACTGGTAAAAGGATTTTCAAAATGGCACCAATTCACCACCATTTCGAACAAAAGGGTTGGTCAGAATCAACAATTGTAATTAGATTCTGGATAATTTCTATTATTTTAGCACTAATTGGATTAGCTAGTCTGAAGTTAAGATGAAGAAAGTTAATAAATCTATCTTTATTCTTGGACTTGGAATAACTGGCATGTCTTTAGCTCAAAAACTTGGGTCGAGATTTTCCAGAATTACTTGTTGGGATGATAATCAATTAAAAAGAGAAGAAGCTAACAAAAAGGGGGTTATTGTTCTAAATCCATTAATTGAAAATCTCAAAGGTATAGATTTAGTAGTTGCAAGTCCTGGTATTAACCACAAAAAAAAAAATCCTCATATTGCTATTCAAAATGCAACGCGACTCAATATTAAAATTATTTCTGATATAGAATTAATTAAAATTTTAAATATTCCAAATAAACTTATTGGTATTACTGGAACAAATGGAAAGACTACAACAACAAAATTTATTTCAGACACATTAAATTTCGAAAATTTTCTTGACATTAAAGCATGTGGAAATATTGGAATACCTTTCACAGAATTAGATATACAAAATAACACAGTATTAGCAATTGAATGTTCATCATTCCAACTTTCTAAAGTATCTAAATTAAGGTTCCATATAGCTTTACTACTTAACATCTCATCGGACCATTTAGACTGGCACCTCAATATGGATAATTACATAGAAGCCAAAACAAATATATTTAAAAATCAAATGCCTAATGATTATGCCGTTGTGTGCCTTGATGATGAATATAGTGAAAAAGTTTGCGTTTCTTTTAAAAATAATTTCAAAGGAGAACTAATTAAGATTAGTACTAAGAAGATAGTTAAAGATGGAATCTATATTATAAATAAGAAAAATAAGTTAGTAATTTTCAATTCATTCGAAAAACAAGAATTATATATAGATAAAAAAAAAATAAATTTCACTATTTCAAATGCTAACCTCCAAAATTTATTAGCTACATATGTTGTGAACTACATTTTAAAACATAGCAATAAAAAATTCTCACAAGCTATTTCCTTATTAAAGACCCCAGAACATAGAATGGAATTTATTGGAAAATTTAAAAATATAAACATTTTTAATGATAGTAAATCTACTAATATTAGTTCAGCTAAGTCTGCATTAACAGATAGTGTGAATATTTTTTGGATACTTGGCGGAAGGGCGAAAAAAGGAGGGTTAAATGGATTAGAAAAGGAACTTGATAATGTACTTTATGCATTTACTTTTGGGGAGTCTGGTAAGCAATTTTCTAATTTTTTTAGATCTAAAGGAATAAACTGTATATGCAAGGAAACACTTGAGGAAATAATTCCCTTACTAATAGACAAGGCAATAAATCACGAAAAGAATATTAATATTATTTTTTCTCCTGCTGCATCTTCATATGATCAATATAATAATTTTGAAGAAAGAGGAGTAGATTTTAAAAATTTAATAAAAGAAGAAATAAATGTTAGAAGACAAACCAACTAAAAATAACTGGTGGAGTCAAATTGACAAAACAATCCTACTTCCAGTTCTTGTTTTAATTTTTATAGGAATTATTGCTATTTTTAGTGCCTCACAACAATCTAATTATATCGATATTACCTCTAATCATCTTCTTAAAAAGCATCTCTTTTTTTGTTTAATTTGTATTGTATCAATACTTATACTTTCAAATTTATCTCTCAAACAGCTAATATTTTTTTCAATTATTGTATTAGTTGTATCTTTTACTTTATCAATTTGCGCTCTCATATTTTTTCCAGAAACTAAAGGTGCCAAGCGTTGGCTTAATTTTGTTTATTTCTCAATTCAACCCTCAGAAATGTTTAAACCCTCGTTTATGATTATCAGCTCCCTGTTGCTGGTGAGATATAAGATAAAAGAAGATTTTTCTTTAATAATTAATTTTCTTATACTTGCAGCCTTATCTATTGTACTCATCTCTCAGCCAGACTTCGGAATGTTTTTATTAATATGTTTTGTTTGGTTTGTTCAGTTATTAACAATAAATTTAAAATCTAAAATTTTGATTCCAGTATTTATTGTTACATCAATAACATCATTAATTTGTTTTATCTCGATTGATCACGTGAGATTTAGAATAATGAACTTTTTTTTTAAGGAAGTTGGGGATAACTATCAAATAACAAAGTCTTTAGACTCTTTCAAAAGTGGCGGTTTTTCAGGAAAGGGAATTGGTGAAGGAATAGTTTCAAAAAACCTTCCAGATTCACATTCTGATTTTATTTATGCTTTGATAGGTGAGGAGTTTGGAAGTATTTTTGCTCTTATAATTCTATTATTATATATCATTCCTTACATTAGAGTTCACTTAGTTTGTCAAAAATCATCAAATCTTTTTGTCATTACTTCTCTAACAGGTTTATCTAATATTTTTTTATTTCAAACAATTATCAATATTTCATCAAGTCTGAATATTATTCCAACCAAGGGAATGACACTCCCATTTATATCATATGGTGGCTCTTCATTGGTCTCGAGTGCTATGATAATAAGTTTTATTCTAATATTAATTAGGGAAGATCGTAATGAATAAAAGTATTTGTCTTGTAGCTGGTGGAACGGGTGGGCATCTTTTTCCTGCCCTTTCTGTAATGAAAGATTTAGATGACTATGATATAGATTTTATTACGGATAAAAGAACAGAAAAATATCTTGTAGAAAAAAAAGTTAAATACAAAAAAATTATCACATCAAAAATAAGTTTTAATATTTTATTCTTATTTAATTCTATGAAAATATTTTTTGGAGTAGTTCAAAGCATATTAATTTTAATAAAAAAAAGACCTGACTTGGTAGTAGGTTTTGGCGGTTATACTTGTATTCCAACAATTATAGCATCAAAAATACTGATGATTAAAGTTCTTGTTCACGAACAAAACGCGGTCATGGGTAGAACAAATAGAATACTCTCAAAAATAGTTGACTATGTTGCCATTACATTTCCTAACACTACTTTTGCTCCATCTAATTCAAAATATACTGGTATCCCTGTTAGAAGAATAATGAAATTAAAAAGAATTAAATCTAACAAAAAAAGAATATTTGTTGTAGGAGGCAGCCAAGGTGCTAATATTTTTTCAGTACTTATACCTCAGGCTTTTTCTTTTTTTAATAGTCAATTAAAAAATAAAATTAAAGTTGTTCAGCAAAGTAGGCCTGAAGATATTGATAAAATATATAAAAGTTTAAAGAATTTAGGATTAGATTTCGAAGTAAAAGATTTTTACCATAATATCTATGAGCAATATAACAATGCAGATTTAATAGTAACTAGGTGTGGAGCATCAACACTTGCAGAAATTGAACTTTTTAGAAAAAAATCAATTTTATTCCCGTTACCATCAGCTATGAATAATCATCAACTTTTTAATGCAAGAGAATTTAAAAAAAGTAATGATTGTATAATAGTAGATGAAACAAATTTAGATGCACAGCTTTTATCGCAAGATATCAAAAAATTACTTTTTATTAATAAAAAAGGCTTAAATATGTATAATAAAAAAACACAAAATCATAAATTATCACTAAGTAATTATATTAAAAAAATAGTAGATTAAATGTTCTTAACTCAAAAAATTTATTTCATTGGTATTGGAGGCATTGGGATGAGTGCTATCGCTGAGATACTTCATCATAAGGGCTTTAAAATTTTAGGTAGTGATAAAATTGAAAATAATATTACTGATAGGCTCAAAAGAAAGGGAATAAAAATCTTCCATTCTCATAAAAAAGATAATGTGAAGGATGTTGATATTATAGTTCACTCAACAGCAATTAAAAAAAATAATATAGAACTTCTTGAAGCTCGACGACTAAAAGTTCCTATTTACTCACGCGCCATGATGTTAGCAGAAGTAATGAGATTAAAACCTTCTATAACCGTTGCTGGTTCTCATGGTAAAACTACCACGACTTCATTGATATCAAATATTTTTGAGTCTGCAGGTCATGATCCTACCGTCATAAATGGAGGTATCATTAATAACTTTGGGGCTAATGCAAAACTAGGTAATGGCACATTTATTATTGCTGAAGCAGATGAATCTGATGGTTCTTTTACTTTATTACCTTCAACTATTGGAATTATTAATAATATTGATCTTGAACATGTAGATTATTATAAGAATTTAAATGAAGTAAAAAGAGGATTTATCGAATACGCAAATAAAATTCCGTTTTACGGTTTCTTATCAATTTGTAATGATGACAAGAACACAAGAAGTATCATAAAATATATTCAATCAAAACCGTTAATTACTTTTGGAATTAAAGAAGTATCAAACTTTCGGGCTAAAAATATTAGAATAAGTAAAAACTTCTCATCAATATTTGACCTAGAAATAAATTTTGAGAAAAAAAGAATAATCAAAAATATTAGTGTGCCCTTAATCGGTGAACATAATATTTTAAATACATTATGTGCTATAAGTATAGCCTTCCAACTTAAAATTCCTATGAAAAAAATCTTACAAGGTTTAGTAAATTTCAGTGGAGTGAAACGAAGATTTTCGATTTTATACAAAGGAAATAATAATTTAATTATTGATGACTACGGACATCATCCAAAAGAAATAAAAAGCACTGTCAGTTCACTAAAAACTATAACAAAAAATAAAATGATCGCGGTTTTTGAACCACACCGCTATTCTCGTTTAAATAAATTTATTAATGAATTTATAAATTCATTTTCAAAGGCAGATCATATCTTTATATTACCAATCTATTCAGCTGGTGAAAAAAACTCACAAAAAATTGATAACATTAAAATCTCAAAAATTTTTAAAAAAAAATATAGAAATAAAAAAATTTATGCCTCAAATAACGAAAATTTAATGTTCAAAAGTTTAAAAGAATTATTAGTAAAAGATAATAATTTTATTTTTTTGGGTGCGGGTTTAAGCTCGCAAATTGCACAGAGATTTGTTAATTATTTAAATTCTAATGCTAAAAATTTTTAAAGAAAATAAATTTGAAATAAATTATAGAATTGGAGAAAAAACTTGGTTTGGTTCTGGTGGAAACTGTTTCTGTTTCATTAACGTGAATTCTAAGGCTTTACTAAGTTTTTTAGTGAACTATGTTAACAAAATTTTTCCAATATTTATTATAGGAAATGGTTCGAATGTTATTATAAGAGATAGTGGAATCAGTGGGGTTGTAGTTAAACTAGGTAAAGAGTTTGCAAATATTAACTTTAATAAAAAAGATTCTTTGCTTTCCATTGGCTCATCAGCAAAAGACTCTGAAATATCTAATTTCTGCTTAAATAATAAAATTAAAGGGTTCGAGTTTTTAGTTGGAATTCCAGGAACATTAGGAGGAAACCTCAAAATGAATGCGGGATGTTATGGTTATGAGATCAGTGATAATCTAATCACTTGTCAAATTATGAATAAATCAGGAAAGATAAAGAATCTAACCAATGAACAAATGAAGTTCAGCTATAGAAAATCTTCAATAACTAAAGAAGTAATTTTAAAAGCTGAATTTAAGGTGAAACTAGGTAGTAGAAACATAATAAAGAAAAAAATGGAAGATTTCGCTAAAATTAGAAAACAAAACCAACCGGTTTCTTCAAGGACGGGTGGTAGTACATTTTCAAATCCAATAAAAGGTTCTGCTTGGAAATTAATTGATGGAATAAATTATAGAGGAAAAGTTTATGGGGGGGCAAAGGTTTCTGAACTTCATTCTAATTTTTTAGTTAATAAAAACTGTGCAACGTCTTTAGATCTTGAATTGCTAGGTGAAGAAATTCGAGAAAAAGTATGGAAAAAGTTTAAAATTAAACTTGAATGGGAAATAATAAGAGTTGGTAATTTCAAACAAATATAAAAAAATAGCAATTTTATCAGGAGGCATATCTGATGAAAGAGAAATTTCTAAAATGTCTGCATCAGCAGTTCATGTAGCACTCAAAGAAAGTTATATCACTGAGCTAATTGATGTTGATAATAATTGTTTAAAATTAATTAGTAATATTGAAGAATTTAAACCAGATATTGTCTTTAATTGTTTGCACGGTTTCTTTGGTGAGGATGGTCAAATACAATCCTTATTGAACTATCTTAAAATTCCATATACTCATTCTGGTGTTTTAGCCTCTTCAATATCTATGAATAAAAAATTCTCAAAAATTTATTTCAAAAACCTAGGTATCGAAACACCATTAGAAATTAATCTTAATAACTTAAATCAAATTAATTTTCCAATAATTTCCAAACCAATCTGTGGTGGTTCAAGTAATGATTTGGTTAAACTAAATAATTTGAAACAGGTTAACGAATTTTTAAATAAGTATAAAAATAGAACTGATACATTTATGTTTGAAAAATTCATAGAAGGTAGAGAAATAACTGTTGGAATTTTGAATAATGATATTTGCGGTATAATGGAAATTGAATTTAAAAATTCTGTATATAATTATGAAAATAAATATATAAATTTAGCGAAACATATTATGAATCCAAACTTGCCGGTTGAAATTACTAATGAATTAATTTCTCAATCCATAATGGTACATAAATCTCTTGGATGTAATTGTGTAAGTAGGGTAGACTTTAGATATAATCAAAAAGAAAATAAGTTATATTTACTTGAGATTAATACTCAACCTGGTCTAACACTCAACTCACTGCTACCAGAAATGGCTTTAAGCAATAAAATGAACTTTTTTCAACTTTGTGAAATTATACTTAGAAATGCACAATGCGAAGAGTATTAATATTTATCTTCTTCATAGTAATATTTTTTTTCTTAATATTTTTTTTTCATAAAGAAAAAATAGAGAATTTAAGTTACTTCGTAATAGAAATAACAAAAGCTTTTCATTTAAAAAAAGAAATCAAAAATATAGAAATTTTAAATAATAAATATATATCGAAAAATTATATATTAAGATCAATAAATATGATGAATAATTCTCAAAGTTATTTATTTGATAGAGACAAGTTGAAGGTCGGATTAAGTTCTATAAATGAAATAAAAGATTTCTCATTTGAACTTATGCATAATGGAAATCTATTGATAAAAATTATCGAAAAAAAACCATTTATGGTATTAACGAATAATAATGTTAAAAAATATATTGATAAGAATGGTAACACATTAAAGTTTTCGGGTATTAAAAAAAATAAATATATTGAGCTTTCGGGAAAGAATGTTTTGAGCTTTATAGATGAAATTAATAAGTCTTTCTCTTCCCAATCAAGAAATCATAATTTAATAGAAAAAGTAGTGTTAAAAAATCTTAACAGTTGGGTTGTAATTTTTAAGGATGGGATATGTTTAATAACATCAATAAAAGAACTTGATAAAACTTTAAATATATTTGAAAATATCAAGAAATTAGAATTTTATAAGAGTTTTTCACATTTTGATATGAGAATCAATGAAAGGATATATGTAAGTAATAAGTCATGTTTAATTTAATAAGAAGTAAAAAAATATTTAATGTGTTCGATATTGGCTATGCTAAAGTAGCATGTCTTTCTTTTAGGATGGAAAATAATAAACCTAAAATAATAGGAATGGATCACCAAAAGAGCGAAGGGCTGAAAAATTATAAATTACATGATAAAAAACAATTATCTAGAATAATTAAAAAAACTTTGAAAAATTCACTGGGTAAAAAAGTAAGCTCAAAGAATTGTATTTTTTTCTCGAATATAACAGATATAAATTCTATACAAAAAAAAACTCTTTGTAGAATTAAGTCTGGAAAACTTGGGGTAACAAAAAAAGATGTTAGGAAAATATTTAAAAAAAGTTTAATAGAGTCAAAAATCAAAGGAAAAGGTATTATTCACTCTTTTCCTTTGAACTTCATCTTGGATGAACACAAAATTGTAGATAATCCCGTAGGTGAAAAATGTGAAAAACTTGGAATATCATCTCTCAATTTAATGGTTGACAATTCACTTATTGATAGTCTTAAAAGTTGTTTTAAAGAAATTGATATTGTGATTAATAATTACTTTGATTCAGGAATTGCCTCTGCTTTATCAATATTGTCGGAAAATGAGAAGAATGAGGGTGCTGCTAGTATTGACATTGGCGCTCTAACTACAAAAATTGTCGTAATGAATGCCAATAAGGTAATTTATTCAAATGTAATTCCGTTGGGTGGTTCTAATGTTACAAATGATTTATTTAAAGGTTTGGAAATATCAAAAGAATCTGCCGAAACCGCTAAAATACTTAACGGAACACTATCACCAAACTTCAATGATAAGATTGAAATCAGTATTGACTCTAAAAATAAAAAATTGATTAATAAAAATATTCTCTCGGGTATCATTAAACCAAGGTATGAGGAAATTCTTGAAATTATTAGAGATAATATTTTTGATAATATTTATGCAAGAGTGAGTATAAAAAGTATTGTTATTTCTGGTGGGGCTGGAAAAATTTATGGTTTGAATGAATTAAGTGAAAATATTTTTAATCGTAAAACACGGATTGCAACCTTTGATATGAAGGGTAGTTATTTTCACAATAAGCCAGAATTTAGTACATTACTTGGTATGATTAAGCTTGCAAGAGATTATAAAAATTTTGAATTAACAAGTAAGATATTAAGCTCCAGGGTGCATAATGCTCTTGATAAATTAGATAGCTGGATAGAAGAAAGTTATGCGTGAATTGTAATAAAATGTAACTATTTGTGAATGGTGTCTAAGAATTACCGTTGTATAGTAACATTATGTTAGTTCAAAAAAAAAATACTGTCACTAGTCCAGACATCATATCATTCAACCCTCCAAAACTAAAGACCGCAAAAAAACAAAAAACAATATTAAAAACAATAAAATTTTCTGGAAAGGGTCTTCATAGTAATACTCAAGTAAATATGACTGTAAGTCCTGCTCCACCAGAAACAGGTTTTGTATTTAGAATTACTAATAATAACAAAAAATTTGAAATTAAAGCTTCTTTCTTAAACGTCTCCTCTACTAAGTTATGCACAACAATAAGCGATAAACTTGGAAACTCTGTCTCAACTATAGAACATATATTATCAGCATTACATGGAATGGATCTTGATAATATATTTATTGACTTGGATAATAAAGAAGTTCCTGTCTATGATGGTTCAGCTCAAAATTTTATCGAAGAAATCGAGAAAGTAGGTACAATTGAGCAGAACTCATATAAAAGTTTTGTTAAAATACTTAAAAAAGTTGAAGTTAGAGATGGTGACAAATTAGCCAGAGTACTGCCATTTGATTATACCCTAATAACCTCTGAAATTAATTATGAAAACCAAGTTATCGGTAAGCAAAGCATGTCTATTTTACTTAATAGAGATATCTACATATCTCAAATATCTAAGGCTCGTACATTTGGACTTTTAGAAGATGTAGACGCCTTGAGAAAAGCTGGCCTAGCCCTGGGTGGTGGTCTTGATAATGCCATTGTTGTTGATAAAACAAAAATATTAAATGAAGAGGGGTTAAGATTTAGTGATGAATTCATTAGACATAAGATTTTAGATTTTGTTGGAGATCTCGCACTTTCAGGAAAAAAAATAATTGGCTCTTTCTTCACTTCCCAATCTGGTCATGATCTAAATGTAAAACTTTTAAAAAAAATATTCGAGTCAGAAGATAACTACAAAGTAATTACATCAAATTAATAAAAAAAAAACTTTATAAACTAAATTATTTATTTAAAAATAACCAACATGAAATTCTTTTTGTTGGTAATAGTGATAATTTTATTCATAAGTTCATGTTCATCTGATAAGAAAGATACTACAAACTTTAATATATCTAGTGAAACACAATTATATAATGCAGGTCTTAAGAAACTTAAGCAAAAAAGATTCGAAGAAGCAATTGAGAACTTTACTGAACTTGAAATCCAATATCCCTACTCAGAATGGTCAGCAAGAGGACAAATGCTTACTGGATTTGCTCATTATAGTGCCAAAGAATATGACGAAGCAGTATTATCACTTTCAAAGTTTATTGAACTAAATCCAGACCATCCATTAGTTCCATATGCGATATTTCTAAAGGCTTATTCATATTATGAAAGAACACCTAATATAAATTTAGATCAACAATATTCCATAAAATCTCTTGAACAATTTTTAGAGCTTACAAACAGATATCCTAAATCTAAATATACAAAAAAGTCATTAGAAATAATAAAAATTCTTCGTAATCATCTTTCTTCGAAAGAACTACTTGTAGGAAAATTTTATCAATCGAATGGAAACTATTTAGCTGCAATCAAAAGGTATAATGAGGTTTTAAAAGAATATAAAAGGTCTATACATACTCCAGAATCAATCTTTCGGCTTGTAGAGTCTTACACCTCATTAGGTTTAGTAAAACAAGCTTCATATTTATATAAAATACTGGCCTATAATTTTCCTAAATCTTCATGGAAAAAAGAAGGAGAGAAACTAGTTAAGGAGCATAGAATAAATATGAATTTAAAGAAATATAAAAAACAATCTCTAAATCTTGATTATTTGAAAGATAAAGATTTTGATTTATTTTAAAAATGCTGAAATATTTATCCATTAAAAACTTAATTTTAATTCAGAATATAGAGATTTTCTTCCAGAACGGATTGTGTATTCTAACAGGAGAAACTGGAGCCGGAAAATCTATGATACTGGACTCACTTTCCTTAATAACAGGAGGCAGAACAAAATCCTCAATAAAACCTGAAAAAGGGAAAAAAACAATCGTAACTGCTCAAATTGATATTTCAAATTTTCAGGATATTAAAAAAGAGCTTAATAAATTAGATATAGCTGTCGAAAATGATTTAATAATAAAGCGCACAATAAGTGATGATGGAAAATCCAAGTCATTTATCAATGATTGCCTTGTTAGTTTATCGACATTGAAACAAGCTACTAATGGTATTATAGAGATTCATAGCCAATTTTCTGAACAAGGACTCTTAGATAGTTCTACTCACATTAATACACTTGATGACTATGGTGTTAACAAAGAAGATTTAATTCAACTTAGAAAACTTTGGGAGCAAGTAAAACAAATAAGAGAAGAGTATGAACTTTTCTCAAGAGAAATGACACACTTGGCAGAGATCAAGGAAACTAACGAAAATGATCTCAAAGAGATTAATGTGCTAAACCCATTACTGAATGAGTTTGAAGAACTTGAAAATAAAAGGAGATTATTAAAAAATTATATAAAGATTAGTGAATCTATAAATAATGTGAAAGAAAACTTCTTAGGTGATAACAGAAATGGAATAGAAAACTTAATTGCTGAAAATATAAAAGTACTAAATGGTATTCATGACTTATTAGATAATGAAGCAAAAAAGCAAATTAAAAGTTTAGAATCAATTTCTCTAGAGATCTCAGAAATATCTCGATATTTCTCAAATATGATGGATCCAGGTGTTCAAGAAAACTCTTTAGAGGCTATTGAACAAAGAGTTTCTGAATTTAAAAGGATTGCCAGAAAACATAAGATTAAAGAAAATGAACTTTATAAATTACCAGAAGTTATTGAAAATAAATTATCATCTTCAGAACAGTTTGATGAAAAACTTAATAATATTAAGGAGAGGATGAATACTATAAATAATGAATATTTTTTACAATCTAAAGTAATAAGTGAAGTGAGAAATAAAAAATCAAAATCATTGGATGATAGTATTAACAACGAATTTCTTGATTTGAAATTAGAAAATGCACGATTTCAAACCTTCATTGAAAAAAATGAATTTGGTTCTAAAGGACAAGATAAAGTTACATTTAAGATCAAAACCAATCCTAAAGCAGAAATGGAAGAGATTAAAAAGATATCTTCAGGTGGAGAGCTTTGTAGGATTGCCTTAGCAATTAAGGTTACAGCAGATAAGAATAAGTTATCTACATTATTTTTTGACGAGGTTGATAGCGGAATTGGTGGCGCAGTTTCAACAGCAGTAGGTGAACGGCTGAAGAGATTAGGAAAAAATAGACAAGTTTGTGTAATAACCCATTCACCTCAAGTAGCCTCGCTAGCGAATAATCACCTCAAAGTAATAAAAAATCAGTTTGAAACAAAATTAATAAAATTAGACTATACAGAAAGAACCGAAGAAATTGCTAGAATGCTATCCGCTAAGGAAATTACGCAAGAGGCGATGGACGCTGCCAAAAAATTATTAGAACAATCTAAAGAAATCTCCTAATTTTCTTAATCAACCAGTCTTTTTCAGCTTTGTTAATAAAAGGAAAAATCTCTTTTTTAATTTTTTTATAATAATCTTTTATCCAGGTTCTATGTCTTGTCTCTAATATTTTATAATCTATTAATTTGTCCTCAAACGGAAATAGAGTTAAACAATCAAACTCGAGGAAATTCTTTTGATAAGATTTTTTTATTAATATAAGATTTTCAATTCTTATGCCGTAACAGCCATTTTTATAAAAGCCAGGCTCATTAGACAAAATCATACCTTCTCTTAGCTCAAAGTTATTATTATTTTTTGAAATTGATTGTGGCCCCTCGTGTACATTTAAGAAACTACCAACTCCATGACCAGTTCCATGATTATAATCCAATCCCTGTTTCCACAGAGCCGACCTTGCAATCGAATCAATATGAAAGCCTTTTGTCCCAATAGGGAACTTTAACATAATTAAATCTAGATGACCAATAAGAACATTAGTATAATTTCTAATATATTCTTTTTTAGGTTTTTTATTTCCCAGTATTATAGTCCTTGTAACATCAGTTGTTCCACCAAAATATTGAGCACCTGAATCACATAAGAATAATTCACCATTTTTTAAATTTGAACATTTCTCAATCTCTGGCTTATAATGAATAATTGAACCGTTACTACCGACAGCAGAAATTGTAGGAAAACTCAACGAGAAAAAAGTTTTACTTTGCCGTCTAAATTCCTCAAGCTTTTCTGCAACTGAATATTCTGTTAAATTATCTATTGATTTTTGATTATCTAACCAAGAATAAAATTTAGTTAAACTAATGCCATCTAATAAATGTGCATCCCTACTTTTCTTAATCTCGACAGGATTCTTCTTTGATTTCATGAGAGTGCATGGATCAGTATCAACTTCAAAATTTAGCTTATTAATTTTTAATTGACTATAAATATAAAAAGAGACGTTTTTATCTAATAAAATTTTTTGTTTCTTTTTTATTTTTTTTAAATGTTCGTCAAACAATTCAATATCGTAGAACTTAATTTTCTTTTTCTTGTTCTCAAAGTTGTTGGGTATTTTTTCTTTATCAAGAAAAACATCAATAGAATCCTTTTTTATAATTACTCTGCAAAATATAATTGGAGAATTAGGCAAATCGTATCCTCTTATATTTAAGAACCAGCATGCGGAATCAGGTGATGTTATTATGAAGATATCTTTATCACTAGATTTAAAAATTTCTTTATGTTTTAAATATATTTCCATACCATGAAATTTTTTTTTAAGTTGGAAGAATTTTATGATTTTGTTTTTTTTGTCTTTTCTCCAAATATCACTAATTATTTTTTTATCATGCTTTAATGAGCCTTTAATGGGTAATAGTTTTTTTTTAAGATTTAGAAGAAAATCATATCTAAATGTTTTAGTATCCAATAAAATTTTTTTATATTTCATTTTTACAAACATAAATTCAAAAAAATTAATTCGTCCACTATCAAAAATTTTAAATGATTTATCTAATTCTTTTTCTGCCTGTTGAGTGTATCGTCCATCAGTAAAGAAATACTGTTCATCTAAACCAATTAATGCCATTCCATTTGAACCAGAAAAATTAGTAAGCCATTTCAATTTCATTTCTGATTCTGGAACGTATTCATTTAAGAATTCGTCAGATGTATTAATCAAGTAATAGTCGTTACCTGAAAGCTTTAATTTTTTTTTTAAACTCTTTAAATTCTTCATGTTAATTTTTCTTAAAAACTAGACCTATCCAATTTTCCATATTAGTGTACTTCACAAATTTCAAATCAAATCCTCTTAAAATTGCGATAAAATAATTTTTCTCTGAATAAAGTATACCCGAAATAATTAATATTCCCTTTTTTTTTAGTTTGAGACACAAACTTTTAACAATTTCTTTATGTTCATTTAGTAATAAATTTGCCACAATTAAATCAAATTTTTTTCCTTGCAATACCTTTGCCTTAATTCCGCTACACCTTACAAAAATTAAGTTGTTAAAATTATTTATTTTTTTATTATAATTAAAACACTTCATAGAATCTATATTCAAATCTGTACTGTAAGTTTTTCTTTTTATAAATGTTTTAATGACAAAAGTTAATATCCCCGTTCCTGTTCCAATATCAATTGGGTTATAAAAACTTGCTTTTTTTAGTATATCTTCAAGTAGCCTTACAGCCAATTCTGTTGATTCATGCCCACCCGTACCAAAGGCCATGCCAGCAGGAATTATAATAATCTTCTTATTAATTATATCCGGACTACTCTTTAAGTTTTGATGAAAAAAGAAATATTTAGTTTGATAACCAGAATCTATATTCTGTGTATGTTTTAACCAATTCTTATTTTTAATTCTTTTTATTATATATTTTTCTTTATCCAAGAGTTTCTTAACGAAATATAGTTCATTACTTCTTCGTTCAATATAAATTTCTATATGAATAGTTTCTTTTGCAAATTTGTAGAAGACGTTATCAAAATAATTAAGCAATTCAAAAAGTTTGGTTTCCTTTTTTTTATTAATTTCTAATATAACTTTGTTCAAGATTATTCTTTTTCAACATATTCTTCAAAAACTTTTACGATACTCTCACTATCATAAAATCTGATTTGAAGCTGATTTTCTGTAATTCCTAATACCACTCCTTTTCCAAATTGCTTATGAACAATCTTATCTCCAATTTCAAAATTGCTGCCAGCTCTCTGCTTTATTTTATTTCTTTTAAAATTACTATTCTCATTTAATTTCACCTGAAGTAGTTTGCAATTATCTTTTGGAAGCTCAGATAAAAATCTAGATGGAACAGATCTGTAAATAGAATAGTTATATTGCTTTCTAAAATTTACGTATGAGATATGTAAATATTTTCTAGCTCTTGTAATTCCAACATATGCTAGCCTTCTTTCTTCCTCTAATCCTTTATTACCTTGTTCATCTAAATTTCTTTGGTTTGGAAAAACACCCTCTTCCCATCCTGGAAGAAAAACATAATTAAATTCTAATCCTTTTGCACTATGCAGAGTCATAAGGGAAACCTTAGTTTGGTTT
>JBELJQ010000014.1:0-45474 GCA_042090305.1 Candidatus Pelagibacteraceae bacterium | reverse complement strand
TACCGTCGGTAGTTTAGCCTTAAGTGATGGAACCGGAACAGCATCCAACTACACTATTACTGGAGGAACACATACCTTAGATGTAACTCAAGCTGTTTTATCTTCTTCCGGTTCACGTACTTACGATGCAACCACTACCGCTGCTGCAGCTGATCAGACATTAAGTGGTCTACAGAACAGTGAGACTTTAACCTTATCTGGTTCTGGAACCGTAACATCAGCTGATGTAGGAACTAGTAAAACTATTACCGTCGGTAGTTTAGCCTTAAGTGATGGAACCGGAACAGCATCCAACTACACTTTAACAGGTGGGACTCACACACTTACCATTACGGCTCAGACGTCGACTGAAAGTGATACCACTACACTAACCCAAATTGAGAATGCCTTAGAGGCTGCATCAGTAAATGGAAGAAATGTTGAGTTATTGCCAACCACTACAATTTACAAGTCGGTTCCAATAATGATTGAGACCGCCTCAGTTTCAACTCCAGACGAAAGTTTAACAGTTAATCCTTGCGTTATGCAAGGAGGATATTGTGATTAAAGATTGTTCAGTGGAAAGTTTAATTTTTTAATAACTTATCCCATAATCTTTTTGCAATGTTCACACCCGTTAATTGCTGAATCTGAACTATTCCAGTTGGAGATGTAACGTTAATTTCGGTAAGTTTTTCGTCAATCAAATCAATTCCGACAAAAAATAGTTTGTTTTTTAAAAGGAAGGGTTTAATTTTTCTGCAGATTTCTAACTCTTTTTTAGTAAGTTTAGAAACCTCAGCTTTAGCTCCAAGATGAAGATTAGCTTTATAATTACCACTTTTTGGAATTCTGTTTATCAAACCTACTGGTTCACCTTCAATTAAAATAACCCTTTTATCTCCTTCTGAAACTTTACTAATGAAGTCTTGAATCACAACAGGAACTTTATAGTTATCTATTAACTCTTTAAATTTTTTTAAAGAGTTCTTATCCTTTTTTTCCACCTTAATAACACCTTCTCCTCCTTTATTATACAAAGTCTTTAGTATTAGTATTTGTTTGTTCGCTAATGCTTCTTTAAAAACCTTTTCATCAGATGTAATAAGAGTTTTTGGCATAAGATCACTAAAATAAATAGGAAATATCTTTTCTGTAAAATTCTTTATACCTCTTGGACAATTAATAAAATGAGGTCTTTTGTTAAATTCTTGATGTAGTTCCAATAGGTAACAATTCGTTAAATAATTCATATCAAAAGGAGGGTCTTGTCTTATAAAAAAGAAATCAAACTCGTTTGCATTAAAAGGTTGGGATTCATTTAGGGTGATTTGAGGAGAAATTTCATTAAGTTTTTGACACATTAGAAAAACACAACTTTTTTTAATGGTTAACTTATCTGGCGAAGCAACCCAAACATCAAGGTCCCTTTTAAATGCCTCCTTAATGATAGAAATTGTAGAGTCAGATTTAATGTTAAGTTTGTCTAAAGGGTCCATCTGAAAAAGAACCCTTACTTTTTTTTTTATCTTATTTAACATTTTTAGGTATATCTATTATAGTGACCAATTTTGAAACTCCTTCCAAATTAGAAAGTAATTTTTCAACTTCAATTTTTTCATCTAGGTTATCTGCAAAGCCTATTATATATACCTCGCCATCCACCACATCAACATTGTAATTGTTACTATTTATTCCAGACTTGAACAATAACTGAGAATTAATTTTTGTTTTGAACAAAAGATCTGAAGCTCTATCAGAAATGGAAATCGTATCATCTATCTTTAATTCATTAATAATTTCTTTTACACCATCAATACGCCAAACATTTTTAACAATTTCCAACCTTTTATCGTAGTTATCAATGTATCCAGTTAATAGAACTTTGCCTTTTGAGACATTAACAGACACATTAGACAGATTGTCGATATCAAGTATTGAAATATTTGTAACTATTTTTGTTTTTATATAACTATCATTAAAGCTTGATTTAAACCCCTTACTTGATATTCCGGCATTTCCAACCATTGATACAACCGACGAAATACTAGAACACGAATGAGTAAAAAGTAAAATAAATATAATACTAATTATCCTTTCCAACCAGAACCTCTCTTCTACCAACATGATTGGCCGGGCTAACTACACCTTCTGACTCCATTCTTTCAATAATTCTTGCAGCTCTGTTATATCCAATCTGAAGGTGCCTTTGAATAAAGCTAGTTGATGCCTTTTTTTCTCTACATACAATATAAACCGCTTTGTCATATAATTCATCACCAGTCTCGCTTAGTCCTAAATTGAAATTTTCAGCCTCATCATCATCTTTAGTAACTGATTGTAAATATTCAGGCTCACCTTGAGTTTTTAAGTGTTCCACAACTGCCTGAACTTCATCAGTTTTAACAAATGGACCGTGAACTCTCTTGAGTCTTTCTCCAAGCATTGTAATCAATAAATCACCTTGACCTAGTAATTGTTCGGCACCTTGTTCCTCAATAATTGTTCTACTATTAATTTTATTTACAACCTTATAACTTATTCTGGTAGGAAAATTAGATTTTATTGTTCCTGTTATCACATCCACTGAGGGACGCTGAGTAGCTACTATCAAATGAATCCCTGAAGCTCTAGCCATTTGTGATAACCTTTGAATAGCTCCTTCAATCTCCTTGCCAGATGTTAACATTAAGTCAGCAAGCTCATCAACAACCACAACAATCTTTGGATATACAACTAAATCAAGAGCTTTCTTTTCCATAACTGGTTTGCCAGTTTCTGAATCATAGCCGACCTGCGTTTCTTTAAATATAACCTGACCACTATCTAATATTTTCTTGACTTTTCTATTATAGTCGTCTATTTCCCTTACACCGAGGTGAGTCATCATTTGGTAACGCATTTCCATTTCTTTAACCGACCACTTTAATGCAGAAATAGCCTTTTTTGGGTCTGTAACAACCTCTGTTAGAAGATGGGGAATTTCTTTATAGACAGACAATTCGAGCATTTTTGGATCTATTAATATAAGCCGGCATTCTTCAGGCGTTAAGGTATACAGAAGAGAGAGTAACATCGCGTTAATACCAACTGATTTACCTGAACCAGTGGTCCCAGCCACGAGAAGGTGTGGCATTTTAGATAAATCTACAATTACGGGAGCACCAAATATATCCTTACCTAACGCTAATGGAAGTTTAAAATCATTGTTATTATAAAGTTTACTATTTAATAATTCTCTCAAAAATACAGTTTCTCTTCTTTTATTAGGAATTTCAATTCCTAATGCATCTTTACCAGGAACAGTGGAGATTCTAGTTGAAATTGCACTCATAGACCTAGCAATATCCTCACTTTTGCTAGTTACACTTGAAGTCAATGTGCCTGGAGCTGGTGTTAATTCAAATAAAGTAACAATTGGCCCTTGCTTTACGTCTGTTATTTGACCACTGATTTTAAAATCTGTTAATACGCTGCTAAGTAAGGCCTTATTAACCTCAGCATTTCTTTTGTTATCATTTTCAAGACCTATTTCTACTTTTGGTTCTTCTAGAAGGCTTATGGATGGAAAACTGTATTTTGTATTAGTTTTACGGGTTCTTGTTTTGTATTTATTAATTGATTCTTTTAGTTCGTAATTATCTTTTTTCATTCTCATCGTTCCATTAAAATTCTTAATCAATCTTTTAGAACTAAAATATGAATAAATTTTTAAAGGAAGTAACAATGTATTTCTAATAGTAGTGAGTACTTGATTGGTAAATTTTATATTTATATTAAAAACAAAAATTACAGAAACGACGGTGAAGAAAAGCAAAGTTGAAACTATGTAATAATAATATGGTGTATTAAAAAAATAAGTATCGAAATAGAAATGTACAGCTTTGCCAAGAAATCCCCCATCAAATAAGAAATGACCGGTTAACTGCTGCGCAAAGCTTAAGAAAAAACATAATAAGGTTACAAGATAAGGTAACAAAAACCAGGAATACCATTTTAAATTTTTGCCTGCGATAATTCTCGCTCCGTTTAAAATAAGAAAGAATGAAAATATATAAGAGCAATGTCCTAATGTTTTCAGAAAAATATCAGACAATATTGAGCCAGAATAACCAAAAAAATTTTTATAATCTGATAATGCTGAATCAAATTTGTAGGCTGAGTTATCTGTTGGACTAAATGTAACTAAACTAATTAGAATAGACATACCTGTAGTAATTAATAACAACCAAGTTAAAGATGCTTTTATATTTTGTTTAATTTTATTTATCATTGAATAATGTAGCTATAATTACATTATAATATAAAAATATAAATTATTAAAAATCATAAATATGAAAAGTAATAGTGAAATAATAATTGTCGGTGCTGGGCTAATAGGACTATCAACAAGTTTGTTACTTGAGCAATATGATATTAGATCAACAATCATTGATAAAAATAGTCTTAAGCTACTAAATAACTTGAAAGATACAAGGACAACAGCAGTATCACAAGGATCATCAAGAATCTTTGAAAAAATTGGTATCTGGAGTAACCTAAAGAAGAATGCCCAACCAATCTATCAAATAAAAGTCTCTGAAGGTAACGACTCAGAGGGCATTTTGTTCGATCATAAAATTTCGGGTGAAGGAGAAATGGGTTATATTGTTGAAAATAAGTTTATAAGGAAATTTTTATTAGAAAGAGTATTGAAGTCAAAATTAATAAATTTTTCTGATTCAACAATTGTAAAAAATATCGAAAAAGTAAGCTCTCAAGAAGTTAAGATTAAAACCCAGAATAGTAATAGAAAATGTAATTTATTAATTGGTGCAGATGGGCGTCATTCACAAATCCGAGAACTAAGCAAGATCCGATATTTATTTCATGACTATAATCAAAAGGCATATGTATTTAATATAAAACATGAAAATAATCACAAAGGTATGGCACTTGAAAGGTTTTTTCCTACGGGACCCTTAGCTTTACTACCAATGAATACAACTGATAAAAATACGTCCTCAGTTGTTTGGACAGTTGATAATATTCAAAGTTTCAAGGATGAAGATGAGTTAATTCAAAGCTTCAATAGGAAATACCAAAATTTCTTCGGAGAAATCCTTAATTACTCAGGTATTAAATCTTATCCACTCAACGTTTATTCATCACTATCTTATTTTAAAGATAATATTGTCTTAATTGGTGATGCATGCCAAGCGATACACCCTATCGCTGGGCAGGGTTTTAATTTAGGGCTAAGAGATGCCTTAGGGTTAGCTTCATCCATTTCTGAGGCAAAAAAACTTGGGCAACTTATTAATAGTAATTTAATATTATCGAACTACTCACAAAAAAGGATATACGATAAAACTCTACTAATTGGCTCAACACATAGTTTAAACAAATTATTTGGATATAAGGGAAAACTGTTATCAAGACTGAGATCGATTGGGTTAAAGATCTTTAATAAATCAGATTTTTTGAAAAAAAGAAGCATGCTATTTGCTATGGGTTTGACAGATCTTTGAGCTTAAGTCCTAAATCATATATATAATCCCAGCTAAATATTCCCGTGCTGTGGCCATCACTGAAGTGAATCCTAATAGCATAGTTTCCAACACCCTCAATTTTGTTAATCAAAACATCCTTAAAGTCATCACCTTCTTCAATTTTAATAGGTTTGTTTTTATTTTCTGCTGAGGGGCTAAATTTTCTGAGATTTTTAGATGAAACAATTAGTACTAGATTGTTTTTATATGTTACCTGTATATCTTTTTTGGACGGACTCAAATTTACGGATTTTGGAATCATTTAGTTTCTTTTGAATTAAAGTCTACAACTCCATTTTCTATTTTGTAAAATTCTTTACCCATCGAAGAAACTAAACTTGTTTTGTCTTTACTTAAAGATAGCTTAGATTTGGTGACAGGACACATCATAATGTTGATTAAAAATTCATCCATTAGGAGGCATACCGTGAATCTGAAAATTTATTTGAATTTAATGACATTTGTATAAGTGATTTAAGAATTTCAAACCTACTCTCTAAGTTTTTTGCTTCTAAAAGTGCTTGTTTTTCGTTCACGTCAAAAGGACAGCACATACTTATAGTATTAATCAGGTCCTCATCGGACATAGCCTCAATCATCTCCCAGTCAACATTCATGGGGAGTTTATCCAAGAAAGGTTTTAATAACTTTAAAAATTCTCTTATAATTTCTTGAGATTTTAACTTCTCAACTTCAAAATCTCTACTGTAATCTTTCCACTCTACTGAAGCTTTTCTAAAACCATTAATAGTTTCTGTTTCCTTCTTTATTTTAAATCTACACGTGCCATGCAGAATGATTTCATATCTATTGTCATTTGTTTGAGAAAAGGCTGTAATGTAACCAGCACAACCAATTTTGTATAATTTTGGGTTTTTAATATCAGAATTACTCTTTAGCTTATCACTTGGCTGAACCATCCCAACGAATCTGCCATTTTCAAGAGCATGATCAAACATGTGTAAATATCTGTTTTCGAACAAATTCAAAGGTAGTTTTGCACGTGGTAATAATAATACTTTATTTAAGGGAAATAAAGGGATAGAAGAAGGCAATTCTTTAAAATTCTTTGTAAAATTGTAATTCATAAATAATATATATGTTTTTATTATATAGTAATTAAAGCATTAATTAAAAAAAATTCATTTTTATTATTTAATTTATTCCAAAAAAGTTGTAGTATCCTGCTTATTCTATGCGGGAATAGCTCAGTGGTAGAGCATCACGTTGCCAACGTGAGGGTCGCGAGTTCGAATCTCGTTTCCCGCTCCATTTAATGTCTCTTTTAAATTCCTTAAAGCAGTAAAACCAAAAATTTAGTTGTTTACGATATTAATGGTTATTATAGTATTATTTAATATGCTATATTTTATAAATTTTATTTTATCATTATAGTAGTATATATAGTTATATTATGAAAAGTAGTCTGATAAAAATATCTTTCGCGGATGCACAAAGATTTCTCAAGGATTTTAGATATAAGAAAAGAAATTCATGGTCAGAAGAGGACAGACGTTTTTTTAAAATATGTAGCTTTATCGTTTTATCTAGAAAAAGAATCAACAAAATCTTTGAGGCATTCAGTGCTTTAGAGAAATTAAGTAATAAAAGTCATTATAGTTATAATACAAACGATATAAATATTATTAAAGGAATTATACTTGAAAACCTTGAAAATAAACTAAAAAATTTTAACAAAGAATTATCTATTTTTAAGGATACTGATATTAAAAAGATTAACAATTATCTAGATTCGTTAAAAAATGAAAACCTTCGCCTAGAAAATGAAAATAAAAGGCTGCAGTTCATAATTGAAAATTTCGTGACAGAAAAAAAATTATTTGAAGTACAGGATATTAAGGATATTCTGAATGGGAAGAATTCCGTTAAAACTAAGAGTAAAAGCACACTTAGGCAGAATAGTGTTAACTTTTCTAAAGCAGATATAAAAAAATTTCTTAAACTTTGGAATGAAGGTAAAACGTCAATTGAAATTGTTGATGCATTATCAGGAAAATTACAGAATAAACGAAAATAAGGTTATTGTTTGGTTGCACCCATTTTCTTTTCGTACATTCCTACGAAGTCTAAGGGTGCAATCATCAACGGTGGAAAACCTGCTTCGCGTGTACATCCTGCTATAATTGATCTTAAGAAGGGGAAAAGAAATTTAGGGCATTCTATTAACAAAATTTTATCAAGAATATCGTCTTTTGCATTTTCAATTGTAAAAATTCCACAATACACACACTCAACAATAAATAATGTAGAGTCTGTAGTTTTAGTTTCGCTTTTAATCGAAAGCTCAACTTCAAAAATATTTGGCCCATGATCGGATAATGGTTTGCTAGCTACGTTTGCGTCTATTTGAAACTTTGGAGAATTTTCATTGGACAACTGTCTTAATGAGTTGGGTGCTTTAGGATTTTCAAAAGACAGATCCTTTAAATACTGTGCATTTATCAAAAATTTTAGATTCTTTGAGTTATCGTCAGCTTTATTTTGGTTAGCTTCGTTATTTGAATTATTTGAATTATTTTTTTTTGTTGCCATATTATGATATAAATCTTAAGAGAGTATATTATATTACATAAAAATGTTGTATCCTAGTATAAATATTTAAAAACATGAACAATTTTCCATTTATAGATATATTCATATTGGCAATGATTGCCATCTTCATTATAAACAGATTACGTAATGTTCTGGGAAAAAAAACAGGTAATGAAACCGATATCGCTGAAAAGTTTAGCCAAAAAACGTCAAAGTTTACTGAATCGAATCCTGATAAAGAAGTTCTAGAAGACAACAAAGCCATTAAAAGCCCCCCAGAAAATAATATTTATCATGAGAATAAAGCTATAAATAAGACTCTTAAAGATATCATAAAAATAAATCAAACATTCGATGTTGACGACTTTATTGATGGGGCAAAAAAAGCTTTCGAATTCATTTTAACAAAATATGCGCTCAATGAAATAAATCTCCTGAAACCATTATTATCTAAAAGTCTATATGAGCAGTTTTCAGAACAAATCAAAGATAGAGTCAGAAATGAAACCTCACTAGCTATTACTATACTGAGCATTGAAGATCCGAATATATTAAGCGCGACACTTGATAAAAAGAATAACTGCGAAATATCCCTGGAATTTAAATCCCAACAAGTTCAAACAACTAAGAATACAAAGGGCGATGTAATCGAAGGTGATGACAATTTAATTTTGACGATTTCGGAAATATGGACATTTTCAAAAAATATTAAAAGTAAAGATCCTAACTGGATTTTAGAAAAGATTGAAGAAAATAATTAAACCGCTGGTCCTATTTTTTTTTCTAACATTAAATATTTATTCAAACTATTCTTGCTCGAGAGATATTTTAAATAGTTTAAGCCAAGAGAATATTAAAAAGCTTTTATCAGTTACACTTGAAAATTGCGAAAAAACAAAACTTTTTCAAAATATAAAAAGAAATAAATTTTATCCAAAATTTGGAACTGTGAAAGATTGGATGGATGTGTGTGAAAAGATTTCTAAAAATAAAAATAACGAAAGAGAATTTTTAAATAAAAACTTCAAAGTATTATTTAATAATTATCCTGCAGGTTTGTTAACTGGTTATTACGAACCTACAATTGAGGTTTCATTGAATAAAAGCAGTTCATTTAAGTTTCCTATTCTTAAAAAAAATAAATTTTACTCAAAATTACCCCGAGAGATAATCGAGAAATCCTTTAAGAAGAAAGATGTATTATTATGGGCTAAAAGCAAGGTGGATCTTTTTTTCTTACAAGTTCAAGGCTCTGGGATAGGTATTCTTGAAAATGGCAGAAAGATAAAAATTATATATTCTGGAAATAATGGTCTTAAATATTCATCAATTGGAAAGTATTTGATAAAAGAAGGTAAGATTAAGGCATCTGATGTTTCATTATTTACAATCAAAGATTGGTTAAATAATAATCAAGATGAATCTTCTATAGTAATGAATTATAATCAAAGATTTATTTTTTTTGATTTAAAACAGGATTATACTTCTAAGAATCCAGTTGGTTCATTTGGAACTAGTCTGAAACCAAACTTAAGTATAGCGGTTGATAACAATATATATCCCATAGGTATTCCATTTTTAATAATGTATGAAGACAAAGGTAATGTTGAAATAGCTATATCTCTCGATACTGGGAGTGCTATTAAAGGCTCAAACCGAGCTGATCTTTTTACTGGGAACAACTTAAAGTCAGAAAAAACGGCAGGAGAATTAAAAAAAAAAATTTATCTCTATCCACTTATTCCCTATAGTAAATAAATGAGCAATAGTGAATGGGAAAGTTTTAAGAAAACTGTTAAACCTATTGATAAAACAAGAAAAGTAATATCTAAGACATTCAAAAACAAACCCGTGAGTGTAGAAAATAATTCTTCCTTACAAATTGAAGATTTAGAAATAATTTTATCAGATAGTTGGGGTCAATTAGAAAAAAATATTCATAAAAAAATCATTAAAGGAAACATTAGAATATCAAAAACGCTTGATCTCCATGGAAATACTGTTGAAGAAAGTAAGAAAAAGGTTTTTAATTTTATTACTCAAAACTTCCATACACAAAATAGACTTCTCTTAATTATTTGTGGAAAAGGAGAAAGACTGTCCGTATCAATGGGGTGGAAAGGAACTGGAATATTAAATAAAAAAATTCCAGGCTGGCTAAATTCCAAAGCATTGTTTGATAAAGTTATTTGGTTTGATTATGCGCCACAAGAAAAGGGAGGCAAAGGTGCATATCTAGTATATTTAAAAAAACTTAAAGAATAAATTTGCTTAAATCTGTGTCTTTGTAAATGTTGCCAAGTTGTTTTACAATATATGCTTTATCAATGCTAATTTTCTTTACTTTTTTATCAGAAGCAGAAAAACTTATTTCTTCCAACACTTTTTCCAAAATAGTATGCAACCGTCTTGCTCCAATATTTTCTATCTCATCATTAACTTTTGCAGCAATCTCTGCAATCTCCGATATTGAATCCTCCTTAAAAACCAACTCAACGCCCTCACTTGATATCAGTTCAACATATTGCTTAAGCAGATTGTTTTCTGGTTCCTTGAGGATTCTTATAAAATCGTCTTTATTTAAGGCAGAAAGCTCAACCCTATTTGGCAACCTGCCTTGTAATTCTGGTAAAAGATCAGATGGTTTTGATAAATGAAAGGCGCCTGAGGCTATAAATAAAATATGATCTGTTTTTACGGATCCATATTTTGTAGATACTGTGGATCCTTCAATAAGAGGTAAAAGATCTCTTTGAACGCCTTCTCTACTTACTTCCCCCGATGAACCTGAGTTTTTCCCACATATCTTATCAATTTCATCTATAAAAACGATGCCATCCTGTTCTGTATTATTTATCGAACGTTTTATAAGGTTATCATTATCAATTAATTTTTCTGATTCTTCATCTAACAAAGAGTCATATGAATCTCTGACTGAAAGCTTTCTTTTTTCTCTTTTTTGCCCAAATCCCTTTCCTAAAAGATCTCCTAGATTTATCATTCCCATCATGCCACCAGGCATTCCTGGAATGTCCATAGATTTCAAGGGTGATTGTGTTTTTGGAGAAACTTCTATTTCAATTTCTTGATTGTCAAGTTCACCGTTACGTAGCATTTTTTTAAATTTTTCTTTGGTTTGGTTCGTAGCAGAGGAACCAACTAAAGCGTCAACAACACGCTTCTCTGCATTTATTTCAGCCTTTGCTAAAACTTCCTTCTTTAAATTTTCTTTATTTATGCTTATCGAATCCTCTAATAGGTCTCTAATGATTTGCTCAACATCTCTACCAACGTATCCAACTTCAGTAAACTTTGTTGCTTCAACTTTAATGAATGGAGCGTGGGCTAACTTTGCAAGTCTCCTTGCTATTTCTGTTTTTCCAACACCTGTTGGGCCAATCATCAAAATATTTTTTGGGAGTATCTCATCTTTCAGGGACCCATCTACCTGTTGCCTTCTCCATCTATTTCTTAGTGCAATAGCCACTGATTTTTTTGCTGAGTCCTGACCTACAATAAATCTGTCTAATTCAGAAACTATTTCTCTTGGTGTAAACGAACTCATTAAATTTTCTCGATAGTTATGTTATTGTTTGTATAAATGCAAAGTTCGGCAGCAATCTCTAAGCTTTGCTTAGCAATATCCTCTGCGCTTAATTTTAAGGGTTTTAAAGTTAAAGCTCTAGCAGCCGCCAAGGCATAATTACCTCCTGATCCTATAGCCATAAGGCCATCCTTAGGTTCCAAAACGTCTCCAGTTCCACTCAGGATTAAGCTTGTCTCTTTATCAGCAACAAGCATCATTGCTTCCAGTCTTCTAAGATATCTGTCAGTTCTCCAATCTTTGGCTAGTTCTACGCATGCCCTCATAAGGTTATTGGAGTGCTTTTCTAATTTAGATTCTAATCTTTCAAAAAGTGAAAATGCATCAGCTGTTGCACCTGCAAATCCTGTTATTACTTTACCACCAGCAAGAGGTCTAACTTTTCTTGCATTAGCTTTCATAACAGTATCGCCTAATGTAACTTGACCGTCCGCTGCAATTACTACTTGTGAATCTTTTCGGATTGAAACAACTGTTGTTCCATGCCATTGATCAAATAAATTCTTCTTATTCATAAATTAATAGCCTCATTGATAAATTAATAATAATCTATATATTTTTATTAATAATATCCAACAAAATTATTTATGAGGCATCACAAACTCAACAGAAAAACTAAAGAAACCAATATAGACGTGGAAGTTAATATTGATGGCACCGGAAAAAGCGAAATAAACACTGGTATTGGCTTCCTTGATCATATGCTTGATCAGCTATCAAAGCATAGTCTAATTGACCTTAAAGTAAAATGTATTGGTGATTTACATATTGATTTCCATCATACTACTGAGGATTCCGCGCTAGCATTAGGTGAGGCCATAAGTAAAGCTTTGGGAACTAGAGTTGGTATTACACGGTTCGGGCAGGCCTTGTCAGCTATGGACGAGACTCTATCTAGAGTTGTTGTTGATTGTTCAAATAGACCCTACTTAATTTGGAAAGTAAAAATAACTAAACCCAAATTAGGTGAAATGGATACTGAACTTTTCAAGGAGTGGTTTCAGGCATTTGCGCAAAGCGCTGGTATAACTTTGCATGTTGAGACCCTTTATGGTGAAAATAATCATCATATTATTGAATCATGTTACAAGGGATTGGCCAGAGCTTTAAGAGAATCGTTAATGGTCGATTCAAAAAGATCAACAGAAATTCCGTCAACAAAAGGTAAATTGTAAACTAACAATGTTGGACTACATAATCCTAAAAAATGATAAAAATAATTATGAGGCAATTGAAACAGGTTTCTCTTATTTTGCCTTAATTTATGGTCCTCTATGGGTTGCCTTTCATTCCCTTTGGGCTCATTTTGCTATTGGTGTTTTCTCTCTCTTTTGTATAATTAGTATCCTAGTTAATTTTGAACTTCAGAGTTTTATTATGTTCACAATATTTTTATTTAATTTATTTTGGGGTTTTTTCGGCAGAGATCTTCTAGTTTATAAGTTTCTAGAGAATGAATTTTATCCTGTTAAACTAATTGGAGCCTCATCAAGGAAGAACGCTATGATTAAGTATTTATCTGAATTAAGTAAATGAAAAGAGTTTCTATAATTGATTGCGGTTCGGGAAATATTAGGTCTGTATATAATGCAGTGAATAAAGTTATTGGGTCATCAAAAAATAAAGTAACTGTTGTTTCAGATAAAACAAATATCGAAGACTCTACACATATAATCTTGCCGGGTGTTGGTTCATTTAAAGCCTGTTATGAGGGACTAAAAAACACTGGAATTTTAGATTTTCTTGAAAAAAAAGTAATAGAACGCTGTACACCGTTTTTAGGAATTTGTGTTGGAATGCAGATGTTGGCAACGAAAAGTTACGAAAATGGTGTTCACATGGGTCTAAATTGGATTCCAGGTGAGGTAAGGAAAATATTAAATACAAAAGAAAATTTGAAGATTCCGCATATGGGTTGGAATAAATTAAAATTCTTGAAAGAAAATAATTTTATGGAAAATCTCGAAAAAAAACAGGATTTAAACAAAGATATTTCTGCATATTTTATTCATAGCTACAAAATGGTTCTTGAAAACAAGTCTAACATCAGCGCATCAACAGAGTATGGTCAAGACATTACAGCACTAATTATAAAAGACAATATAATAGGAACACAATTTCACCCTGAAAAAAGTCATAATTTTGGACTTAGCTTTTTATCAACTTTTACAGAGATGAGTTAATAGTGAATTTTTATCCAGCAATTGATATAAGTGAAGGTAAATTTATTCGTTTAAGTCAGGGCGATTTAAATAAGAAAACTATCTACGGGGATAATCCAGAAAAAATAGCCAATGATTTCTCTAAGTCTGGATCGAGTTGGATTCATGTCGTTGATATTGATGGGGCTTTTAACGGAAAAAGTAAAAATTCTAAAGTGATTTTAGATATTAAGCAAAATGTTGATTGCAATGTTCAAGTTGGAGGAGGGATAAGAAACAAAGACACGGCTAGGTTTTACTTAACAAATGGTATTGATAGGATAGTTCTTGGAACTTTAGCCATTAAAAACCAGAATCTAGTAAGAGAATTATCTGAAGAGTTTCCAGGTAAAATTGCCGTTGGCATTGATGCTAAAAATGGGTTTGTTGCAACTGATGGGTGGGAAAAAACGAGTACCATAGCCGTTAAAGATTTAGCAAATTGTTATGAAGAAATTGGCGTTTCTTGTTTAATTTTTACGGATATAGAGAAAGATGGCGTGATGGAGGGTGTAAGTATCGATCAACTTAAAGATTTATTAGGAAATACAAAACTTAATGTGATAGCCTCCGGTGGCGTTGCTTCTTTAGATGACCTTAGGACTATAAAAAAAATAAAGAATAAAAATCTAATTGGTGTAATATCCGGGAGAGCCATTTATGAAAACAAATTTTCCGTTGAACAAGCAATCCAAGTTTTAGAGAAACAAAGTGATTAGTACCAGAATCATACCTTGTCTTGATGTGGCCGATGGAAGAGTTGTCAAAGGGATTAATTTTATTTCTTTGAAAGATGCTGGAGATCCGGTTGAACAGGCAAAAATTTATAGTAAAGAGGGAGCGGATGAAATAACTTTTTTGGATATAACAGCTACACATCAAAATAGAAAAGCTATGATTGATGTCATCGAAAAAACTGCTCAAAACATATTCGTGCCTTTAACGGTTGGTGGTGGGGTGAAAACTGTCGAAGATATGAGAGATTTCTTAAATGTGGGGGCTGACAAAGTCTCAGTAAACAGTGCCGCAATTAAAAATCCCAGTCTCATATCTGATGGTGCAACTAGGTTTGGAAACCAGTGCATTGTTGTAGCAATTGATGCTAAAAAGGTGGGTGGAGGTTGGAAAGTTTTTATCAATGGGGGCAGAATATCTACAGACCTAGACGCTGTAGAATGGGCAAAAGAGGCGGTTAAATTAGGTGCTGGTGAAATACTTCTTACTTCAATGGACAAAGATGGAACAAAATCGGGATACGACCTAGATTTAACGAAACAAATTTCCTCGGCAGTTCCCGTCCCAGTTGTTGCTTCAGGAGGGGTTGGAGGGTTGGATGATTTTGTTAAAGGTGTTAATATAGGTGGAGCATCTGCACTTTTAGCTGCATCTGTTTTTCACTATAAAAAATTTTCAATCATGGAAGTAAAAAAACATTTAAAATCAAACAGAGTTAATGTAAGAATATAGATAATTATGGATGAATCAATATTAGAAGAGCTCTCTCAGATCATTAAAAAGAGAAAAAGCGAAAATTTCGAAGATTCCTATGTTTCAAAAATTCTCGCGAAAGGGAAGGTAAAAATTGCCAATAAACTTGGCGAAGAAGCAATTGAAACAGTCTCAGCATTCCTTGCTGAAGGCAAACAAGAAATTACTGAGGAGTCTGCTGACTTGTTGTTCCACCTTTTAATTCTATTAGAAGAATCTGAATTATCTATTAATGATGTTCTTCAAGTTTTAAGAAAAAGAATGAAAAATGATTGATATAATTAACTACGATGAATCCAATATATTCTCCAAGATATTAAGAAAAGAGATTCCATCTGAAATTGTATACGAAGACAAAAATGTTCTAGCTTTTAAAGATATTAATCCGCAGGCTCCGATTCATATACTGATAATCCCTAAATCTAAATATTGTAGCTTTGCAGATTTTTCATTAAAAGCAAGTTCAGAAGAAATTGAGGCTTTTTTTAGGACCATTAATGATATAACAAAAAAATTAAAAATTTCTGACGGATACAGGCTAATATCTAATATCGGGACATGTGGGGGGCAAGAAATTCCCCATTTTCACTTTCACCTACTCTCTGGAAAAACGCTAGGAAACAAAATTACTTAGGACTGTCAATTTCTACGAAAACCGGAACATGGTCAGATGGTTTAAAGTCAGATCTAAAAGTCTCTAATATCTTTGCTGAATGCACCCTTTTTGATAAATTGTTTGATGCCCATATGTGGTCTAGTCTTCTTCCTCTATTATTTACAGAATAATTAGGTGATCTGTAACTCCACCACGTATAAACGTTATCCGGTGGATTTATAAATTTTCTTATAGGGTCAAACAAATCCCCGCTATTCAAAACTTTCAAGAGGGCATTACGCTCAAGTTCTGTATGCGAGACTACATTTTTTAATTGACTATGTGACCACACATCATCCTCATATGGCGCTATATTTAGATCACCACAAAAAACTAACCGCTCCGACTTTAATTTTTTTGATAATAAGGACAATTTTTTTACAAACTCCATTTTATGTTTGAATTTGGGATTAGATTCCTCATTTGGTTCATCTCCGCCAGCCGGAACATAAATAGAATGAACTTTCAGCCCACACACATCTATTTCTATATGCCTACCATCATTTCTTTTACAGTAGTCGTAGACTTTGAAATTTTTTGCTTTTGGGATCGATAAAATTGCTACTCCGTTATAAGATGGAATCCCGTTCAAATAACAATTATAACCTAGTTCTTCAAATACCCTTTGAGGAAAAGAGCTGTTTACAACTTTTGTTTCCTGGAGACAAATGATCTCTGGCTTGTAATCTTTAATTAATTTTAATAACAGATTTTTTCTTACATTTACTGAATTAACATTCCAGGTAACAATTTTCATTTAAGAATTCATAGATTCAAAAAAATCACCATTATTTTTGGAGTTTTTAATTTTTTCAAGTAAAAATTCCATTGAATCTGCAGCACCCATTGGCATAAGTATTTTTCTAAGAATCCACATTTTGGATAAATCATCTTTTGTAACGAGTAACTCTTCTTTTCTTGTTCCAGACTTTGTAACATCAATGGATGGAAAAACTCTCTTATCAGAAAGCTTCCTATCTAAGATTATTTCAGAGTTTCCTGTCCCTTTGAATTCCTCAAAAATTACCTCATCCATTCTTGACCCTGTATCAACTAACGCAGTTCCAATTATTGTAAGAGACCCTCCTTCTTCAATATTTCGAGCTGCACCAAAAAACCTTTTGGGCCTTTGAAGTGCATTAGCGTCTACCCCACCAGTTAAAACCTTTCCTGAACTAGGGACTTGGGTATTGTAAGCTCGAGCTAGTCTAGTAATTGAATCCAACAAGATAACAACGTCTCTTTTATGCTCAACAAGTCTTTTCGCTTTTGAAATAACCATTTCTGATACGGCCACATGTCTAACAGCTGGTTCATCAAAAGTTGAAGAAACCACCTCTCCTTTTACAGATCTTATCATATCAGTAACCTCTTCAGGTCTTTCATCTATTAAAAGAACAATCAAATAAACTTCTGGGTGATTCGTTGTTATTGAATGGGCAATATTCTGGAGCATCACGGTTTTTCCTGTCCTGGGAGGGGCAACAATCAGTGCCCTTTGCCCTTTTCCTAAGGGAGCAATTAAGTCCATAACTCTGTGTGTAGTGTCTTTAACTGTAGGGTCCTCAATTTCCATATTTAGCTTTTCTTCTGGATAGAGTGGGGTTAAATTATCAAAATTTATTCTTTGTTTTGTGCTTTCAACTGGTTCAAAGTTTATTTTGTCTATTTTTGTAATTGCAAAATATCTTTCAGACTCTCGTGGCGATCTCATTTCACCCTCTACTGTATCGCCAGTTCTTAAACTATTTTTTTTTATCTGTCCCGGGGATACATATATATCATCTGGTCCTGGTAAATAATTTGCGTCGGGAGATCTTAAAAAACCAAAACCGTCTTGAAGTATTTCGAGGACACCTTCTCCATAGATAGCATCATTATTTAAGGCCATTTGCTTCAAAATAGCAAAAATCATATCTTGTTTTCTTAGTGTTCCTGCATTTTCTATTTGCAAGTCTTCAGCTATTTTAAGCAGTTCCTGTGGGTTTTTGGATTTCAAATCTTTTAAATGCATAATTTTTGGGGGGAAAAGATTTAATTATTAGTTTATATTTATCTATTTGTCAATTGTATGGTTTAAAAACTGCTAAAAAAATAATTATCAAGAATAAAACTGTTGGTATTTCGTTTATAATTCGAAAATACTTTTCATCTTTTTTATTATTCTCAGTTTCAAAATCTTTTCTTATTTTTGCACAATACATATGAAACCCACTCATTCCTGCCACACAAATCAATTTCAATCCTAACCACAAGGATGCACCTATTTGAGTCGCTAACAAGATTCCCACTATCCATGTTAAAATAAAGGAGGGGTTCATTATATACTTCAGCAGTTTAGCTTCCATAGTTATGAATCGCTTGTATTCCGTGGTCCTTTTTTTTACTTGTGAATGATAAACGTATAGCCTTGGCAAATAGAAAAGTCCGGCCATCCATGTAGTAAAAAAAACTATATGAAAAAATTTTAGAGTTTTATAGATATCTATATCCAACCCTGAAGCTCTCTAATTATGATCTTTCTTAACATTTCTTGTGAATTTTGAGAATCGTTTAAACAATCAATGTATTCAAATTCTTCTCCTCCTTTTTCTAAAAACTCTTCTTTTCCTTGTATTTTTATTTCTTCCAATGTTTCCAAACAATCCACCGAGAACCCGGGGGCTATCATTGCAATTTTCTTAACTCCCTGTGATATCATTTCATCAAACTTTTCGCTCATATATGGCTTTAACCATTCCTGTGGCCCAAATCTCGATTGAAATGATAATTCTACTTTTACTTTGCTTGTTCCTAATCTCTCATTAATAAGCCTTACTGTTTTCGCACAGTGACAATGGTAAGGATCTCCCTTCAAGAAGTACTTTTTGGGTATGCCGTGAAATGATGCCAATATCTTTTGTGATTTGCTTTTTTTCATGCTCTGCTTTATTTGCTTTACAATAGCTTCAATATAGATTTTATCATCAAAGTATGGTGGACAAAATCTTATTGTCGGTTGCCATCTCATCTTTTGTAACGTTTTATTTACTTTATCTACCACGGATGCTGTTGTTGTTGCAGAATATTGAGGGTATAAGGGTACAACTAGTATTTTTGTACAACCATCACTAAACATATTTTTCATCACGTTGTTTATCGACGGAGATCCGTAATTCATTGCATAGTCGATTCTTACTTTATTTTTGTTAAAGCTTTTTCCAATTTTCTCTGCCATTTTTTTGGATATATATTTAAGAGGAGATATATTTACTTTTTTATTCCAAATTTTCTCGTATAATTTTCCTGATTTTTTTGGTCTGACTATCAGAATTATAAAGTATAATATTGGGTACCAAATAAATCTTGGCAACTCTATAACTCTTTTATCTGAGAGAAACTCTCGCAGATATTTCCACATCGATATATAATCTGTTCCTTCTGGTGTTCCTAAGTTTATAAGAAGGACACCAATTTTTGGTTTTGGAATATTAACGTGCTTTAATGGTATCATTATATTTCCTCACAGTTTCTACAACTGTTTGAACATTTGCAGGTGGTGTTTGCGGTAAAACACCATGTGATAAATTAAATATATGTTCATTTTTTTTGAATCTTTCCAGAACTTCTTTAGTTTCTTTAATCAACTTCTCTCCACCCTCTACCAATGTCTGCGGATTAAGATTGCCTTGGAGAATTATATTCTTCTTGATTGCTAAATCATAGATATTACTGGGGTAATTATTATCTAAAGCTAATATCGTCGGGTTTACTCCGTTTATAAATTTTATATAATTATTTGAGGAACCTCTTGGAAAAAAAATTTGTTTCGTTCTACTGGAAAATCTTTTTATAGCTTCTGAAATTTCTTTGTTAGGTCCTATAATAAAGTTATCATAATCGTCATCGTCTACAAGACCTGCCCATGAATCGAAAATTTTTATATAATCTGCTCCATTTTTAATTTGTTCTTTTAAGTATATAATTGATGCTTTAGTGATTAATTCTATAAGATCCTGTGCCCTTTTTTTTTCGGTTTTTATGAATGACTTTATTTTGCTGTGAGACTTTGATGTTCCTTTCTCTATCATATAATTTAATACAGTAAATGGGCCTCCACAAAATCCTATTAGTTTTTTTTCTTTTTTTTTTTCACTAATTATTTTTACTGTTTCGTAAATTGGATTTAATTTTTTTAGACTTTCTTCTAAATTTATAGTTTCTTTCTCTGCTTTTATATCTCCTAAAATCGGCCCAACTTTTTCTTTAAATTTAACATCTTGACCTAAAGCAAATGGTATTACTAAGATATCTGAGAAAAGGATTATAAAATCGAGATCATAGCGTTCTATGGGTTGAAGGGAGATATTTGCTGCTATTTCCGGAGATAAACAGAGATCTATAAAATCTTTCTTCTTTCTTCGTATTTCTCTATATTCAGGTAAATATCTACCTGCTTGTCTCATAAGCCATATATTGATAGGGTTTTTCATACTACTAATACAATTATATATATATATAGGTTGTTGTTGTTGTTGAGAAGTGAATATTGTTAATTAAAGTTATTAACATAATACTAACAGTTTGCTAACTAATAAAGTGTTGAAAACCTATGTATAAAATCGCTAGCACACTAAAATATAGACATATCGCAAATTTGTTAAAAAAAAGGATAAAACTGTTAGGATTATTATTCACAATGAAACTGTGTGCAGAATATTTTAATAAAATTTAATAAAAAGATGATAAAAGCAATATAATGAACTTTTCCACAAACAGTATACAGGTTATACTTGCTTCATCAAGTATGGCAAGAATTGACTACCTGAAAAAAAACAAGATATCGTTCATTACAAAAGAACACAATGTGGATGAGGAGAAAGTAAAAAAAGAAATCACAACGCCAACCGTTTTATCAGAAAAATTAGCATTATTGAAAGCCAGATCTATAAAGGCTACAAATGTCAAACAACTAATTATTGGTTCTGATCAGGTATTAGTATGCCAAAACAGGGTTATTAACAAGCCAAAGACTATCGAAGAAGCTAAAAAAAACCTCCGATTTTTAAGAAAAAAAGAGCACACCTTAATAAGTAGTGTTGCTGCTGTCCAAAATGATAATGTTGTATTTAAAGAAACTCACAAGGCGCACTTAAGGTTTAGAGACGTTTCCGATAAACAATTAGATGAATATCTTAAGGAGAATAAGTTGACTGCATTATCATGTGTAGGCTCATATAAAATAGAAGATAATAATAAACATAAATTTATAGAAATCGTAGACGGAAACTTAGAAACAATTATTGGGTTTCCCGCGAAAAATTTAATAGATATAATTAAAAATGAAAAAGTTATTTGTAATAGGAAATCCAGTTAAACATTCTTTGTCACCAGAGATTCATAATCACTGGTTGGTCAAATACAAAACAAACTGCGTATACGAAAAATTAGAACTCGATAAGGATCCAGAAAGGCTAGAAGATCAACAAAAGCAACTAATAAGACAAATCAGATTAGGGGAAGTCATGGGAGTAAATATCACCGTGCCCTTTAAGCAAAGGTTTCAAAAATATGTTGATGAGGAAGAACAAAATGCGGTTATAGCACAGGCAATAAACACAATTTATAGACGTGATAATAAATTAATTGGATCCAATACAGATGGGATCGGTTTCTACAACTCTTTGGTAAAAGACTTTAATTGCAACGTACCAAAGGTAATACATATATTGGGTGCAGGAGGGGCATCATATGGAATTCTATCAGAATTACTTAATTATAATGTTAAAATTGTTAATATAAGCAATAGAACAGAATCAAAAGCAGAAATGATGGTAAATCATTTTAAAAAAATAAAAAAATTTTCATCTACGAAATTTCACTTAAGAAATATTTATGACCCACCAGACCAAACTGTTGGAATGTTTATAAATACAAGTTCAATTGGCATGAAAGGAAATCAAATGGATGAGAATAAATTTGAATCATTATTCACCCTTCTTTCAAGAGATGCGATTGTTTATGATATTAATTATAATAAGTCACAAACAATATTTAACAAACTTGCAGAGAAGCAAAAACTCAACTCTGAAAAAATACTGAACGGCAAATTTATGCTAATAAGGCAAGCAGCAGAATCTTTCAATAAATGGTTTGGAATTAAATTAACTAAACAGGATATTGGCGAGGGAATAAAGATTCTTGAAAAATTTATTTGAGCATTATGAGAAAAATAGCAATCACAGGGAATATTGGTTCTGGAAAGACAACAGTTTGTAAAATTTTGAAGAATAGTGGGTATAAAGTGTTTGAATGCGACCTCGAGGTTAAGAAATTGTACAAGACCATTAATTTGAAAAACAAGGTTAGAAGGATGCTTGGCCACAAGATTTCAAATTTATTTTTTTCGAATGGAAGGATTAATAAACAAGCATTATCAGATTATATTTTTGGCAGCCCAGGTGAGCTGAGAGACTTAGAAAAGTTAATATATGAAAGTCTTTCAGAAATGAAAAAAAGATTTTGTAAAATACATAGCAAAGAAGAAGTAATTTTCTTTGATATACCACTTCTTTTTGAAAAAAGGATGGAAAATGAATACGATGAAATTATTTACTTAAAAGTAGATAAAACAATCCAAAAGAAAAGAGTATTAAAGAGAAAGAATATCGACGAAAATAAATACAAAAGCATCATCAAAAATCAAATCGATTTCTCTGGCTCTGACAAGATCTCTTTGTTGATTAATACAGAAAAAACTAAAAAAACAATAAAAAAAGAATTGTTAGAGCATTTAAATTGTTCTGAGTGAATCTATCGCCTTTATTTAAGATCAAAAGCATTGTTTTGAGAAAAAAAGATTGAGAGGATAAATGACCATTAAAAAGTTTTTGTTTACACTTCAAAAGTCTTTTTATTATAAGTATTAAATCTTTAATTTTCCATTTTGATAGTTGTTTCATAAATTCTGAGTGATATTTAAAAAAAATTGGGGGACGTAATCTTGATACCGCTTGATTTAATGATTCTCCATCTTTTACCAAATAACTTACAAACAAAAGTCTATAAAAATGGTTGAGCAAAATGGTCGTGTATCTAATTTGATCTCCATTAGAAAAACAGAGTTCGTCAAATTTTCTTTCATAATCCTTAAGGTTACCAGAAACGAGGCAATAAATGAACTTAAGCTCATCAAAATAGGATGAACGATAAATGAATTGCAAGTCGTTCATTAGATTTTTCTTTCTTGATAATAAAAATTTAATTTTTTGTAATTCATTCAAAATTTCTAAACGTTGATTGCTAAAAACTTGAGCAAGCGTATTTATTTGTTCCTCTGACACAGTGATTTTCTCTTTAAAAAAGAAATCTTTAATCACCCCTCTTTTTTCAAAAGCAGTATCCTCATAGCAAGGAACAATAACTACGCCAGGATCCTTCTCAAACTTTGTTCTTATTGATGATTTTTTGCTTAATTGGTCCGATTTAACTATTATAGTAACTTCAGACCGATTGACTTTTTCTATAGTATCGACAATCTCTTTTGATAATTTTTCAGTTGATAAATTAAATAAGATTATTGTCTTGTTACCAAAAATATTTATTTCAGAGTTTTGGTTTACTATATTAGTAAATTCACCGCTCTTTAATTCGTCGGAATATTTGGTTATAAAGTCAATGTTAGAACTTTTTTTTTTTTCCAATATTAAAAGCTTGGCACAATCATCAACTTTACCAATGTTTTCTCCATGAAAAACGAAGTACTTCAAACTAGAATAATTATTTATGTTGGAAACAAATTGCTCAAACTTTAATATCATGGATATATTTTTCTTGAGAAACTCTCGGCTAATACAAGTGTTCCTATATTCTCCGAGGCATGCTTAACTAACTTAGAAAAAGAGTCCTCTAGAGAGTTAATGTTGGCATAATCGTTTGCCGAAAAGTTGAATGTTGAACTATTAGTAAGACTTCCTTTTGTAAGACTTCCTTTTTTATCATACATAGAATAATTAACAAAAATAGTAACTCTTTTACCGAAAGTATTTAGATCTTTGTTTACTCCTAGATTAGAAACTCTCCTATCCAGCGAAATTACCAGTTTTAAGTTTGATGGTTTTGATGCTCTAGAATTAAACTTTTTGTCAAGAAGGTTTTTCATCAAGATCACATTATTCTCATACCTTCCTTTTGATTTAATAATAATATCGATTTTATTTAAACCGAAATTCTTTTTTGTATATAGAGGCTTATATGAGCAAGAGTAAATTAAAAATATAGAAAGTATTAGACAAAATAAGTTTTTTTTCATTTGACTATATTTAATATTTTACCAGGAATATAAATCATTTTTTTTACTTCACCGCTAAATATTTTACTAAATTTATCAGATTTTGAAACCTCTTTAATTAGTTCATCCTTATTTAATTCCTTAGTAATCTTATAAATACCTCTTTTCTTTCCGTTTTCTTGTATTACAATGATTGTTTCATTAGATTTTTTTATTTCTAAATCAGCAGTTGGCCATTTAAGTTCATCGATATTTTGATTTAGCCCTGCTTTTTCCGACAATTCTGAAGAAAAATGTGGGATGACAACGGAAGCAAGCCTTAGAAATATTGACCAACTATAGTCTAATAGTTCCTTGCAGACTCTCTTTTTAATAAGTAAATTAGATAACTCCCTAAGTTTTGCAACAGCAAGGTTAAACTTATAATCTTTTATATCTTTAGTGTAGGACTCTATAACTGAGTTTAAAAATTCGTATACTTTAGATTCATCCTCATTAAACGCCTTCTTATTATAATGAAGTTCTAAACTGAATGAAAAATCATTAGTTGTAAGGATCTTAAAAATTTTATTTAAATATTTGAAAGTACCTTTTATTCCGTCAATAGACCATTCTAAGTCTCTTTCAGGAGGAGAGTCGGATATCATAAACAGTCTTGCAGTATCAGCTCCATATTCTGAAATTATTAAATCTGGATCAACAACATTCTTTTTTGATTTACTCATTTTTTCTGATCGCCCCTTTTGAACAGTTACCTTTATTCCATTTTCTTCAAAAAAAGACTCATCCTTTTCGGTTATAATTTTTGATGGATTTATCCATCTTCCATCATCGGTTTTATAGGTTTCATGACAAACCATTCCCTGAGTCACCAATTTTTTGAATGGTTCGATTGGAACTTTGTAACCACTTTTATTTAATGCCCTAGAAAAAAAACGTGAGTATAAAAGGTGAAGAATGGCATGTTCAATCCCTCCAATATAATGGTCAACAGACATCCAATAATCCGTATCAACTTGATTGAAGGGCTTGTCTTCCTCTGATGGTGAACAAAATCTTAAATAGTACCATGAAGAATCAAAGAACGTATCTAATGTATCTGTTTCTCTTTGAGCATCCTGGTTGGTTTTTTTTGATTTTGTGAATTTCCAGGTAGGATGGTTATCCAAAGGGTTTCCATTTTTTGATAAATCAATTTCTTCTGGCAATTTAACAGGAAGTTCATCATCACTAACTGTTTCTATGGATCCATCTTTTGTATAAATTATTGGAATTGGGCAGCCCCAGTACCTTTGCCTTGAAACCCCCCAATCCTTTAATCTAAAAACTTCTTTAGAAGATCCTATTTTTTTTTCTTCTATTTCCTTTATTGCAATTTTTCTAGCATCATTAATTGAAAGTTCGTTGAGAAAATCAGAATTTTGAAGTTTATCGTTAAAGTTTATCTCACAGTAAGGTAAAGGTTTGTCTGACTTTATTACTTGATTTACAGGAAGACCATTTTTCATTGCAAATTCAAAATCTCTTTCATCATGGGCCGGACAACCAAATATTGCACCACTACCATAGTCTATCATCACATAGTTTGTAAAATAAATTGGTATATACTCATTCTCATTAAACGGATGCTTTGCATTAAAATTTGTCTTGAATGAAATTTTTTCATTTAATACCTTCGAATCTTCCATTAAACATCTTTCTCTAAAAATTTTAAAATCATTATTATCCTTAAAATGTTCACTTAAGGGATGTTCAACTGATAATCCTATAAAAGATGCTCCGAAGATAGTTTCAACTCTTGTTGTGAAAATTTTAATTGATGACTGGGTTTCAACAATTTCAAAATTCAACTCAACACCCCTGGAATAGCCTATCCAGTTTTTTTGCATTAATTTAACTTTTTCTGGCCATGAGTCTAATTTTTCAAGATCTTGGAGGAGTTCATTCGAAAATTCAGAAATTTTTAGAAACCATTGAGATAGCTTCTTTTTCTCTACCAAGGCTCCAGACCTCCAACCTTTTCCATCTATAACCTGTTCATTAGCTAGAACAGTATTATCAATAGGGTCCCAATTTACAAAACTGTCTTTCTTATAAATTAACCCATTGTTAAATAAATCAATAAAGATTTTCTGCTGGTGTTTATAATATTTTTCAGAGCACGTCGATATCTCTCTTTTCCAATCGATAGACAATCCAATGGAGCGAAGTTGTTTCTTCATATTTTGAATATTTGCCTCTGTCCATTCTTTTGGATTTGTTTTATTTTCGATTGCAGCATTTTCAGCAGGCATTCCGAAGCTGTCCCATCCCATTGGATGGAGGACATTGAAACCATTATTTTTGTAAAACCTTGCTACAACATCCCCTATTGTATAATTACGTAAATGACCCATGTGAATGTTCCCCGAAGGATACGGAAACATTTCAAGAACATAGAATTTTACTTTATTTAGGTCGGTATGAACATTGAATGATCCTTGATCACCCCAAATTTTCTGCCACTTTTTTTCAATTTCTTTTGCTTTATATTCTTGAATTTTCATTTTTTAAAATCGGTTATTGCTCCAAAACCTAACGCTGAATTAAACTTCTTGTATTTAAACTTTTTTTCATTCATTCCTCCTAACAAAAATACCCATTTTCTTTTTAACAGATGACATAAATAAAGAAATATATAATTTTTTAAAGGTTTTTGATTTGGATGACTGCGGGTTGAAAAAATAGGACTGATAAAAACGATATCGGATACAGACTCTAGTTCATGTGCTTCCTTAATAGAATGTATTTTACTAACAATACAAAACTTTCTTTTAATACTTCTTATTAACTTTAGATTTTTAGTTAGAATACTTTTGCGTTCAATCATGATACCAAAGGCCTTATACTTATTTGCCCAATAGTATGAAAATGGAATTATGAATCTGAGATTATTTCTTTGACAATAAAATATAAAGGGTTGTAACTCTTTAAAAAAAGAATAACTATAATTACCTAACGAACAAAAGAAAACCACTCCCACTTTTTTTGATAAGGAGAAAATAACATCTTTATGTTTATCTCTACTTAAATCAAAAAAAAACCATTTAGTAGGAATTAAATTTCTTTTATAATTAATTTTTGTGATCATATTATGAATAACACTTTACTAAATTATAAACAAATAATTGAAAAAATAGATTCTTGTAAAAAAAAAAATCGCAATGATTTAGATGTCAATCTTACGGTTGTTTCGAAAACATTTTCAGCTGAGGTCATTGAACCACTAATTTTAGAAGGCCATAAAATATTTGGTGAAAATAAAGTGCAAGAGGCCAGCTCAAAATGGGAGAATCTAAAGAAAAAATATAACAATATTAGGTTACATCTGATTGGGCCACTTCAAACTAACAAAGTAAATTTAGCCTTAAAAACATTTGATACAATTGAAACAATTGATAGAGAAAAACTTGCCGTAAAAATTAAAAATAGCAGCGAAAACTTAAATAAAGAATTTGAATTTTTCGTTCAAGTTAATACTGGCAGCGAATCTCAAAAGTCAGGGATAGAGTTGGCTAAAACTAAAAGCTTTACAGATTGGTTAATTAATGACCTGAAATTAAATGTTACAGGGTTAATGTGTATCCCTCCGTTTGATGAAGATCCAACTATCCACTTCAAACTTTTAAGGCAAAAGAAACTAGAATGCAGTCTCCGCCATTTAAGCATGGGCATGTCTAATGACTTTGAACAAGCAATCATAGCAGGCACTACTTTTGTAAGAGTTGGTTCAGCAATTTTTGGGAAAAGAAACTAGCTAATTATTAACTTTGTCGTTGGGGTAATTATTTTTAGTAGTTGCATAAGATCATCTTTTTTTAACGAAATACATCCCTCAGTAAAATTAGTTTCTCCTGAGCAATGTATAAATATAGCACTTCCTCTATTTTTTTTTATTGGGAAATTATTAAATGAAATTTCGATAATAACATCGTAAAGAGAGTCTTTTCTATACAAATTTTCACATCTAAATTTTCTGCTTTTTATATGTAGTTTATTATATTTCTTACTTTTTGAATCAACACACCAGAAGTCAAACTTTTCTATTCTTTTCAAATTTAAAGATGTTTTGGGTTTGTTGATTTTATCAGATCTAAAAAAGACTCTTTTTATTGAAAAAACCCCCTCAGGTGTAATTAAGTCTCCTTCCCTTGTTTTCTTTCCCACCCCATTTTTCCCTACATTACATTTAAATTTTTTTTTATCTAATAGAAGATATGTTGAATTTTTACTATTATTTTTTATGAGACGTAAATACTTCATCTTAAGGAAATATGAAATTGAGTAATTCAATAATAACCATTTTTAAAAAAGAATTCATTACAAATGAGATTTCATCATTAGTAGTGGAAAAGAAGTTTATTACTAAAGCATTGAAAAATTTAAAGAATTTAAAAAAAATAGATATAAAAAGAAAAGTTATAATTATAGAAATAACCGTTAATGACGAAATAAAGGAACTTGAAAAAATTGTAAAGGGATATGCAACAGAAGTGATTTTAGTTTTAAGTAAAAAAGAAATAGGTATGAAATTTTCAAATTCTTTCAAAATTATTACAACTCCATTCAGAGTAGAGGATTTATTTGTACACATTAATAACGCGTTTAAAAGTCTTGAACGTCTAAGAAGGAACAAGAAAATTGGAGACTTATCATTTGCTCCAAATGAATCACTTTTAGTTGATAGTAATAGAAAAGAAATAAAATTAACAGAATTAGAGTGCAGGTTTTTGGAATACTTATATGCCAGGAAAGAAGGTTCAACAAAGAATGACTTACTTTCGAATGTTTGGGGTTATAATTTAAAAATGGAAACTCATACCATAGAATCTTTAGTTTATAGGTTAAGGAAAAAAATAGAAAAAGATCCCAACGAACCTAAAATAATAATTCAAGTGGGAAAGAAATATTTTCTAAATCAGAGTTAATCCCTCCATATTCCTGGCCTTGGATCTTCTTTATCAATATCAAATGAGGCACTACTAATTTTAGTGTTGAGTAATAAGCCAGTAAATGTAATTGTAGTTTTGGTATTATCTTTTCTTAAGATTGTCCATTTTTTCATTATGAATGGCTTTTTCTCGAATGTCATTACAATCATATCCGATTGTTCTTCACCCCTCGGTTCAAAATGTATTTCGATTACATTATCTTTATCATTAGATTTTAAAATATTGATAAGACTTAATGAAATATCTTTAAATAAAAGTATACTACTAGGTAAATCATTCAATCTGTAAAAACTGATATTTTTGATATCCTTATTTATGACAGCTACTTTTCTTCCATTGCTAATTATAAGAAGTGAAATTTGGTCATATTCGATTCTGAATTTCCCCGGCCTTAGAAGTAAAATTCTCCCAGTTAAAACATCGCCATTTTGATTAACTTGAATAAATTCAGATTTAAGAGTACTGAAGTTATTTAGATAATTGATAATTTTATCTGTATTTACATCACTAAAACTTTTAGTGTATAAAAAGGATAACAAAAATATGATTAGGAACTTTTTAAACATAAACATAACTTATTTAAAATACTTTATGAACACAACTTATTTGAGGGCTTTTCCATTTTTAATACTTTTTTTTATATATAGTTGCGAATCAAATAAAACCTTTATGTTTTATAAAGACAGCGATGAAAAAAAGATTCAGTCAGAAAAAAAAGTTGAAAAAAAGAAAAAATTAACAGATCTTCCCCCCAGAGATTCAATTAAAAGAAAGCCAAATAAGAGGAAGGATGGCAACCTGTCTGAATTAAGTGAAATGGGTCAGGCAAGAAAGGATAAAAGTGAGATCATAAGTTTTTTCTTTGATTTATTTGAAGATGATGGAAATGAAAAGAGTTCTAATAGTACCCGAGAGGAAAAATCAAAAAAGTTAGATAAAGTAGTTAAAGACAATAAGCAGGAGGTGGTTATAAAAAAAGTTATTATGCAAGATAAAACTGAGGCTGAAGAAAAAATAAGTAAAACGGAAAGTTTTAAATTTAAGAAAAAGGAAATAGAATCTCGAGAGATAAATAACAACTCATTTGAACTATCTGACAAGAACAACCTAGATGCCGTCAATAAAGAAATTGAGATTGAAAAAACTTTAGATGATAAAAATGAAGTCAAAAGTTCTGTGAAAAATGAGAATTCAGAGGAAGTCGTAACTTTTTTTCGTCAAAAAGAAATAAAAATAGAAGAAAAACCCTTACCGTCTCAAGAACTGAATTATGAAGATATTGGGATATTAATACCACTTACAGGAAAAAAGAAAGCTGCGGGTGACCTTGTAATGAATTCTCTTCGTTATAGTATGAGCACTAAGCCTAACAAAATTGTTTTTAAAATATATGACACAAAAGGGACGCCATCTGGTGCTCTGGAGGCCGCAAAACAAGGTGTCAATGATGGTATAAAAACTTTTATTGGGCCTATATTTTCTGATGAAACAAAAGAGATCAAAGATTATTTATCAAACGGTGAGGTTACATTTTTTAGTCTTTCACCAGATTTTTCAAATATCTCTAAAAACATTGTTGTATCAGGAGAGAATCCTGATGACCAGATATCATGTATTAAAAAAAGCTTAACAGAAAATGAACTTGAAAGAGTTTTATTGATTTTTCAAAATAATAGATATGGACAAGTGATCAAAGAAAGTTTTAACAATACCCCTAACAACAATTTTAAAAGATTTAATGTGGATTTTTTTGAGCTATCTGATTTTATAAATTTAAATGATGAAATTAAAACTCTTAGTAGATTTGAAAGTAGAAAATTACGGTTGAATGAGGAAATCGATAGAGTGAAAAGTGATAAAACTTTAAGTAAAACTGAGAGAAAATTTCAACTTAAGAACCTTGAAAAACAACTTACTTTAGACGTACCCTACGATGCAGTAATAGTTGCCTCGCAAGGAGATCAGCTTATAGAGGTTTTATCGCATTTAGCTTTTTACGACATCAATTCAGATAATACGTTTATTTTCGGAACAAGTTTGTGGGAAGATACAAAAAAATTAGACAAGGTTTTTGAAGGTACATTTTATGTCACAAGTTTAAAAGAAAAACCAGAGGATTTCAGGCAAAATTTTATAGATATATTCTCCAAAGCTCCTCTTTCGTTTAATTACTATATTTATGATTTAATAGACTTAGTTAGTAATTATAAATTTGAAAATGAAGATAACCAGAATATTCATTTTGGAACTTTTAGTAATAGTCAAATTAACCTAGGTCTATTGAGAAGAGAAACATTTTTAAAAAAGGTCCTAAAAAATGATAGAGTATTAAATGTTTCTAGTTGTTCTTTAAGTGAGCTTTAGAAAGTTTCTTAAAAGCAATACTTCTGTGGTCTGTTTGGATCTTTTCTGAATAATTCATTTCACCGTAAGTTATGCTTTCGCCAGATGGAATGAAAAAGGGATCATAGCCGAATCCATTTCTTCCTCTAGGTGGCCATGTTATCCTCCCATCAACATTACCGGAATAAGAAAATATTTTACCATCAGGAAATTTTATTGATAAAGAGCAACAAAATTTTGCCTCAAAATTGTCTGAATTTTTTTTATGGTTTTCATAATAAAGTTTTTTCATAGCTTCATACCACCCTCCACAGCTTTTAGCATAACGAGCAGATAGGATGCCAGGATTATCATTAAGGTTTCTGATGCACAATCCAGAATCATCGGCTATTGCATAGTAGTTGGACGGTATAGTTTTAACTTTTAAAATAGAGTTTTCTTCAAAACTGCTTCCAGTTTCATCAATATCGCCGATATCTAGATCAGCAGAAGTAAGTATCTTGAATTTGTAACCTGAAAGAAGAACTTTAAATTCATCCACTTTCCCGAGATTATGTGTGGCAAGAACAATTTCATCTCCAGTAACGATGTATTTACCTAGTAACATCTTCTTGTAGCTTAAAAATTTTTTCGCATGCTTTTTCAATATGTTTTAGCATGTCAATCAGGGTTTCTGATGAAAAAGTATTTTCTTCACCTGATGCCTGTACTTCTGAGAAACCTGACGTTTTGGTCAGAACAAAATTAGCGTCAACTTCAGCAGTAGAATCCTCATTATAATCTAAATCGACTAGTATCTCATTATTTACAACCCCACAAGATAGAGCAGCAATAAAATCGACAACTGGATTTTTAGTCATTGAACCATTATCTAATTGTTTTTTAATAGCTAGGTATAGGGCCACAAAACCACCGGTAATACTTGCTGTTCTCGTACCACCATCTGCTTCAATCACATCGCAATCAACTAAAATTGTTTTTTCTCCCAAGATTTTCAAATCAATGACCGATCTGAGAGACCTTCCGATAAGCCTTTGAATTTCCATGGTTCGTCCTGACTGTTTTCCAGATCTTGACTCTCTTTTATTTCTAGAAGAAGTTGACCCAGGTAACATACCATATTCAGCAGTTACCCATCCACCACCAGATTTTTTTAGCCACTGAGGAACATCATTTTCTATAGTTGCAGTGCATATGACTCTTGTATCACCAAAACTAATTAAACAAGAACCATCGGCATTATTTATAAAATTCTTATGTATTTCAATATTTCTTAACTCAAAATTTTTTCTATTGTATTTTCTCATTTTTTAATCTACTAATTTTTGTGTATAATCATAATCATGAAACTAACAAAGAATTTTAAAATAGTAAAAAATAATTTTAAGAAAGCAATACCATCTCATTTAAAAGACTTGGATACAAGGTCTAAAGAGATTTTTTCTTTAATAGTTAATGATTTTTTAAAGACAGGTAATCCTGTAGGTTCAAGGAAATTATCCTTTAAAATGGGAGAGCAGTTATCACCTGCTTCCATAAGGAACGTAATGTTTGACCTTCAAGAGTCAGGTTTGCTCAAGAGTAATCACACCTCGGCTGGAAGAGTTCCAACAGATTTAGGGCTTCGATTTTTCGTAGATGGATTGTTACAAGTCGGAAAATTAAAGGATAATGAGTATGATGAAATAAAAAAAACAATTAGAAATAAGTCCAACAATATTGATGAACTTTGTAATGATGCCAGCTCACTACTCTCTGGTTTGTCAGATTGTGCAGGTGTGGTTGTAGCCCCGACTATGGATGGACATTTAAAGCACATAGAGTTCGTTCCTGTTGGTAATGACAAGGCTTTAGTTATTTTAGTTACTGAGAGTGGAATGATTGAGAACAGAATAATAAAAACGCCTAAAGGTCTACCGAGCTCTTTATTGGTAGAAACAACAAATTATTTAAATTCAATTACAAAAGGTAAGACACTTTTACAAAGTAAGCAGATTATTAAAGACGAAATAAAAAATGATAGAGTAAAAATTGATAAAGCCTCTAATAAATTGATTGATGAGGGACTTGCTTGTTGGGATGATGCGACTAAGAAAAGTAAGTTAATTGTTACTGGAACTTCAAAACTTTTAGAGGATGTGAAAGCTATGGAACAGCTCGAGGACATTCGCCTTCTTATCGAGAAGCTTGAAAATAAAAAGAATCTTATGGGTATAATTGACGAGACACAAATAGCTGAGGGGCTTCAAATTTATATTGGATCAGAAAACAACTTGTTTGGTTTAACAGGTTGCTCCACAATAATAAGTCCATTTAGAAATCAAAATAAAGAAATAATTGGAGCTATTGGTGTCATAGGGCCAATGAGAATAAATTACGCTAAGATTATTCCAGTTGTAGATTACACTGCAGAATTAATTAGTGAAAGATTTGAGATAAAGTAAGGAGATAGTATGACGGAAATAAAAAAGTCACAATCATCAAATAATTCAGATGGTTCTGAAAAATTAAATAAAGGGGTTGAAAATCCAAAAATGAATCAAAAAAATACTAGCAAGGAACAGAAAACAGACATTGTAATGAAAAAAAATATAGATGAACTTAAAGAAAAATTAAAAGATGTTGAGGATAAACTTTTGAGAGAGTTAGCAGAAAATGATAATCTGCGAAAAAGACACGAAAAAGAAGTTAGTGACAGCTTTAAGTATTCAATTAAAACATTTTCACTTGATATTTTAACAGTCGCTGACAATTTCCAAAGAGCAGTTCATTCAATACCTAAAGACGAACTTGATAAATCAACTGTCCTGAAAAATTTAGTTCTTGGTCTTGAGTCTGTCGAAAAAGAGATGCTTACAATTTTTGAAAGAAATGGTGTTAAACCATTTGTATCCATGAAAGAAAAGTTTAACCCTGAACTACATCAAGCTGTGTCCCACAAACACCACGAATCAGAGACAGGTTTGATTATAGAAGAAATGCAAAAGGGATATAAAATAGCCGACCGACTATTGAGACCAGCAATGGTTGTTGTATCAAAAGGACCCGAGGCAAAAAATAAAAAACCTACATCTGATTAAGTAATCACTGGATATTCTTGTAGGGTAATACGTAATTATAATATCTTTATTTAAAAAATTCATTTTTTCCTTGATTTTCTCTAGCTTTTTATAATATAAGAAAAAATGCTTTATTAATAAGTTATGATGATGCCAATTATGGGTCATCATTTTTATCTGTCCAATATTAAGGAAGAAAAGGAGCGTATTATGACAGTTATAGGTATCGACCTTGGTACAACAAATTCTTGTGTTGCCATCATGGATGGCAAATCCCCAAAAGTAATAGAAAATGTAGAGGGAGCTCGAACAACTCCATCTATGGTAGCATTCACCGAAGGTGAAGAAACATTAGTAGGCCAAGCGGCTAAAAGACAAGCAGTTACAAATCCAGAGAAAACATTATTTGCTATCAAACGATTAATTGGCAGAAGAATGAATGATCCCTCTGTAAAAAAAGATAGTGAAGTTTTACCATATAAAATTACTGCAGGTGATAATCAAGACGCGTGGCTTCAAATTGACTCTAAAAAGTATTCGCCAAGTCAAATAAGCGCAAAAATTCTGCAAAAGATGAAAGAGACAGCCGAAAAATTTCTAGGAAAGAAGGTCACCGAAGCCGTTATTACTGTACCAGCATACTTTAATGATGCACAAAGACAAGCAACTAAAGATGCAGGTAAAATTGCTGGTATGGATGTCAAAAGGATTATAAATGAACCAACAGCGGCAGCACTTGCATATGGATTAGACAAGAAAAAAACGGGAACAGTGGCTGTTTATGACCTAGGTGGTGGAACATTTGATATTTCAATTCTTGAGATTGGTGATGGAGTATTTGAGGTAAAAGCAACTAACGGTGACACTCAACTAGGTGGTGAAGACTTTGATAACGTCCTGATAGATTATTTTGTTACTGAATTTAAAAAAGAACAATCTATTGATCTAAAAAATGACAAATTAGCTTTACAAAGGCTTAAAGAAGCAGCTGAAAAAGCAAAAATTGAACTTTCGACTGCGCCTCAAACAGAGGTCAATTTACCATTCATTACAGCCGATGCTTCGGGACCTAAACACTTGAATATAAAATTATCTAGATCAAAATTTGAAGCATTAGTTGGTTCACTAGTTGAAAAAACGATCGAACCTTGCAAACAAGCATTAAAAGACGCTGGATTGAGTCCTGGAGAGATTGATGATGTCATTCTTGTTGGAGGTATGACTAGAATGCCAAAGGTTATAGAAGCAGTAAAGAATTATTTTGGTAAAGAACCTAACAGAGGCGTAAATCCCGATGAGGTTGTTGCTCTTGGTGCTGCAGTACAAGGAGGCGTGTTATCAGGTGATGTTAAAGATGTATTATTACTTGACGTTACGCCATTGTCACTAGGCATAGAAACCTTAGGAGGTGTTTTCACAAAACTAATTGAGAAAAACACAACAATTCCAACAAATAAGAGTCAAACTTTTTCCACGGCTGATGATAACCAATCGGCAGTTACTATTAGAGTTTTTCAGGGTGAAAGGCAGATAGCGTCAGATAATAAGCTTTTAGGCCAATTTGATTTAGTTGGCATTCCACCGGCACCCAAAGGTACCCCTCAAATTGAAGTAACATTTGATATTGACGCAAATGGTATTGTTAAAGTATCTGCTAAAGACAAGGCAACAGGTAAAGAGCATCAGATACAAATCAAAGCCTCTGGTGGACTATCGGATGAAGATATCGAAAAAATGGTTAAAGACGCTGAGGCAAATGCAGATGCTGATAAGAAGAAAATTGAGGCAATCGAAGCACGAAATAATGCAGATTCAATTGTTCATAGCACTGAAAAAAGCTTAAAAGAGTACGGAGAGAAAATATCTAAAGAAGATAAAGAAAAGATAGAAAAATCTCTAGATTCTCTTAAAGAAACCCTAAAGAATGAGAAATCAGAACCGTCAGAACTTAAGGAGAAAACTGATGCTTTAGTTCAAGATTCCATGAAACTTGGGGAAGTAATATATAAAGAAGCTCAGGAAAAGGCTGAAAAAGAAAAAGCCGATCAAGAAAAATCAAAAGGCTCAGGTAAAGACAGTCCGAAAAAAAATGCAAAAACCTCAAAGTCAAAGAAAGACGAAAAAGTGGTTGATGCTGATTTTGAAGATGTTACTGATAAAAAGGGTTCAGATGATGACGGTAAAGAAAAATCAGCTTAGAAAAACCCAGTAGTTAATTATGTCAAAGAGAGATTACTACGAAGTTCTTGGTGTAGACAAAGGAACAGATTCTGGAAACATAAAAAGCGCATACAGAAAACTTGCCATGAAGTATCATCCAGACAGAAACCCTGGAGATAAAGATGCTGAAATAAAATTTAAAGAAGCTTCAGAAGCTTATGAAGTACTCTCTAGTTCAGAAAAAAGGCAGGCATATGACACATATGGTCATGAAGCATTTAATCAATCAGGTGGCCAAGGTTATTCAAGTGGGTTTGAAGGTTTTAGTAGTTTTTCAGACATATTCGAGGATTTTTTTGGAGACTTTGGTGGTTCCAGAGGATCAACTCAACGTGAGCAAAGAGGACAAGACTTAAAATATGAGATTGAAATTGATCTTAGAGAAGCTTACACAGGAATAAAAAAAGAAATTTCATTCGATACTTTAGTTTCTTGTGATTCTTGTAAAGGCTCTGGGTCTGAAAAAGGAGATGGTCTTAAAAGATGTAGTGCTTGTGGAGGCTCAGGAAGAACAAGAGCTTCCCAAGGTTTTTTCACCGTTGAACGTACCTGCTCTGCTTGTGGTGGACAAGGTCAAGTTATTACTGATCCTTGCACTTCATGTAATGGGGAAGGTAGAAGGAGAAAAAACAGAAAAATTGAAGTCAGTATTCCAGCAGGAGTAGAAGATGGCAGTAGAATCCGCCTTTCTGGTGAAGGGGCTGTTGGTCCTAATGGTTCATCTAATGGAGACTTGTATCTATTTGTCACAATGCTTAATCATTCCATTTTTGAAAGAGAAGGAACAGAAATTTTTTGCAGTGTACCTATTTCCATAGTCGATGCTTCATTAGGTGGGTCAGTTGAAGTTCCAACAGTTTCAGGGGGGCGTGTAAAAGTTAAGATACCACCCGGTTCTCAAAATGGAGATCAATTCAGACTCAATAGTAAAGGTATGCCAACTCTTAGGTCAACTTCTTTCGGGGACATGATTATCACACTTATAATTGAAATCCCAAAAAATTTATCAGATAATCAAAAAAGACTCCTAAAGGAATTTAACGATGAACTAGGTCAGAGTAATAGTCCAGAAAAGTCGGGTTTTTTTTCAAAGGTTAAAGACTTTTGGGACGGTCTAACATAAAATATGATCATGATTAAGGTTGGAATTTTTGGTTCTGAAGGAAGAATGGGAAAAGACATTTTTTCAAGGTCAAATTTCTTTAACAATATTAAAATAGTCTACCTTTGTGAAGATAAGAGCCATAAGGGCTTGGGAAAAAAGCGTGAAAATCTTTTTGTTTGCAGTGAAATTAATGAACTCATAAATGTGAGTGATGTTATAATAGACTTTTCTAATGCTAAAGCATCTCTTAATCTTCTTAAAACAGTCAGTAATTCAAAGAAAAAACCAGCGATTGTTTCTGGAACCACAGGATTTTCAAGCTCGCAAGAAAAAAAATTCATTTCACTCACTAAGGGTATAAGAATTCTAAGATCCTTTAATATGAGTTTAGGTGTTAATATTATGAAAACTCTTTCAAAAATTTCTTCTAGAAATCTTGTCGACCTGGCCGATGTGGAAATATTTGAAATACATCATAATAAGAAAAAAGATATTCCATCTGGGACAGCACTTACTCTTGCAGATTCGATTAGGAATGGAAATGGTAAACTAAGAAAATTTTCATTTAGAGAAAAAAGTAACAAAAAGGTTCGGACAAGAAATGAAATTGGATTTTCGTCAATAAGAGGTGGCGACATAGTAGGAGAGCACTCTGTATATTTTTTTTTAGATGGTGAGACAATTAAGATGACTCATATTGCACATGATAGAAAAATATTTTCTGATGGAGCTTTGAGGGCAAGTTTGTGGATTAGTAATCAAAAAGTAGGATTGTATTCTACAATAGATATGTTAGATATTTAATATGATTAAATATGTGAAATTTTTGATGGTTGCACCTCTTTTTTTCGTTACATTACTCTCTTGTGATGAAAAGGTATCACAAAAAGACTTAGAAGAATATAAAAGTATTATGGATATCAGACTTGGTCACCTAGGCAATGCGATAATAATGCAGGGAAGACTTCTTGATGCTTTCAATTTAAGAAATGACAGGTCGGATGAGGATCATTTTAAAGAAGCAGAGGAGTTAATTAAAGGACATATTTCATCGTTCGGTGAGCCAGAAGTTCTTAGAAATTTGAAAATACCAAATTCACAAAAGTTAAGAAAAATTCACTTTTCTCTTATTGAATCATCTGAATTATTAATTGCCGCTACTAATGCTTTAGAGGATAACGCTTGGTTAGGTGGTTCAGTAAGTTTTGCTGAGAGAAACCTCGAAAAGGCAAGGTTTAATTTTCAGACTGCTGTAAAAGATATCTATGCAATTGATGATGGTAACAAAGTTAAACCTGAAATGGAGCATCAAGAGTATGAAGTTGGGGAAGTACCAGACGCCTCTGAAAAACTTGAAAAGTAATTTCAATTCAAGTTCCTATTTATCAACCACCCGGATAGGACTATCAGAATTAAACCTTGGAACATATTAAGAGAAAAACTTTCGTTCAAAAAAATTATTCCCCATATTGATCCAAAACATGGGATTAGATAGTTGCTCTGGCTGGCGAAAACAGCAGATTTAGATTTTATTAAACTAAAAAATATAAATATAGCAAATGCAGTACAAACAAGACCTAACACTGTCGCTGAAATAAAGCTTTTAAGAGAAATTTTAAAAAAAACATCGATAAGGTGTTGCTCATAAAAATAAAAATTTACCAATAAAATTGGGAAACACATTAAAGCTGCAAATACGGTTGATGTAATTGCAATATCACTTGGAGCAGACCCTTTAACCTTTTTAACAATATTTGCTGAAAAAGCATAACATACAGACGAAAAAAGAATAAGTGCATAAAACTTATATGAACTTAAATTCATAAAAAAATTTTCTGGATTTATAAAAATTATCATTCCTAAAAACCCCAAAGCTAAGCTTAAGAAATTAATCATCTTAAACTTATCCTTTTTAAAAATAAAAAAGGAAATCAAAAAAGTAAACATTGGCATCGTTCCAATAAGCGTTGAGGCAATGATACTATCAACAAAAATTTCACTATAACTTATCAGATTGAAAGGGATAACATTCCCAATAAAAGCTATGATGAATATCTCTAATTTATTTTTAATAAAGCAATTTTTTAGATTATTATTTTTAAAAAATACTATGAGTATTAATGATGCAACTACCAATCTATAAAAAGTAAGTAGTTGAGGGTCAATTGTGTCCACACTTAATTTTATAAAAATAAATGAGCTACCCCATATGGCTGATAGCAAAATGAGCAAAGAAAAACTTTTAAGGTTTGATATTTGATTATTCAGATTATTTCTCTTGTCTGATTCTTAAAAGAATTGAAAGCATCTTGAATTTTTTTAAATAACTTTTCTTTATCATTATTATTTAGGAATGAACCTATTAGAACAACCTTATCTTTTGACTTTATAATCAGGCTTTGCTCATTTCTATTTGGAGTAACAAGTTCAACGCTCGCCCAATAAGGCTCAAGACTCCAACTTTGCTTTTTACCAGAAGGGAAATTTCTTGTAACTAAAAGAAGCTCTTTTTCCATCTTCAGGGTCTCAAAAATCTCTCCAGATCTATAATTTATTTTAAATGCATAATATAAGAGGACTACGTCTAGTCCAATAAAACCAAAAACAGGCCATGCACCTAGATACCAAAAGTAAACCCCTATCGAGAAGAAAATGAAAGAAACACAGAACATTAAGTTTCTAAATCCTTTTTTAGATAAACTCCTGTACGGCAAAACTGTTAGGTTAAGAAAAATTTTATTCACGCTATTATATAGACTTATTTTTTTTATTTTTAAAGATATAATTCTAATATGAGAAATAACATGTATATATTGTAGGAAATGAAATATTAAAAATTATTAGGAGTTTTATTTGAAAGAAGTTTTACATGAGTAAAAAAATATTAGGTATGGGAAATGCTGTTCTTGATATATTAACTAAAGTTGAAGAAAACTTTATTATCAGCAATAATCTTCAAAGAGGAGCGATGCAAATAGTGACTGAAGAAGAGTCGGAGGCTGCATTGAAAAAAATTGAAATTATAAAATCTGATTCAGGTGGATCAGTTGCTAATACAATAGCAGCAATTGCTATGTTGGGAGGACATTCGAACTTTTGTGGTAAAGTTAAAGAAGACAAACTTGGAATAGAATTCCAAAATAAAATGGAGGAAGCTGGGGCTAATTTTCTATGTAAAAAATCAAAGGATGGATTACCAACAGCAAGATGCATTGTTTTTGTTACTTCGGACGGTGAAAGGACAATGCAGACTTTTCTGGGAGCTAGTACCACATTAAGTGAAGATGATCTAGAAAAAGCTTTTTTTGAGAATACTGATTATCTTTTAATCGAAGGCTATTTGTGGAGCTCTGAAACTGCTAGGAAAGCAATAAAAAAAGCAATCATGTTTTGTAATGATCATAATATTAAAGTAGTTTTTTCCTTATCAGATAAAACTCTTGTAGGTGCATTTAAAAAGGAATTCATTGAATTTATTTCAGAAAATGTTGCAATTTTAATAGGTAATGAAGGGGAATTTCTTGAATTATGTGATGCAAATATTACCTCTTTAAAAAATCTACCCAACATTTTTAATCTAGAGTTAGCTATTATTACAAAAGGTAAGGAAGGCGCCTTGGTAATTAACAAAAAAGAAGATTTTCATATTGATAGCTATAATGTGGAGAATGTGATTGATACAACTGGTGCTGGAGATATGTTTGCAGCAGGTTTTTTATATAAATTAACTAATGGATCCCCAGCATCAGAATCCGCTCGTTTTGGTTGTAAATTAGCTTCACTCATTATTCAGCAGTATGGTGCAAGGTTCGAACAAAAAGCATTAAAGAAAATAATTTAATATTCCAAATACAAAAATTGGAATTTGGAAACCAAAATTTGTAAGTATAGCCTTATCTTTTGATAAAAAACCGCTTGCTGTCCAAAATAAAACTCCAGTTCCGTGCAAAAATATATTTATTGGGTATTGATTTAAATTAGTCAATAAAATACCCGTTAAAACGAAAAAAGTGCCAAGCCATTTAAGAATATCGTGATTCTTCATTTTGATTTTATACCATTGTTTGTTGAACAAATAAGTAGAAATAAAATTAAGAGACTTTAGCTTGGAGAAGTTTATCAACCTCTTTAATTACATCTCTAATTTTCAATGAATTTATATCGTTTGAATTATAGATTTCCTTCGATGAAATTGACTGATTGCTGGGGTTTCCGATAGGTCTAAATTTCTTGTAGTTTGTCGGCCCAAAAATTGTTAAAAGCGGAATCCCTGAGATGGCCAATAGATGGCCACAGCCCGTATCATTTGCAATACCTATCCTAGCCTTTTTTGAGAGGTTGATAGTCATATTTGGATTATTGCTTACAAAGATATTATCAGATTTAAATCTTTTCCTAAGAGTATTTTCAAGGTTTCTTTCCCCTGGCCCAAGAATAAATATTGGTTGAAATCCATTTGTTTTGAGATAATCCGCTGTCTGTATATAATTTTCTAAACGCCAACACTTCCAATCAACAGAGGCTCCCGGACAAATAACAACTTTTTTTGATTTTTTGTTAAATGTGTACGTATTAAATTTTATTTTTTTGTAATAAAAAATCTCAGCCAAATTAATTAATTGTTGAGATAAGTTACTTTCATTTTTAAAATTAGGAACTAAATTTGAAAAAAAGTAATTTGATGATTGTGAAATAAAAATATCACAATTTATTTTCTTAAGTATCAATGTAGTCAAGAACCTTTTTTGTGTATCAAAAACTATATGATAGTTATCGAGATTTTTATTATAAAATAAATCCTTAATACTCGAACCAAAAGCTAATTTATCATTTACCTTATCGATTAATCCCTTTGAAATTTCTTTCAAAGAATTGTTGAACACAGATTCACCTTTGCCTGCTAACCAAGTAATCTCTGAGTCAGGAAAAATCAGTTTAAGAGACCTCAGAAATGGCATTTTTAACAAAGCGTCCCCTAATAAATCTAAGCCAACATACACAAGGATTTTCTTTTTTTCATAATTTGGTCTATTAAACTTTCTTATATTTTCTTGGTTTCTCCATGTATTGAATACATGATATCTTACAAAGTCTGTTGAATAATTTAATCCTAATTTATTTTTCAAATATATAATAAACTCATAAGAAAAATAATTTTTGTTATTTTTACGTCTACTCCATGTCCAACATCTTGATATTACCTTTCTCAAAGCTATTCTTTTAGTCTTATAATCTAGAAATTTGTGCTCATCTAAAAAATTTAAGGTTGCGATTGATAAGTCGTATATGGTTTGACCATCATTAGACATAATCCTTTTGCTTACAAATTTTGGTCCGATGCAAACTAACTTGTCTGAGATTCCAATGGAAAACTTTTTATTAGAATTTAATTTTAGGTGATTACCAGAAACTCTAAGAGGAATAGAATAATCTTGAACGAATACATTAGCATCACAACCTCCAATCGCCTTGAAAACTGAAGTTTTAATCATCATATTGCTAGATCCTCCCCATCCTCTCAATATGAAATTTTTTAAAGGGTTTACTATAGTTCTTGTAGTATTCTTCTGACTAGGGAAGGTGAATGTTTTTACATTTTTAACCCATTTCCAATCTCCGTATAGTAAATCCAAATCATTAGATTCCATTTCTTTTTTCATGAAATTGATGGCATCGGGCGATAGTATGTCATCTCCATCAACAAGTTTAGTATATGAATATTTAGCTTTTTTCAACCCGTTATTGATGGCTATACTTGGGCCTGTATTTTTTTGGTCAATTATATAATATTTAAATTTACATTTTCTTAGAGCAAACTTTATTTTTTGCAATGATTTGTCTGTTGAACCATCATTAATAACTATTAATTCAGTTTGATCATTCATCTGACTAATAATAGATGAAAGTGTTTTTTCTATATATTTATCTTTATTGAAAACTGTAACAATTATTGAAATCCCATTGCTTAAATTCATTATTTTATAATAAGGAGAAGGGCCGAATGAACAATAGTTTATTTACATTCATTACTCATTATCGATGGAGTAACCGGCAGATCTTATTGTTCTTATATAATTCTTTGTTCCAGTGATATTTAATGCTTTCCTAAGCCTTCTGATATGCGTATCTACTGTTCGTGATTCAACATATATACCGTGTCCCCAAACTTTATCTAAAAGATGATCCCTAGAAAAGACTCGACCTGGATTTTCTAGAAGATGCTTAAGTAACTTATATTCAGTAGGTCCAAGATGAATTCTCTTTCCCCCTCTAAAAACCTTATGCTTATTTAGATCGACACTTATGTCTTCAAAATCAATTTTATTAGTATGACTAGAGTTAATTCTTCTCAAAAGTGCATTGATCCTCGCAATTAATTCAGCTGGACTAAATGGTTTCGTTACATAATCATCAGCACCAGAGTCAAGACCTCTTACCCTATCCTCTTCTTCACCTTTAGCTGTAAGTAAAATAATTGGTATGGAGCTTGTTTCTTTTTTTCTTCTTAATATTTTACAAATCTCAAGGCCTGATGGGGCCGGTATCATCCAATCCAAAATGGCTAAATCAGGTAGCTCTTCTTTAATTAATAAAAGGGCCTCATCACCACTTTGAGCTTCTCTAACCGAAAAACCTTTTTTCTCCAAATTATAAGATATTATTGGAAGAAGCGCCTTATCATCCTCAACCACTAAAATTCTTTTTTTATTCATATCTATTTAATGACTCCTTCAACATTATAGAGAACTTCCTTAGAAATCACTTTGGCAAGATCACCTATTCTCTCAAGCTCTTTTGCAATAAAAAGCATTTGTGTACAAAAACCAATACTATCCCGGTCTTCCATCATAATATGAAGGTGTTCTCTAAAACAAGTTTCATAGCTTGAGTTTATAGCTCTATCTTCATCCGGGACATCTTTAGCAATCTTTGATGATTCCTTATCGTATGAGCTAATTGCTTTTGCGTAATTGGCTAGAACCATAGTTCCTAACTGAAAGATTGAATCGGTTAAATAAGATTCTGGTATATTTTTTACAAAACTCATTCTTCCTGCAATATTAGCTGCATGGTCTGCAATTCTCTCAATCGTACCAGATAGCTTTAAGGCTATTAATATTTTTCTGAGGTCATCTGCTAATGGTTGTCTTTTAGTAAGAGTATTTGTTGCTAACTGACGAATCTCCTTTTCTTTCTTATCAATCTTATCGTCATTTTTAATGATTTGATTTGCCTTTTTAATATCAAGAATTTGAGTCAAATTTACAGAGTCAAATATTTGTTTTTCTACATTTAAAGCCATTTCGAATAGATCAGATTTAAGTTTATCTAAATCTTCATCATAAGTTGTTACAATATGCTGTTCTTTCATTTTTTATCCTATTTTTCCTGTTATATAATCTTGAGTTTTTTTTTCGGAAGGGTTTGAAAATATTGACTCTGTTTTTCCAACTTCAATTAAATTTCCCATATGAA
>JBELJQ010000036.1:0-9973 GCA_042090305.1 Candidatus Pelagibacteraceae bacterium | reverse complement strand
AAACGTGTGAACGACGATGAGATTTTGTCACTTGCAGAATGGTGTGGAGAAAACAAATTTAATTTAAGTTTTATTGAAGTTATGCCAATCGGAGAACTTTCTATATCAAGAAACGAACAATATTTATCAGTAGATTTTGCAAAAAGTTTAATAGATAAAAATTTTGGTCTCATAAATTCTAATTATAAAACTTCTGGTCCGTCAAAATATTTCAAATGCGAAAAGCTTAAGTCTACAATTGGGTTTATCTCTCCTATATCTAACCACTTCTGTTCTAGTTGCAATAGGTTAAGAATTACATCTGATGGAAGAATTTTTCCGTGCTTAGGTGATAATGGTTCAAAGAACCTTTATAAATATTTAGAGGAAGGAATGGAATGTGAACTAGAGTCGATACTATCAAAAATAATTTTTAATAAGCCGGAAAAACACTACTTTGATATTAACCAAAAGAGTTATATCGAAAAAAGATTTATGAATACAACTGGTGGCTAAATGAAAAAAATTGCATTTGTATCCTCTGAGAAACCAGAAGCCAAAGAAGCGCTTAAAATACTTAAAAGGAAATATAAAAATGTTCCACCAAGTAAGTCGGATATTATTGTAGCACTAGGAGGAGATGGAACAATACTGAAATCACTTCATGATTTCTTAAAACAAAGAAAACCTATATATGGAATGAATAAAGGAAATGTAGGGTTTCTAATGAATCAATACTCTGAAAATGACTTGCATAAAAGGTTAGAAGAAGCCGTTGCATATCCACTTTATCCACTAAAAATTAAGAGTTTCAACGAAAATGGTAAAATCAAAGAGTCACTTGCTTTCAATGACGTTTCTGTTATACGAAACAGTTCGAAAATAGCAAAAATAAGAATTGAGGTTAATAATAAAATTAGAATTAAAGAGTATTTAGGTGATGGCTGTTTAATCTCAACACCAGCTGGAAGTTCAGCATATAATTTATCATTAAGAGGGCCTGTGATTCCTGTTGGTGCCAAAGTACTTGCATTAACACCAATAAGCCCATACAGACCCAGAAGGTGGCGTGGTGCACTTCTAAATAATGACGTTAAAATATCACTTTTAGCGCTTGATTCAAAAAGAAGACCCGTGAGAGCTGAAGCTGACTTCATAGAGTTAATTAATGTAAAAAAATTAGAAATTGAACTTGAAAAGAAACTTTTTATGAACCTACTATTTGATCCTGGCCATAATCTTGAAGAAAGAATCATTACAGAACAATTTAATAATTAATTTTGAAATGGAATCAATCCTTAGAAAACTAGTTTCTTTTCCAACAATAAGTGAGACAAGCAATAGAGAACTAATTAACTATATAAGTAGTTATTTAAAAGAATTTAATATAAGCAGCGAACTTATTGAGGGCGAAAAAAATCAATTCAACTTTCACTGTATAATTGGCCCTAAAGTTAATGGTGGTATTATTTTTTCAGGTCATACAGATGTTGTACCTGTAGATGGTCAAGACTGGAAAACTAATCCTTTTAAATTATCAAATAAAAATAATAAATATTTTGGTAGAGGAACTTGTGACATGAAAGGGTTTATTGCCGTTTGCTTATCAATTATTCCAAGAATAGAGGTTGAAAAACTAAAAAAACCCCTTCATTTTATATTTTCTTACGATGAAGAGATTGGATGTGTTGGAATCCAAAAACTCAAACCTCTTTTAAAGAAACTTAAACCTAAACCAAGTTTTTGTCTTGTTGGAGAACCAACCGAAATGCAAGTTATTAATCAACATAAAGGCAAAAAAAACTTCTCTGTAACTTTTTATGGATTGGAATCTCATTCTTCTTTAATAGAAGATGGAGTAAATGCGATTAATTATTGTACAGAGTTTATTAATTATCTCAATAAATTACAAAAAGAACTTATTAATAAATATAATAATAAGAATTTTTCACCCGCCTATCCTACTATTAATGTAGGAAAAATTAAAGGTGGCTTGGCTGTAAATATAATTCCTATGAAATGTAAATTAGACTTTGAAATTAGAGATACACCTGAAATGGATAGTAAATTCATTATTTTGAATATTAAAAAATTTATAAAATATTTAGAATTAAAGATGAAAAAAAAAAGTAATGAATGTAAGATAATCTTTGAAGTCAAAAATAATTTCCCCCCTTTATTCACTAGAGATGATTCAGATATTATTTCTTTATGCCTAAAAGCATTAAAAAAGAATAATACCTCTACAGTAAGTTTTGGTACAGAGGCTGGAGTTTTTAGTGACCTAGGTTTCGAAACAATAGTTTGTGGGCCTGGGTCAATTAAACAAGCACATAAACCGAATGAATTTGTTGATAAAAGTCAATTGAAACAATGTGAGGATTTCCTGCTAAAGCTTGTTGATGAGTTATATAAGAAGTGAAACTAGAAGATTTAAATTATAAAATAAATAAAGATCTCATTGCGACAGAGCCAAAGTTTCCCAGAGATACTTCCAATTTATTAATATTTAGTAAAGAAATGAAAATAATAAAATTTAAAGATATAATTAAAGTTTTAAAACCTCGTGATTTATTAGTTGTTAATAACACCAAAGTTTTAAATTCTTCTTTGGAAGGAATGATAGAAAAAAGAAAAGTATCTTTAAACTTAAATAAAGTAATAGAAAAATCTAAGAATAAATGGTCAGTATTTATTAAGTCAAACAAGAAAGTTAAAGTAAAAGAGGAAATAAGGTTTAAATTTGGAGTTACTTGTAAAATTTGTGAGATAGTAAATAATGTCGGTTTTACCTATTACAAAGTTATATTTAATACAACATACAAGGAACTTCTAGAGATTCTATTAAAAAGTGGCGATATACCAATCCCTCCATATATTAAAAAAGAAAGAAGTATTAAAGAATCAGATAATATTAACTACCAAACCGTTTTCGCAAAAAAATTAGGGGCAGTTGCCTCACCTACTGCAAGTCTTCACTTTACTGAAAAGCTAATAAATAAGTTAACAAGAAGAGAAGTTAATTTTGCATTTCTAACATTACATGTAAACGGTGGTACCTTTTTACCAATAAGAGAAAATGACCCAGAAAGGCATATAATGCATTACGAAAAAGGAATTATTCCAAAGTCTGAGGCAGAGAAAATTAATAAAACAAAGATTAATGGAGGAAGGATAATTGCAGTCGGCACAACCGTTCTTAGATTGCTAGAGTCATCAAAAGATAAAAATGGTTTTATAAAGGCATTCAATGGAGAAACAAATATTTTTATTAAACCTGGTTGGAAAATTAACACCGTTGATGGGCTTATTACTAATTTTCATACACCAAAATCAACTCTCCTAATGTTGGTATATGCTTTGATTGGAAAAGTTAATACCCTGAAACTTTATAAATACGCAATTGAAAAAAAAATGAGGTTTTTCTCATACGGTGATGCTTGTCTACTTTGGGTTTCGAATGCAAAACGTTAAATTCTCTATCGAAAAGAAATTACGGTCAATTCGAGCTGGTAAACTTACAACAAAATACGGAGAAATTAAAACACCAGTTTTTATGCCTGTTGGAACTCTTGCTTCAGTAAAAGCAATTTTTCCAAAAGAATTAGAAAATCTTGGAATAGAGATTATTCTTGCCAACACTTACCATTTAATGCAAAGACCAGGAGATGAACTAATTAAAGGAATGGGAGGTGTTCAAAGTTTTATGAGTTGGAATAAACCAGTTTTGACTGATTCTGGAGGTTTTCAAGTTTGGTCATTATCAAAACTTAAACAAATTAGTGAGAATGGAATTTTTTTTAAATCACACCTTGATGGAAATACTATTTTTTTGAGTCCTGAGCGTGCAATAGAAATTCAAGAGAATCTAAATTCAGATATTTCTATGGTTCTTGATGAATGTACTGAATATCCAGTATCATTTGAAAGAGCAAAGAAATCTATGGAATTGTCAATGAGATGGGCTGAAAGATGTAAAAATAAATTTAATAAACGTGATGGATTTGGATTATTTGGAATTGTTCAGGGAGGGATGTTTAATGAATTAAGAAAATATAGTGCTAATAAATTATCTGAGATAGGGTTTGACGGATATGCACTAGGAGGTTTATCTGTCGGAGAAAGTCATGAAGAAATGATTAAAGTTATTAAGTCAACAACAAAATATTTAGATGAAAATAAACCAAGATATGTAATGGGAATTGGGAGACCTGTAGATATAATAAGATCGGTAGAACAAGGAATTGATATGTTTGATTGTGTCTTACCAACTAGATTTGGAAGAAATGGTAGAGCTTTTACATTAGAAGGAGAAATAAACTTGAGAAATGCAAAGTTTTCAGATGATGATTCAGCCTTAGATCCAAATATTGAAAGTTATGCATCAAACAATTTTTCAAAATCTTACATCCATCATTTAACAAAAAATAATGAAATTCTTTCCTCTATGATATTAAGTTTACATAATATTGCATTTTATAAAAAAATGATGTCTGATATACGAGAAGGAATAGTCAATAACAGATTTGAAGAAGTAAAATTGAAATATCTAAAAAATAATGAAAAATTTAAAAAAAACAAAATATCTGGGGAAAAATAATGAAGGGGAGCATTCCCCTGAAAATTTTGATTTAGATTCAATACACAACCCACATCCTGAGAGTGATTACTCCATAAGGTTTACAGCTCCAGAGTTTACGAGTATTTGTCCAATAACCTCACAACCAGATTTTGGTAATGTGATTATTGATTATGTTCCAAATAAACTACTTATTGAAAGTAAATCATTTAAACTTTATTTGTTCACTTTTAGAAATTATGGAGGATTCCATGAGGATTGTACACTTAAGATTGGTAAAAAAATAATTTCATCAATTAAACCAAAGTGGATTAGAGTGGCTACGTTTTGGAACCCTAGAGGTGGCATCCCAATTGATGTTTTTTTTGAAAAAGGAACTTTACCTAGAAAAGTTCATATTCAGAGGGTGGATCAAAACATCTATAAAGGTAGATAATATTTACTTTTCTCCCGAATAAATACAGCCTCCAACTCTAGGTCTATTAATTTCAACGGTTTTTAAATTTCTGATATTTTTTTTTAACGAATCCCAAACCCATATTGCAATATTCTCACAAGTTGGATTCTTTAAATCATCTAATTCATTAAGTAAAGAATGGTCTAGTTTTTTCAAAATATAATTGACCTGAGCATCCAACTCATCAAAATTCACCACCCATCCAAATTTTTTCTTTATGGATCCAGACAACACAATTTTTAATTCATAGCTATGGCCATGAACTTTTTTATATTTATGATTATCATCAAAATTTTCCATATAATGTGCTGCGTCAAAATAATATGTTTTGTGAAGAATCATCTAATTTATACCTAGTATTTTATGAATTTGGAAACTTGGAAACCATCTAGAATTTCTTTTACAATAGTTAATGGTTTTAATTTCATTAATTCTTTTTAAGTTATCATATTTTGGTTGAAGGAAGAAGAAATCAAAATCTAATTTTGTTAAGTTTGTTAAATTAAACTTATACTGCGGATAAACAATTTTCAATTCATTTCCTCTTCTAAGTTTCCATGAAGCATCTTCTTTTGGGCTTACACATATCCAATCAAATAGCAATTTTGTATCTATCGTTCCATTTGTTTCTAAAGCAATATAAAATTTGTGATCTCTCAACTTTTCAAGTAATTTCTCATCTACTTGTAACAGTGGCTCTCCTCCAGTTAAAACTATGAATTTCTTCTCAATTGACAGTTTATTATTCCAGACCTTTTCAATTTTATTAATTAAATCCTTTAAATTGAAGCTACCTCCATTAGACCCATCTGTGCCAACAAAATCTGTATCACAAAAGGAGCACATCGAGCTCTTTCTATGACTTGGTCTTCCATTCCAAAGATTACACCCAGAAAACCTAAGGAAAACTGCACTTTTACCGATATGATATCCTTCACCTTGAATTGATTTAAATATTTCTTTGACTTTATACTTCACTTATAATTACCTTACTGGGTCGTCTATTTTTGCCTCTTCAAAACCTTTGCTTCTTAAAAGACAGGCATCACAACTCCCACATACTTTTTTATCTTTTGGGTCATAACAACTTGAAGTTTTACTAAAATTAACTCCATTTTTTTTTCCTAAAAGTATTATATCTTTTTTTGTTAAATTTATTAATGGTGTATTGATTTTAAATCTCTTTTCTTCCAAACCTTTCTTAGTCGATAAATTTATTAAATTTTCAAATCCATCAATAAATTCTTTTCTACAGTCTGGGTAACCTGAATAATCAACAGAGTTTACTCCAATAAAAATATCTTCTATATTTTGAGACTCTGCGTATCCAGATGCAAATGATAAAAAAATAATATTTCTTGATGGAACATACGTATTAGGTATTTTTTTAGAAATATCATCAACATTTAAATTCTTTGGTACATCGATATTATCCGTTAAGGATGAACCACCAAAAAAATCAATATTAAAGATTTTATGTTGCTTACACTTAAAATTTACTGCTTGCCACTTAGCATATTCTAATTCGATCTTATGTCGCTGGTTGTAATTAAAAGTTATTGCATAAACCTCATAATTAAGATTTTTACAGATAGACAATACAACAGAGGAATCAAGTCCTCCACTTAGCAGAACAACTGCTTTTTTTAATCTTTCATTCATCATAGAATTATAATATTTATATAATCATAAGAAATGGAAGACTTAAAAAAAAAAATTAAATTTAAATTGAAAAGTTTAGGCTTAGATGTTGTTGGATTTGCTAGACCATTTGTTGTTCCAAGCATAATCAAAGACTACGAAAATTTCTTAAAAAAAAAATTTCATGGTGATATGAAATGGTTAGAGTATCATAGAGAGACTAAAGAAGATCCCAAAAAAATTTGGAACAAGGTCAAAACAATTATTGTTGTCGGTCAAAATTATTCGCCAGGATTTAATCCGTTAAAAGAAAATTACAATAAGAATAACGCTAATATTAGTGTTTATGCTCAAAATCATGATTATCATAAAATAATTAATAAAAAACTATCAAGGTTTAAAAGTTGGTTTTTCAAAGAATTTAATTTAGAATCAAAATTTTTTGTAGATACTTCTCCAATATTTGAGAAACAATTCGCTCAGATGTCTGGTATTGGCTGGCAAGGAAAACATACAAATTTAGTCTCAAAGAATTTTGGTTCCTGGTTATTCTTGGGTGAAATTTTCATAACAATTAAATTAAAGGAAGATAAAGAAGAGGAAAATAACTGCGGAAGATGTAGAGACTGTATAGATATTTGCCCAACAAACGCAATTGTTAGTGAGAATATATTAGATGCAAGAAAATGTATATCTTACTTAACGATTGAGCATAAAGGTCCCTTTCCAATGAGCCTTAGAAAGAAAATTGGTAATAAAGTTTATGGTTGCGATGATTGTTTATCGATTTGTCCTTGGAATAAATTTGCTTCAATTACATCAGAAGAAGATTTACTGAGTAGTAAAAGATATGACCTAGGTTTTTATCTAAAGTTTAATGAAGAAAAATTTAATAGTTTTTTTAGTCATTCGCCAATTAAAAGAATTGGCTGGTTTCGCTTTCTCAGGAATTTAATTATTTCAGCGGGAAATAGTACAAATAAAGAATTTGTTTCATCATTAGAAAAATTTTTAAATCATGATAATTCAATTATTCGTGGGGCAGCAATCTGGTCTTTATCTCAACTTCTAGACCGCAAAGAGATTAATATTATAAAAAAAGAAATGATGAAAAAAGAAAAAAACGAATATGTACTTTTTGAATTAAATACTATTTGTTAATTTATTTAAACCAATCATCATATTATGAATTATACCTTCATCTGAAGAAGAGTGGCCTGCTGTATTGATAAATTCTATCTTTGCATTTTCCCAATTCTTATATAAATTATACGCATTAATTGGCGGGCATATTAAGTCATATCTACCTTGAACAATGTAAGCAGGTATTTGTGAGAACTTTGAAATATTGTTAATGATTTCATTATCCTCCATAAAAAAATTATTTTTTATATAAAATAACTCCATAAAAGGAGAATTTGGTAATCCATCCCTTTTATTTATTTTATCATTTGATTCAAAATCATAAATTTGAGGGTTAATCTGAGATAAAATTCTCTCATAATCATGCCATATCCAAGAATGAAGTTTTGAGTTTTTCAATACAATTTCCTCATGATAAGATTCCACCAAATCTTCTTTATTCTTAACTAGACTATAAAAATTCTCGTATAAATTGGGCGCAAATGTTTTAGGCCCATCTATAAATGCCCATTGAATTTCCCTCATAGTACCTAAAAAGACTGACCTTAATAAAATACCTATTAAATTTTTAGGATATTTAATTGCATATTTAAGTGATAAGGTTGCTCCCCAAGATCCACCAACAATTATAAATTTTTTAATTTTAAAAAAGTCTCTTATCTTCTCAATGTCATCAACAATATTATCTGTATCATTTCCAGTCAAACATCTGTACGGCTTACTTTTTCCACATCCTCTTTGGTCAAAAATTATAGATTTGTAAACACTTGGATCGAATAGTGAATGATGTTCACTTCTACAGTGCCCACCTGGACCACCATGAATAAAAATAATTGGTATTCCGTCTTTTTTTCCGCTAACCTCAACGTAAATTTCATTATCATTATCAACATCAATATGATACATTTCGGGAAGTGAGCGATGAATAAATAGTTTATTGTTCATTTTAAATAGATTATTTTTGGTTATTATAATGGAAAAATTTGAAAATATAAGTGAATTAATAGTAGCACTACTTTTCTGGATAACAAGCAATACCAATTACAATCAACCAAGTCAACTTCCTAATGTCGAGTTCCTGGAACAGAAAAGCTTATCACAACTAGCTTGTAAAAGGGACTGTGAAATAATGGCTTATACACCAGAGAATCCTAAGTATAAGATATACTTATCGAAAAATCTCAAACCATTAGAGAATGTTTGTGATCGAGGCATACTAATGCATGAAATAATTCATGTTTTACAAAATGATCAAAAAATATTTTCGGAATATGATTCTAAGACTAAAAGACACTTAAGAGAGATGGATGCTTTGGTCAATCATAATATCTACTTAAGTCAATTTGGAAAAAAAATTTTATACAGCAATGGATTTGCAGCAAAGTTAAAAACAAACACTAAAAATAATCTTTATTGCTAATTAAGAATATTAAGTAACTCATCACCCCCAACGTAACCGAATATGATTTCACGTCCAATTACAAAAGCTGGTGTACCTCTTAAACCAAGCTTTTTTGCTAAATCAACATCCTTTTGTAATTTAGATTCAACTCTTTTGTTAATTTCTGAATTATTTAATTGGTCAGGGTTAATACCAATTTTTTGTAAAATTTTTGATAATTCATCCTCATTGACTAGGCCTTTTTTTTTATTAATCATACTATAAAATATTTCAAAAGTTTTATTACTTTTTTCAGCTGCGAGCACTCCGAGTTTGGCAAGAAAAACAGAGTTTTCTGACAAAATAGGAAAATTTTTATATATTATTCTTATATCTTTCTCTTTTTCTAGAATTTTTTCTAAATCAAAATAAGCTTTCTTACAGTAAGAACAGTTATAATCAAAAAATTTGATAATAGTTTTCTTAGAATCTAAATTTCCCATGTACAAACCATTAGTTGTATCATTAAGTTGTTTGGAATACTTTTTAACTTTGATTTGATTATCAACTTTTTGTTCTTTTTCCTTTCTTTCTTCATAATTCTTTAATGATTCTAAAATAATCTCTGGATTATTTAGTATGAACTTTTCTATCTTCTGTTCTAGATTCTCTGCCTTAGCACACATCATGAAGAAGATAAGAAAAAAAGGGGATTTAAGTAATAATTTAATCATAATTAATAATGGTGCGAGCGGTGGGACTTGAACCCACAAGGGTGTTACCACCCGCAGGA
>JBELJQ010000013.1:0-47945 GCA_042090305.1 Candidatus Pelagibacteraceae bacterium | reverse complement strand
GTAAGTCAACAATTTGTTTTTGTACTGTCATGTCCAAAGCACTTGTAGGTTCATCTAGGATTATAATTTCAGGCTCTAAAATTAAAGCGCGAGCTATTGCAATCCTTTGCCGTTGCCCTCCAGAAAACTCATGAGGATACCTATTTAGCATAGATTTTTCTAATCCCACCTTTTCTAAAATCTCTAAGATAAGATTAGATACTTCATTTTTTTTTAAACCTTTTTTATGTACTTCAAGACCTTCACCAATTATTCTCTCAATAGTTAGCCTTGGGCTCAAAGAGGCAAAAGGGTCCTGAAAAATTATTTGTATATTCTTTCGAAAGTTTCTAAAGGAAGTATCACTTAATTTTGAAATATTAAAATTTTTATAAAATATATCACCTTCGGATTTTATTAACTTTAATATAGCTAATGCCAGAGAACTTTTACCAGACCCACTTTCACCAACCACACCTAATGTATTACCTTTAGCTAATTGTATATTTAAATTTTTAACTGCATGAAAAAATTTATTCTTTCTATTAAAAAAAGAATTACTGTTTAATTGGTAACGAATATTAAGATTTTTTGTGCTCAAAATTATCTTGGAATTTTTAGACTTAAACTTTTTTTCATTCGGGCTGGAATTTATTAATTTAAGTGTATAAGGATGCTTGGGTTTTTTAAACAAACTTTTGGTCTTACCTTGTTCAACAATTTGCCCATTCTTCATAACACAAACTCTGTCAGATATATTTTTTACAATTGATAAGTCGTGTGTTATCAAAAGAAGAGACATTTGAAACTTTTTTCTTAAGCTATCCAATAAATCTAGAATCTGTTTCTGTATTGTTACATCTAGCGCTGTAGTTGGTTCGTCGGCTATTAATAATTTTGGATTATTAGCAATAGCCATTGCAATCATCACTCTTTGCCTTTGCCCTCCAGATAATTGATGAGGAAAGTGATTTAAGCGCTCCTCAGCGTTTTCAATTCCTACCTCTTTAAGTAGTTCAACTATTCTTTCTTCTTTTTTATTCAAATCGAATAAACATTCACCTATTTGCTTTTTTATTGTATGGAGTGGATTAAGTGAGGTCATTGGCTCTTGAAAGATCATTGAGATCCCCTTACCCCTTATTTTTGCCAGTTTTTTTTCAGATAAAGTCAATAGGTTTTCTTCTTCAAATTTTATAAAACCAGAGATAAGAGTATTGTTACTCTTTTTAAGTAGCTTCATCATTGACATAGCAGTAACTGATTTTCCAGAACCACTTTCACCAACGATCGAAAAACATTCTCCTTTCTTGATGAAAAAATTACTCTTTTGTACGGCTTTTACTACTTCCTTATTTTGAGTAAAACTAACCGAAAGATCCTTTATTTCAATCACTTTATTCATTACTAAGATACCTTTCTAGGATCGAATGCATCCCTAACCGCTTCTCCCACAAAAACAAGCAAACTGAGTTGTAGGGAAAGTGTTATAAAAGCGGATATACCTAACCAAGGGGCTTGAAGATTAGCTTTTCCTTGTGAAACCATTTCTCCTAGTGAAGGTGAGCCAGGAGGCAAACCAAATCCTAAAAAATCTAATGAGGTTAATGTTGCTATAGATCCAGATAAAATGAATGGCATAAGTGTTAAAGTTGCGACCATAGCATTAGGTAAAACATGCCTATACATAATTTGTAAATTCCCAACACCAAGCGCCTTAGCGGCTTTTACATATTCAAAATTTCTAGCTCTTAGAAACTCTGCTCTCACAACTCCTTCAAGTGACATCCAACTAAATAAAAGCATAATAAATAAAAGAACCCAAAAACTAGGTTCAATGAAACTTGAAATGATTATTAATAGGTATAACACTGGTAAACCTGACCATATTTCAATAAAACGTTGCCCATACAAATCAACTACACCACCATAGAAACCTTGTAAGCCACCTATCACAATTCCGATAACACTTGAAAGAAAGGTTAAAATTAAACCAAAAAAAACGGAAATTCTAAATCCATATATTAATCTTGCTAAAACATCTCTACCTTGATCATCGGTACCTAATAAATTTTCAAGAGTTGGACTTGATGGCGATGGAACCTTTAGATCATAATTGATAGTATCATAAGAATACTCAATCAAAGGCATAACAAAAAAACCATTATTATTTATTAATTTTTGAACATAAGGATCTTTATAATCAGATTCAGTTTCAAATTCACCGCCAAAAAAAGTCTCTGGTATTTTTTCAATTACAGGAAAGTAAAATTTATTATCAAAAACTACTAAGATTGGTTTGTCATTTGCTATAAATTCAGCAAAGATTGTAATTATAAACAAAAAAACAAAAATTATAGCAGAATAAAATCCCCTTCTATTCAATCTAAAGTTTTCAATTCTTCTTTTTGATAGAGGACTTAAATTCATTTTTAATTCCCTCTAGATTCAAAGTCAATTCGTGGATCAATCATTACATAAGTTAAGTCACTAATCAGCTTTATTGTAAGACCAAGAAGTGTAAAAATGTATAGACTACCAAACACAACTGGATAATCTCTTCCTAAAGCAGCCTCAAACCCTAAAAGTCCAAGACCATCTAATGAAAAAATTACTTCTATTAATAATGATGAGGTAAATAAAATATTAATGAATGCTGATGGAAACCCTGAAACTACTATGAGCATCGCATTTCTAAAAACATGACCATACAAAACTTTTTTTTCACTTACTCCTTTAGCTCTAGCTGTAACCACATATTGCTTATTGATTTCATCAAGAAATGAATTTTTAGTTAGCATTGTTAAACTTGCAAATCCTCCAATTACCATAGCTAGCACGGGAAGTGTAAGATGCCAAAAATAATCTATAACTTTATTAAAAAAAGATAAACTTTCCCAGTCGTCAGAAACAAGACCTCTGAGTGGAAAGACATCGAAATAACTTCCACCTGCAAAAATAACGATCAAAAAAATTGCAAACAAAAAACCAGGTATAGCGTATCCGACGATAATTAGTGAGGATGTAAATATATCAAAGTCAGATCCGTCTCTTACCGCCTTTTTTATGCCCAGAGGGATTGATATCAAATAGACAATAAGCGTTGTCCACAGTCCTAGAGATATAGATACGGGTAGCTTTTCAATTATCAAATCAATAACAGATTTGTCTTTATAAAAACTTTCACCAAAATCAAATACTAAATAATTTTTTAACATGTTAGTAAATCTTTCCAAAGGGGGTTTATCAAAACCATATTGTTTTTCTAGTTCCTTAATTAGGTCAGGATCAATTCCTTGAGATCCCCTATATTTTGAATCTTGATAAGTATTACTTAACTGATTAGATTGAGTAGTCTGTGATTGCTCTCCTCCCGACGAAGTAAATCTTGATGTTACCGATACGTCATTACCTTTAATCTGTGCTATAGCTTTTTCAACTGGACCTCCAGGGGCAGCTTGAATTATTATAAAGTTCACAGCAAGGATTCCCAGAAGGGTTGGGATAATAAGGATGAGCCGTTTGAAAATATAATTTAACATTATTTATTTTTCCTAATTCGCCATAATATAATAAATGGAAAAATAAGAATAAGATAATACATAAAACTAAAATTTAATTTTTCATCATCATCACTTCCTTCTTCTACATTACCAATTTTCATTTCTTTTCTCTTATCAAACCACCAGAAATCAAATCCAAGATCATATTTTGGACTGGTACTTGGTCTTGAAAATTTATTCCAATATGCAACTCGATAATGTCCAATATGGAATTGAGGAATGAGGTAGTAATTAAATAATAAAACTCTATCTAAAGCCCTTGTATAATTCACAAGCTCATTCCTATCTTTTGAACTTATTAGACCTTCTATAATCTCGTCAATTACTGGATTTTTCACCCCAATAATATTTGCACTGCCTGGTTGATCAGCAGATGAAGATCCCCAATAATTTCTTTGCTCATTTCCTGGAGAAATGATTGATCCATAGTTTGTTACAACCATGTCAAAGTCAAACTCTTCCAATCTTTTTTGATACTGTGAATCGTCTTGAACTGTTCTAATCCTCATAATAATACCTAATTTTTTTAGATTTCTCTTCATTGGCAAAACAATTCTCTCAAACAGTTGAGATCTTAGGAGAATCTCAAACTCAAATATTTGACCTGTTTTTTGGTTTGTTAACAAATCATTTTTAATTACCCACCCTTCTTCTTTTAAAATTCTTCTAGCAATTCGGAGGTTATTTCTTAAACTCATACCTTCAATCTCAGTATTTGGAGGGACATAAACTGTATTGAATACCTCATTAGGTATTCTATCCTTATACTTATCTAATATTTTCAACTCTGCTCTAGTAGGAAGTTTTTGAGAGGATAATTCTGAATTATCAAAATAACTTTTAGTTCTGGTATAGGCATTATAAAATAAATTACGATTTGACCACTCGAAATCAAAAGCAAAAGTTAATGCCTTCCTTACATTTCTATTTTTGAAGAACGGTTTTCTGATATTGAATGCAAATCCTTGCATCCCACTTGGTCGAAAGTATTTTATTTCTTCTGTAATTACTTGTTCTCTTTCTACTGCTTTAAATTTATAAGCAGTTGCCCAGTTTTTTGAGGAGTTTTCAATTTTAAAATCATAAGCTCCAGATTTAAAAGCTTCTATGGCTACCGTTTCATCTCTATAATAGTCAGTATGAATAGTATCAAAGTTATATCGACCAATATTGACATTTATATTTTTACCCCAGTAATTAGGATTTTTTTTGAGGGTAATGCTTCTTCCTGGTTTTACATTTTCTATAAGGTAGGGACCACTTCCAAGCGGTGGCTCTAAGGTTGTTTCGCTGAAATCTCTACCATCCCAGTAATTTTTGGAGAATATCGGTAATTGATAACCAATTATAAGAGGTAGTTCTGGGTTTGGGTCTCCCTTAAAAAAAAATTTTACCTCATTTCTACTAATCTTTTCGACAAAATCTACTTGTTTATAGTAGCTTTTATATGCAGGATGACCTTTAGAAATAAGAGTATTGAATGAGAAAATAACATCTTCTGGTTTAATTTTAGAGCCATCTGAAAACCTTGCCTCATTTCTAATTTTAAATTGGACCCAAGAGCGATCTTCGGGAACTTTTATACCTTCGGCAAGAAGTCCATATTGACTAAAAGGTTCATCAAATGAGGATTTCATTAATGTTTCAAATAGGTAACTTGTCTGCCATGCCGCTACTCCCTTCAGAATATAAGGATTTAGATTATCAAAAGTTCCAATACTTGATAATTTAATCTGTCCTCCTTTAAAAGCATTGGCATCTGCATAATCAAACTTTTCAAATTTTTTTTTATACTTAAGGTCTCCATGCATAGCTAATCCATGCTTATACTGAAGAGATTCAGCTTTCAAGTCTGAGTATACAAAAAAATTTAGGACTAACAGAAGAAGATATTTCATTTTAACTTAAAACATTTATTAATTTTTTATGGTGATTCCTATCCATAGATGCAATAACTTTTCCATTCGAATTAAGATTTAAGTTTTCACCCCTCCAGTCGCTTATAAACCCCCCCACTTCATTTATTAATGCAACTTGTGCAAGATAATCCCAAGGTTTCATATTTGCTTCTACAATTAAATCAATTTTTCCTGAAATTAATAGTCCATAAGCATAACAATCTGTTCCAAACACAGGGAATTTGGAGGAGGAATAAATTTTTTTCACTTTTTCTAGACTTTCTTCATCAAACATCAACATAGATGTTGAAGTAACAATTGTTTCAGAAAACTTTTTCTTAACAATTTTTTTAGAGCATTTTGTATTATTAAAATACACACCAAAATTTTCGGCTCCCACCCACCTTTGATTAAGCATTGGAATGTCTATGAGTCCTAATATTGGTTTAGAATCCTTTAAACACGAGATAAGTGTTCCAAATAATGGCTTACCCGAAATAAAGCTGTGAGTTCCATCAAGTGGATCTATAACCCAAATGTATTCTGCGTCAGAATTTAGTTTACCAAATTCTTCTCCAATCAAGCCGTGCTCATTAAACTCATTCTGTAATTTTTTTATGAATAATGATTCAACTTCTCTATCAACATTGGTGACGAATGAACCGTCAATTTTTTTTTCAACATTAAAGGAACTTAAAAAGTTTTTCCTAAGAATTAAACGACTTTCGTCAGCAAAGTTATTTGCAAACTTAAGGAGCTCACTTGTATCTACTTGCATTTATTTTAGAGATTCTAAGTATGAAATAAGATTCACTCTATCGGAGCTTTTTTTTAGTCCTTTGTAAATCATTTTTGTGCCATCAATATAATTTTTCGGATTTTCTAAAAAATAAAAGAGCGCTTCTCTTGACCAATCTTTTTTAAAATTTATCAAAGATGTTGAGTATTTATAATCTGATATTGCTGCCGACTTCCGATTTACAACTCCCCACAGAGGTGGACCTACCTTGACTTTAAGATCAATACTAAAATCATGACAGGCTGAACATTGCTTTGCAATCTTTTCACCTTTTGATATATCCACTTCTTTAAATAGCAAAGCTAAATCAACCTCTTCTTCTTGAGCATTTTCATTCTCACCTTTAAGTTCAGATTCTTTATCAACATTGGATTCTTCGACTTCTGTTGATGCAAATATAACAGACTTTTCATCAGATGCTTGATGATAAAACAACTCATCATAGACCTTGAATGATTGAAATAAAAGGAGGATAGAGATGATAGATAAAAAATATTTATTCATAATTTAACATTTCTTAAATCAAATATTAATAGTATTATAAAATACTTAAATTGTGATCAATAAAATAAAAAAAAATCCTAGAGTAGTAATTATTATTCCAGCTAGACTGGAGTCAAAAAGATTAAAGAGAAAATTACTCAGAAAAATATCTGGAAAACAAATGATCATAAGAGTTGCTGAAACAGCTGAAAGATTAAAATTAGCAGAGGTTTTTGTAGCAACTGATAGTAGTGAAATTTTTAATTTGTGTAGAAAGCACGCTATCAAAGCTTTTATGAGTATAGAGGAACATAAAAGTGGCACTGATAGAATTTTTGAGGCTTACAAGGGAATTCATAAAAAGTTTGATATCATTATAAATTTACAAGGAGATCTTCCTTTATTTAAAAAAGAACTCATTGAAAATATAATTAATTTATTTAGAGACCAGAAAGTGGATATTGGTAGTGCTGTATGTGATTTAGAAAAACAAGAAATTTCTGATAAAAATATAGTCAAGGCACAAGTGAACATTATAAAAAATGAGGGTTATGCCATAGACTTTAAAAGAAAAGTAAAATCATTGAAGGATCAATACCATCACATCGGTATTTATGCTTTTAGACCAAATATTCTTGAGCAAATAATAGGTTTAGAACAAACAAAAAATGAAATCACAAGAAAATTGGAACAAATGCGTGCTCTTGATAATGGATATAAAATAAAAGTATTTAAAATAAATTATAATCCTCCAAGTGTAGACACTGTTGATGATTTAATGAAAATTAGATTGATTTTTAGGAAAAATAATTTTAAACCATTTGTATAATGCATCAAAAAAAAATTTCTTTTCAAGGACTTAAGGGGGCATTTTCAGATCTAGCTTGTAAAAAATTCTACAAACTATTTACCACAGTTCCATGTGAGACCTTTGAAGAAACAATAGAAGCTGTAGATAAGAAAGAAGCAGATTTAGCCTTAATTCCAGTAGAAAATAACATAGCAGGAAGAGTGGCAGACATGCATGGTTTGTTTCAAAGTATCAAACTAAAGATAATTGCTGAGCATTACTTGAGAATAGAGCATAATTTATTAATTAATAAAAATAGTTTACTTAAAAATGTCAAATTTGTTTACAGTCATATTCATGCGCTTTCGCAGTGTAAAAAAAATATTAAAAAGTGGAAACTTAAACCTATTAATTTTATGGACACCGCTGGTGCCGCCCAATTCATCTCACAAAAAAAAGATAAAAAAAATGCTGCAATTGCATCAGAGCTAGCATCGGATATTTATGATCTTAAAATTAGTAAAAGGAATATCGAGGATAATAAAAATAATGTTACCAGGTTTCTAGTATTTTCAAGAAAACAGTCCAAAGTTGATATAAAAAAGAAAACAATTACCACAATAATTTTCAACACCAAAAACACTCCTGCTGCCCTATATAAAGCTTTAGGAGGATTTGCTCAAAATGGAATTAATTTAACAAGATTAGAGAGTTTCTTCGTAAATAAAGATTTTAAGCAATTTTCTTTTCTTATTGATGTGGAGTCACATCCAAAAACAATAAGTTTTACTAATGCGTTAGAAATTCTCAAGAGTTTCTCCTATAAAATTAAAATACTTGGATTTTACGAAGCTTCATCATTTAGAAAATAATATTTTAATTTTTTTTCCTAAAATGTTAATTTGTTATGGGAGTTGAATTTAGGCAATAATGTCGTGAACCCGGTCAGGTCTGAAAGGAAGCAGCCGCAGTGATTATTGTTGGGTTAGATTTCAACTCCTTTAGAATTTAAAAATGGAAAAAAGAAAATATATAGTTTTGGCGAGGAAATATCGGCCAAAAAAACTTTCGGATATTATTGGTCAAACAGAGATTTGTGAAATAATAAAAGGTGCAGTAAAGCTTGATAGAGTTCCACACGCATTTTTATTTTCAGGAACTAGAGGTGTTGGTAAAACAACAATTGCAAGAATTCTATCAAAAATTGTGAATTGTAGTAATATCAATATGTCAGATGCCGATCCTTGCGGCAATTGTTCTAATTGTATTTCTATAGATAAAGAAAATAATATTGATGTAGTTGAAATTGACGCGGCTAGTAGAACAGGAGTTTCAGATGTTAGAGAAATCATAGAAAATACTGGTTATAAACCTGTAGAAGCAAAAAAAAAAATTTATATAATTGATGAAATTCATATGCTCTCCAAGGCGGCATTTAATGCATTACTGAAAACTCTGGAAGAACCACCAGAGGATGTAATATTTATTTTTGCCACCACTGAAACAGAAAAGATACCAGTAACAATTCTATCAAGATGTCAAAAATTTGAACTAAGGAGAATTAGTATAAGTTTAATGACTAACTTTCTAAAGAAAATAGCAGAGAAAGAGAATTTCAATCTTGACAATGAGTCATCTGCATTAATCGCACAAGCATCTGAAGGTTCTGTCAGAGATGCATTGTCAATTCTTGATAATGTATTATCGAGAGGGGAGGTTATTGACTCATCGATAGTTAAAGATGTATTAGGACTATCAGACAACAATTTAGTAATAGACCTTTTTAAATTACTATGTGAAGGGGATGTTAAACTAGCTTTAGAGAAGTTTGAAGAACTATATCAAAAGGGAGCTGCACTAAATATATTAGCAAAATCTTTAATGAATTTATGTTTTTATTCTATGAAGCTAAGATGTGAATTAGACCACAAAGATATTTTTCTAGATTCAAATACGTTAGATAGACTAAAGGATATTTCTAAAAATTATGGTATAGATTTTCTAACTAGATTTTGGGAGTTAATGCAAAGATATCTTAATGAAATTCAAGGATCATTTGATGAAAAACAAAGTTTTGAAATGGCAATTATGAGAATGTGTTATATTTCATTAATACCTACCCCCTTTGAGGCATTGAATCATAAAGTTGGAAACATTGAACCATCCAGTGAAGACAATAAAAATGACCGAGAGTTGAGTCAGTTAAACTCAAAGGATCAAAAGGTCATAGACACAAGTGTAAATAATTTACAGTTAAAAAACAATGCTAGTAAAAAAAATAACCTTGCTGAGGAAGTTATTGTTGACACACTAAGTAATCCTAAATTAATCAAATCAGATTTTGAGACTCAAATGTTAAGATTTAAGGAATTTGTTGATATAATTGAAGAAGAGTCAGAAATGCAAGTTTCATTTCACTTAAGAAATAGTTTCAAATTATTTTCTTTGCAAGAAATTAATACTAATAAAAAAATTGGTGAGATCCAATTGGAGAGTATAAATAAAAGCATAGATAGTCAAAGTATTCTTTGGAAGGCTACTAAAATTTTAGAGAAAAAAATAAATCATAAGTGGATTTTTTCTCTATCAATAAAAAAAGGCCACGAGTCAATCGCTGAATATGAGATGAAAAGAAGGAATGAGCAAATAAAGGAATTTAAAAAAAAAGAAATAATAAAAAAAATTCTTGAAATCATTCCTTCATCTGAAGTAATTTCTATAAAAAAGATTATTGATAATAACTAATTATTAAAGGAAACAAAATGAATAATATGTCTCAAATAATGAAACAAGCAAAGGCCATGCAAGAAAAGATGGCAGAAATGCAAAAGAAAATTGAAAGTGAAGAAGTAGAAGGTACATCAGGTGGTGGAGCTGTCAAACTAATAATAAATGGAAAAAATGAAGTTAAAGGATTAAAAATAGATCCATCGTTAGTTAATGCTGAGGAAGTAGAAGTTCTAGAAGATTTAATTATTGCTGCTATGAATGATGCAAATAAAAAAGTAAAAGAAAATGCGGCAAATCAGTTAGGAAGTCTTTCCGATGGTATGGGGTTACCGCCTGGTATGAAGTTACCTTTCTAGAATGTCTTCTAAGTCATCACTTAATGAGCTTATAAATTTATTTGCTAAGCTCCCAAGCTTAGGTCCTAGGTCAGCAAGGAGAGTTGTCCTGTACTTGTTAAAAAAAAAAAAACTCATACCTCAAATACTCGAGTCTCTTTCTGACGTTCAATCAAATATTAAATTATGTGAAAATTGTGGGAATATTGATGTAATAAATCCATGTGGGATATGTACTAATGTAAAAAGGCAGAAAGATAAAATATGTATTATTGAAGATATAGCTGATTTATGGGCGATTGAAAAGAGCCAAGCGTTTGATGGACTTTATCATGTTTTAGGTGGAGTATTATCAGCTATTGATGGAGTTGGTCCAGAGGAATTAAATATCCCTAAATTATTTAGAAGATTAAAAAATGAAAATATTAAGGAAATAATTATTGCAACAAATGCAACAATCGAGGGGCAAATAACTGCCCAATATATTGCTGATCAATGTAATAAACCTGAATTTTTAATAACAAGGTTAGCTCAGGGTATGCCCATGGGCTCTGAATTAGAAGTACTGGATTATAATACTTTATCTACGGCGTTTAAATCAAGATCTAAAATCAATACTAATCCTTAGTATCCATAAGAAGAATTTTACTTTTTTTATTTGTAATTTTTTTTGTTGTGATATGTATTTCGTTCAAGTCATTTTGGGCATTTGAAAAATGAGAGTCCATTCTTTTTACTCTCTCCTCTAAACGCGTTATCTCAACACCAAGTTCTTTTAAATGCTGAAATATTAGGTTTGCATTACCTTTGATTCGTTTATCCTTTAGAAGACTCTCTATAGAATTCAAAACTATCCAAAGCGTGGTAGGGGAAATTAAAAAAATCTTACTTTCATAAAAGTAGTCAGTAATACCTGGAAATAAATTAAAAATTTCAATATAAATTTGCTCACTTGGAATAAAAACTAGAGCTATATCTGCAGTTTCACCAGGAATTATATATTTTTTTTTTACATCTTGTATATGATTTGAAATATCTGATCTAAAAAGTTTAGAGGACTTGATCTTTTCATCCTTTGTATTCGCCTTTATCATTTTGTCATAACTCTCCTTCGGAAATTTTGAGTCTATGCAAAGCTTATTCAAATTTCCAGAAACTTTTATCATACAGTCAACCCTTGATTTGTTTGATAAGGTTTTCTGAAATTCATAACAATCCTTGGGAAGCGTATCTCTAATTAAGTTTTCGAGGAGTATTTCCCCTAATCTTCCACGTTTAGAAGTATGGTGAAGAATATTTTTAAGATCTATAACATTTTCAGTCAGGTGGTTTATATTTTGTTGGGCCCTATCGATTAAAGAAATCTTTTCTTTAATTTGAAAAAGGTTATTTTTATTTTCAGATGATGATTGATCAAATTTAGAGTCAATTTTATCAAAATTTTTTTCTATTAATTCGTAAATAGATTTTTCAAGACCTTCTTGTTTATCAATTAATAACTTTAATCTTTCTTTAGTATTAGAATTAGAAAAAAAAAATTGAATTAGTAGGAATACTATGACTATAGTTGAAAATAGAAAAATAATGACTAACTCAAAACTCATATAATTACTATGGCAGCCTTAAAAATTTTAACAATACCAAACCCAAAACTAAAGCATAAATCAATAGAAGTAAAAAACTTTGATTCAAATTTGAAGAAAATAGTCAAGGATATGTATGATACACTCTACTCATCAGGTAATGGCATAGGTTTGGCAGCGCCACAGGTAGGAATTAAAATGCGGATCATTGTTATTGATTTAAAGGAGGATGGTAAATCTAATCCGATAACAATAATTAATCCAAATATAATAAATTTATCCGAAGAAAAATTTGTCAATGAAGAGGGATGTTTGTCGGTTCCAGAATACTATGCAGAGGTTGAAAGATCAAAATTTATTGAGGTTGAATGGTTCAATGAAAATGAAGAAAAAGAAAGAAAAAAAATCGATGGACTTTTATCAATTTGTATTCAACATGAAATCGATCATTTAAATGGAATTTTATTTATCGATCACTTATCCAAATTAAAAAGAAAATTGGTTTTCGACAAATTAAATAAAATAAAAAAAAAAAATGAAAGACTCTCAAAAGATTAAAATAGGTTTTTTTGGAACACCTGATTTATCTCTTCATTTTTTAGAATACCTTTTTAACAATGAGTTTGAAATTAGCTTTGTGGTAACACAACCACCATCAAAATCAGGAAGAGGTAAGCTTTTAAAAAAATCCTCTGTCCATTTGTGGGCAGAAAAAAAACATATAAAGGTATTTTACCCTGAAAATACAAAGAACAAGAAATTCATAGAATGTATTTGTTCAAAAAAAGCTGACTTTCTTGTTGTTGTTGCCTACGGAAAATTAATTCCAATAAAAATATTAGATTCTCCAAAATATATGGCAGTAAACGTTCATGCATCGTTATTGCCAAGATGGAGAGGTGCAGCACCCATACAAAGGGCTGTATTGAACGGTGATATTAAAACTGGAGTTACTATAATGAAAATGATTCAAGAGCTGGACGCAGGACCAATTATCTTTATGAGAAGTTTTGATATCAAAAAATATGATACAAGTGGGACTATTTACCAAAAAATCATTGATCATGGAAAAACTTTACTAATTGAAGCATTAAATAAAATCGTAGGTAATGATTATAAACTTCAGTATCAGAATGTGAAAGATGTTACCTATGCATCGAAAATAAAAAAAATAGAGTCGAAAATTAATTGGTCTGAGGACGCAAAGAATATTTTTTTTAAGACTAAAGCATTTAATCCTTATCCTGGTGCTTGGACATTTTTAGACGGTAAAAAAAGAATCAAAATATTGCAAACAGAATACTTAGGAGAAACGAAATATTTAAACAACCTTAATCTAAAAATTGGTCAATCTACTGATAAATTAGAAGTTAAATGCGGAGCAGGTTATTTAAAGATATCTCTTTTACAAAAAGAAGGAAGAAAACCAATTTCTGCAAAAGAATTTATTAACGGAATTAAATTAAATGATATTTGGTTTACGTAATGATAAGAATAAAAATTTTAATTGAGTATAACGGTGAGAATTATGTTGGTTGGCAAGTTCAAAGAGATGGAAAATCAGTTCAAAGTGAAATAGAAAAATCTTTAGAGGAAATTTATGATACTAAAATAAAGTTAATTGTTGCAGGTAGAACTGACGCAGGAGTTCATGCCTTGGGACAAGTAGCTCATTTTGATTTAGATGATAATAAAATACCTGAAGATAAAATATTTAAGGCTTTGAACTCCAATTTAAGGAAAAGAGGTAACAAAATAACAATTTTAAAATCAACATCAGTAAGTAGTAATTTTCATGCAAGGTTCTCTGCGAAAAAAAAAACATACTTATACCAAATATTAAATAGGCAAAGTATTTCATATTTACAAAACGAAAGTTCATGGTTTTTTCCAAAGCCTCTTAACATTGAAAAAATGAGTTATGCAGCTAAATATTTGTTAGGTAGGCATGATTTTAACGCATTTAGGTCTATTCATTGCCAGTCAAAAAATTCGGTAAGGTCTATCGATAGTATTTCTATAAAGAAAAAACAGCAACTCATAAGTGTAAGGATAAAAGGTAAATCTTTTCTTCATAATCAAATTAGAATTATAGTTGGTTCAATTGTGATGGTTGGGGAAGGCAAGTGGAATATTAATTATATTAAATCGGTTTTAGAGTCAAAGGACAGGAAAATCGCTGGACCGACGGCACCAGCTCATGGACTGTATCTAGAAAAGATTATTTACTAATATTTATCTTTAAAAATATTATCTAAAAAACTACTGTAAATTTGACTTAACTTTTTAATATCATCAATCCGAGAATACTCATTTACTTGATGCATTGTTTTACCAATCATTCCAAATTCAATTACAGGGCAGATCTTTGATATAAACCTTGCATCTGATGTCCCACCAGACGTACTAAGTTCAGGTTTTATTTTAGTAACTTTTTTTATAGAATTGGTCAATGCATCGGTAAGCTTTTCCGAGTAATTAAAGAACGACTCTCCCGACACTTTATACTCTAATTTAAAATCAATACTTTTCTTTGAAATTCTATCTTTTACTAACTTTATTAATTGTTTTGAGTTAAAATTATCATTAAATCTTATATTGAACCTTATTGATGCTCTTTGTGGTATTAGGTTTGTTACATTATTATTAACATCTACAGATGTTACAACTAAATTACTTGGCTGAAATGCTTTACTACCTGAATCTAGAGGTTTTTGAAGTTCTTTACAAATACTAACTAAATCATCGATTGGGTTTTTAGCTTTTTCAGGATACGCAACATGACCTTGTTTACCATTAATTGTTATAATACCGTTTAAACTACCTCTTCTACCAATTTTAACCATTTCACCAATTTTAGATGGATTTGTTGGTTCGCCAACTAAACAAAAATCTGGCTTACTTTTTTTGCTTTTTAACCATTCAATTACTTTTTTGGTTCCATAATCCGCATCACCTTCTTCATCTGCTGTGAGCAAAAAAGAAATTGAGCCGTTAAAAGAATAGTTTTTATCAGAAAGAAAAAGTGAAACAGATGATATATATGCCGCAATAGCTGTTTTCATATCACTCGCTCCTCTTCCAAAAATTTTTCCATTTTTAACAAAAGGTTGGAATGGATCAGAATTCCAGTCATTTTCATCACCAGGTGGAACGACATCTGTATGGCCAGCAAAGCAAATATTTGGACCAACACCTCCCTTGTATACAGCATAGAGATTTTTAACTTTATTTTTACCAAACTCTAATAAATTACATTTAAATTTATGTTCGCTTAGAATTTTTGATAGAAATTCTAGGGATCCAGAACTATTTGGAGAAATACTTCTGAACTTTATTAATTCTTTAGATAAATTTATAGGATCAATCATTCTCTTAATAAGTCGTTTATTGATGTCTTAGATCTAGTCTTTTCATCAACCTTTTTTACAATTACAGCACAATAGAGATTGGGACCTATTTGGCCACTCTGATTTTTTTTACCAGGAAGCGAACCCGGCACCACAACAGAGTAGGATGGAATTTCGCCATAAAAAATCTCACCACTTTCTCTATCTATTATTTTTGTTGAGGCCCCAATATAAACTCCCATTGAGAGAACACTTCCTTTTCTCATAATAACTCCCTCAGCCACTTCGGATCTTGCACCTATAAAGCAGTCGTCTTCAATTATAACAGGACTTGCCTGAAGCGGTTCGAGCACCCCACCAATACCAGCTCCACCTGAAATATGAACATTTTTTCCTATCTGTGCGCAAGAGCCAACCGTAGCCCATGTATCTACCATTGTTCCTGAATCAACATAAGCCCCTAAATTTATAAAAGAGGGCATTAAAACTACATTTTCTGAAATATGGGCTGAATATCTAACAATGGCTCCAGGCACGGATCTAAAACTTCTTTTTGTCCATTCATCATCATTCCATCCTGAGGTTTTTAGACCAACTTTATCATACCATGTGTATTGCCCCCCTCGAGCATTGGATATTCCGCTGGAAAAAATTGAACTATCATTGATTCTGAATGACATTAAAATAGCCTTTTTTAACCACTCATTAATTTTCCAATCATCATCAACTTTTACTGCAACTCTCTCCTCCCCACTGTCAAGAAGACTTAGGACTTCCTTAATTTCATTTATAATCTTCTTATCGCTAAAATTAATAGTCTCTCTGCTATCCCAAAATTCATCTATATTTTCTTTTAAATTTTTGTTCATTTGATTCCTTCTTCTAAATTACTCTTAATAACTTTAAGAGCTTCTATTAACGTACTAAAACTATAGTCTACATAAGAATTTTTTAAAGAATTTTTATTGTAATTAATTAGCACAGTAGTCATTCCCATCAAAGAGGCGTTCATTAGATTTTTTTCCAAGTCTTCAAAAAAAATAGTCTTACGAGGATCAATACCATAAAGATCAAGTAAATTTAAAAGAGATTTTTTTTCTGGTTTCGGTACTAATCCACTTTTCTTTATATCAAAAATCCCATCGAATAAATTATTAATTTCCAGTTTTTTTAGTACATTATCGGCGTGTCTTTTATCTCCATTAGTATATATGTATTTTTTTCCAGGAAGACTTTCAAGTAAATTAATCAGTTCGTTTGATTTTTCTAAATTGGTAAGATTTATGTTATGAACGTAATTTAGAAAATCATCTGCATTTACCTTATTATTTTTCATTAAGCCAAACAGAGTAGTCCCATATTTTTTGTAATATTCCTTTTGAACCTTAAAGGCTTCATCCTCTGATATATTGAGGGTCTTAGAAATATATTTTTTCATTCTTAAATCAATTTGATCAAAGATCTTTGTATTTGGCTGATAAATTGTGTTATCTAAATCGAATAGCCAAAACTCTATTTTGGATAAAGAATTTTTCACACTAATAAGTAATTAGTGTACCAACGCCATGTTCGGTAAACATTTCTAATAAAATTGAATTAGGTAATTTTCCATTAAGTATGACAGCAGCCTTGACACCGTTTTTTACTGCCTCTATACAAGTTTCAACTTTTGGAATCATACCATTTGATATTGTGCCATTTTTTATTAGTTTCTTGGCTTCTTTTATTGATATCTGTGTCAAAAGGTTTCCCTTTTTATCCAGCACTCCGTTAACATCAGTGAGCATAATTAATCTCTCTGATAGAATTGAGGATGAAATAGAACCCGACATTGTATCAGCATTTATATTAAATGTTTCGAAATTTTGACCGAATCCAATTGGAGAGATCACTGGTATGAAATCTGATTCAAGACACCAATTTAAAAATTCGTCATTAACTTTGTTTGGAACACCTACAAATCCTAAGTCAGTTTTGCTTTTAGTATTACTCTTTTTCACTTTAGATATAATTTTTTTTGTTTCTACTAAAAGGGCATCCTTTCCAGATAAACCTATAGCTCTTCCACCCTCTTTATTAATTTCCATAACCAGTTCTTTATTAATAGATCCGGATAAAACCATTTCTACTATCGACATTGTCTCTTTATCAGTAATTCTAAGTCCATTAATAAAAGAACTTTTTACGTTCAACCTATCTAGCATTTTTTTTATTCTTGGACCCCCTCCATGAACAACAACTGGATTGATACCGACTTGTTTAAGTAATACGATATTTTTTGCAAAACTAGATAAAAGTTCCTTTTCGCCCATTGCTGCGCCACCAAATTTCACTGTAATATTCTTACCATTATATTTTTGCATATAAGGAAGCGCTTTTGAAAGAATTGATGCTTGTTCAAACCAATCTTTAGTATTTATTTTTGAAAGTTTAACCATTAATCCTCAATTGATTTTAAAAGGAATTTTTTAAATAAAGTTATATCATTAGTATTTTTAATACTAGTATTAAAAAATGTTTTATTGAGTTCCCTCTCAACTTGATTATTTAGCTTTATCAATTTTTCTTTATCATGCTTAGCTTTGAGCTTATCTGTTTTTGTGAAGATAATAATCACTCTTTTTTTTAGTAGAATATTGACTTGAGAAAGTATTGTTTTATCAATCTCTTTAAAGCCATGCCTGGAGTCAATCAGTAGAAAAAGAAATTTGATAGATTTCCTATTATTGAGGTAATGTTCTATTAAATTATCAATTCTATATTCATTATTTTTTGGGATTTTTGAATAACCGTATCCAGGAAAATCTACAATACGTGACTTTCTTTCAGATTCAAAAAAAACTAGTGATCTTGTTCGCCCAGGAGTTTTTGATATTTTTGCTATATTGGAGTTAGTTATTGAATTAATTAGTGAAGACTTCCCAACATTTGAACGTCCCCAAAATACAAATTCAGGAAGAGTCTGGGGAGGGAGACTATTTACATCCAATACCTCTTTGATAAACCTAAATTGTCCATACATATTTATTCAATTGTTTTTTTTGGATTGTCTTTTTAATAGAATATACTGTTGAGCTATTGAAAGTATATTATTGACGGTCCAGTAAACCACCATACCTGAAGGAAAAGTGGCGAGTAAGAAAGTAAAAATAAAAGGAAGCATCAAAAAAATTTTTGCTTGTATTGGATCGGGTGGTGGTGGATTAATTTTTTGTTGAAGAAACATAGTTATCCCCATTAATAATGGCCAAATACCTATAGTCAAGAAAGCAGGAGTATCCCAGGGAATTAATCCAAATAAGTTGAATAAACTTGTAGGGTCTGGTGCTGAAAGATCTTTAATCCACCAAAAAAATGGTGCATGTCTCATTTCTATTGAAACAAACAGAACTTTATAGAGTGCAAAGAATATTGGTATTTGTATTAGAATTGGAAGGCATCCAGACGCGGGATTTATTTTTTTTTCTTTATAAAGAGCAAACATTTCTTGATTCATTTTTGTTCTATCATCTTTATACCTTTCTCTTATTCTTTGAATTTCTGGTGTGAGGATTCGCATCGAGTTCATTGATTTAAAAGATTTATTTGCAAGTGGAAACAAAATAATTCGAATACAGATAGTTAGTATGATTATACCAATTCCAAAATTTCCAACTAAACTAGAAAGAAAGTGAAGAGCATAAAAAAGTGGTTTTGTTAAAAAATAAAACCAACCAAAATCAACAGATAAGTCTAACTTATTAATACCTATTTGTTCTATATAATTGTCTATAAGAGGAACCTCCTTAGCTCCAGCAAAAATATAAGATTTGGTTTGGAGTGTTTCTCCTTTTTTTAAAGATTTTATATTTTCATTTATAAAGTCAATCTGAATTGAGTTTGGCTGATTCCTTAGGTTCTTAAATCTAGCTTTAAAGTTTTCATTTGTTTCAGGAAATATAGATACTTGCCAATAATGATCTGTATATCCAATCCAACCATTTTTAGTTGTTTCAGTAATTTCATTATTTTCCTCTATCTCATCATAGGAAACTTCCTTTAGTGTTTCATTAAATACCCCAAGTGGTCCTTCATGCAAAATAAAGAATTTATTAGAGGGTTTATAATTAATTCTTCTGAGATATGAGAAGTTAGTAAGATTTACCGTTTTTGATGATTCATTTTTAACATTATCTAGAACGGTGATCATAAAATTGTCATCAATAGAGATTGTTCTAAAAAAGGTTAAACCTTTCTGATTATTCCATGTTAATTCAATTTTATCATTTTTAGAGTAAGATTTTTTACTCGCCTTCCATAAAGAGTTTTTATTTGGTAACTTAACTTCTTTATCTGTAGATGCCCATCCCATTCTAAGGAAATATGGAGACTTTGAATTCTCTGATGACAATATTTTAATATTCTTTTCTCTTCCTATTGTTTCAAAATAGTCATTAAGAGATAAATCATCAATAGTTGCACCATAGAGGTTAATTGTCCCACTAAGCCTTTCAGATTCAAATTTTATTCTTTCTTCTTTCTTTTTATCAAAAATTTCTTCGACTTGGTTTAAAGATGGAACATTGTCATCGTTATTGTCAACAACGGTATTATTTTCAGGAGAATTAATTACTTTTTCATTTGAACCATTAAGTTCGTTTTTTTTGGGGTTAAAAAAGGAGTCAAAACCCACCAGTATTATAACCGATAAGATTACTGCAATTAATAAATTTTTTTGATTATCCATAAGTGATTATGATATTTTATATAGGATAGTGATACTTATTTCAATAACTTAAATTTCAATATTCGTTAATAAATTTACTAAATCAAACTTTAGGTCAATATATCTTGAGTTTTCAATATATTTCTTAGGGATGATTTCAAAATCCACTCCTTTTGGTAATTTTTTTTTTGTATCCGCCAAAATCGAACGAAGGATCCTTTTTACATAATTCCTTTTTACAGAGTTACCAATTTTTTTCGATACAGTTAAACCAATCTTTGTTTCTGAATTTCCCGTGAAGTAGTAGTTTACTATGAAAAATTTGGATCTAGTATTTTGACCATTGTTTCGAATGAATAAAAATTCATTCCTCTTTTTTAATGTAACAAACCTTTTAGGCGGAAATTTTTTTTCTTCCTTTTTGCCTTCTGCTTGAGATAACTTTTCTTCCACCGTTGGTAGACATTCTGGATCTGAAACCATGACGATTTTTTCTTACTTTGTTACTGGGTTGGAAAGTTCTTTTCATAATGCATTTCTCGTATTTGATTTATATCAAAAATAAAAAGTTTGTAAATATTAATTTCCTCTTACTGTTCCATCCCTTCTAGGATCAGCATATCCAAACAAACTTTTATTCCTTTTTATAATAACCCCTAATCCACTTGTTAAACTTCTAACTTTAACTTTATCATTTATAATACCCTTTAACTTTTCATCCTCAACATATGCGTTTCCATAGATTTTTATATAATTAGCATTTTCAATCGATTCTTTAATTTTTTTTCCAAGGTAAAAATAATCAACTAGAATTCTTGATACATATGAAATTATCGCTTTACCACCAGGCGATCCAATTGTCATTAAAAAATCACCATCTGAGTCAAAAATAATCAACGGTGACATAGAGCTGAGAGGTTTTTTTCCTCCTTCAACTCTATTTACATAAAAGTTACCGGAGCTATCTTTTTGTCTAAATGAAAAATCAGTAAGTTGATTATTCAGGAAAAAACCATTAGTAAATAATCTTGACCCAAATGAGCTTTCAATGCTTGAAGTAACTGATATCACATTCTGTGATTCATCAACGATTGAGTAATGAGATGTTGAGCTTAGCACTTCATCTATGAAAACATATTTTTTATAATTTTCAAAAGTACTAAACTCTTCTATTAAAAATTTATCATCTAGGATTTTTTTGATATTAATATCTACAAAGTTATCATCAGCTAAATATTTATCTCTTAAAAAATAAGCAAAATCTAATACCTTTAGTATGTTATTAATATTCAATTCTTCTTGCTTGTTTATGTAGTCTATTAGTTTAAGAATTTGTGTTATACTAATTGTACCAGATGAAGGTAATGCAGGTCCACAAATAGTCATTTTTTGAAGTTTTGAGCAAAAAGCCTTTTTTTTTTGGGAATAAAAACTTTCTAAATCACTTATGGATAATGAATTACTTTCTTTGCTCTGACTTACTTTCTTGACGATATCTCTTGCAATTTTTCCATCGTAAAAACTTCTATAGTTTTTCGAAATTAATTTTAATGTTGATGTATATTGATCATTAAAAAATTTATTTTCAGGTTTTTTCAGTGCTTTTAAATAAATGGAATTTGGCTCAACTTTAAATAGAAATTTTTCTTTCTCAAGGGAAGTTATTAATCTGGGTGATGGATAAAACCCTTCTTTTGAAAGCTTAAGGACTGGTTCTATAACCTCAGCCCATTTAAGATTCCCGTATTCATTATGAATTTTATACAGAGCATCTAAAGTACCAGGAACTCCAACTGACTTTCCTCCAATAGCTGCATCATAAAATTTTTTGGGATTTTTATCTTTATTTAAAAAAATATCCTTTTTTATATTCATGGGTGCTTTTTCTCTACCATCATAAAAATACGTTTGTTTTGAATTGTAATCATAATAGGTTATAAATATTCCACCGCCCAGGCCTGAAGATTGAGGTTCAACTAATCCTAATGTTAACTGTATCGCTACTGCCGAATCCACAACGTTACCTCCCAGGTTAAGTAATTGATGGCCAATTTGTGTTGCATAATCATTTGCGGTTACAACTAAATTTTTTTTAGTAGCTAAAAATTTATTTTTAATATTTAAATCTTGAGATTGAATTTCTGGTTGAATTTGATTTTCAATATTATTCGAAAAAGAAAAATATGGGAAAAATATAATAATAAATGAAATTAAATTTTTTATTTTTTTTTTCATATGGAGAGTATAGTTTATAAATACTGCTTATGAAAAAAAAAAGAGGTAAAATTTGAATTTTAGAAATAAAGTTAAAAAATTAATTAATACTTTTTCTTCAAAAGATAGAAAAATTGTTTGTTTGACAGCATATACTGCTCCTATGGCATGCTTAATTAATGAATATTGTGATATAATATTAGTTGGCGATTCCTTAGGTATAGTATTATACGACTTGAAAACTACAAGGAAAGTAACACTTGAAATGATGATTAATCACTCTAAAGCAGTTGTTAAAAATGCAAATAAAAAGCTTGTTATTGTTGATATGCCATATGGTACCTATGAAAATTCTAAATCATTAGCCCTTAAGAATGCCAGAAAGATAATCAAAGAATCAAAAGCAGATGCAGTTAAATTAGAAGGTGGGGAGAGAATACATGAAATTGTAAGACATCTAACACAAAATGGTATTGATGTAATGGGACATATAGGAATGCTTCCTCAATCCATAAAAGGAGCTCCAAAAGTATACGGAAAAACAAAACTAGAAAAAAAACAAATTTTAAAGGACTTAAAATTATTAGAAAATGCTGGTGTATTTTCAATTGTGGTTGAATGCACTTTAGAAACTGTTGTGAGCGATGTTCTTAAAGAAAAGAGGGTGCCTATTATTGGTATAGGCGCATCACCCGACTGTGATGGACAAATACTGGTAACTGAGGATATTTTAGGAATGAGCAATTTTAAATCTAAATTTTTAAAAAAATATTTTGACTTTAATCAAAAATCAAAAAAGTCTCTTAAAAAATTCTATGAGGACGTTTCTCAAAATAAATTCCCAAGTAAAAAACAATGTTATTAGATGTCACTTATAATAAAAAATAAATCTGAACTACTTAGAAAATTAAAATCTTTAAGTTCTAAAAAAATAAATTTTATTCCAACTATGGGGAATTTACATGATGGTCATATTAGTTTAATAAAAAAAGCAAAAAAGAGTGACTATTTAAACCTAGTGAGTATCTACATAAATCCCCTTCAATTCAATGATAAGCATGATTTGAAAAAGTATCCTAGAACGATAAGAGAGGATATAATTAAACTTAAAAAGATAGATGTAGACATAGTTTTTATACCTAATGGAATGTTTAATGATACTAATTCATTTACTATTAATTTGGGTGATATTGCTAAAAAATTATGCGGGGTAAAAAGGAAAGGTCATTTTGAGGGTGTTGCAACAGTCATACTAAAATTTTTATTATTGATTAGGCCAAATAAGATCTTTCTTGGTGAGAAAGACTTCCAACAAATTCTTATAATTAAAAAACTTATAAAAGATTTTAATTTTGATATAAAAGTTGTTTTAGTGAAAACCCAGAGAGATAAGAACGGTGTAGCCTTATCTTCTAGAAATCAATTTGTAAAAAAATCCGAACTTCTCAAAGAGGTTTTTAAAAATCTTAAACTTATCAAGGAAAGAATACACTCAAGAAAATTCAGCTTAGTTCAATTGGATAGGATCAAAGATAATTTGAAAAGCACTGGAATTGATGAGGTAAACTATCTTGAATTATTAAAGGAATCAGATTTGACAGCACTAGATTCAAGGCCTAGTAAATGTAGATTATTTATTTCAGTCAGAATTGGAAATGTAAATCTTATTGATAATCTGAAATTGACTGAAAGATTAAGTGTATGCAAAAATGGTATTGTGAGAGTATAACTTAGTTCTTGAGATATATATGGACTTCTTCAGCTTGTGCTGAAGTGCTTGTTGAGGATGTTATAGAAACTCTTTCGGTTGGAACACCCATTTCAACAATCTTTGAAAAAACCTCTGATGCTTTATCTCTGGCGTTATCAGCATAACTAGGTCCACTAGTGGGGCTAACAGCTACAACTTCAAAAGCTGCTGAAGGTATCTGTTCCAACGCATTGGAAATTGACTCAAATAATGCAGTTGAGTAGTCAAAATTTGTATCATCGAACTTGATTACCAAAATTGCATTATCATAATTGAGGGGAGCAACTTTAAGTTGCTTGAGTTTAGTAGGGGACGACAAATCATCACCACCTGTATCTTCAGAAGTTTCCATTGTGGGTGGTGCAGATACTTTTCTGCCAAACTTTCCTACCTCTATATCTCTAGACAAATTTTTCATATACTTTCTCTCGTCATTAAGTATTTGAATTTCTCTTGATATTTTCTCTTCAAGCTCACCCATTAATCTTTCATACAAAACAGATGTACGTTGGACATCATCTCTTAGTACTTTAAGTTGGTTGTGATCTTCATCGATAGCGCCAGAAATAAAGAAACTAGAATCAATTGCATTTTTTAAGTGCAAAATTAAAGCTGCGTCGGCAGTAACTCTGTTATTTACTATCTGAAGATTATTCACATTATTTTGAATGTCTTCAAGAGCCCTTTGTGCATCATTCCATTGACCAACCAACACAGGGTTACCTGGTGTTGTTCCTATTTGGAGTCTTGACCTAATTGCGCTAGACAAACCTTGATAGACAGATGTTTGTTCGTCCACAAGGTCTTTGAATCTTAAAAAGTCATTGTTATGAGATGAAACAGCATTTTGTATACTAGTTAAATCACCTCTAAATTGATTTATCTTGCCACCAACAAATGTGCCTGTGGGACCTGTGTCTGCAACTTGAGGTTGCGGAATTGGAGGGGCATATTGCGACGGAGGAATTTCTTGGTTTGGTGCTTGAGACACTTGCTCGACTGCTTCTGGAACTTCTTCTATTGCAGGAGGTGCTGCCACTTCGTCTTCTGATAGTGAAGGGAAGACATAATCTTGAACACTTGAACATGAAAATGTAAAAAAAGCTAGGAAAATTGGGATGTAAGTTGATTTTTTATGTTTTGTCATATGTATATATGGTTAATTGTTAACAATTTGCAAATTAATAATACATATAGACAACAATAAATACAAATGTAAACAAAAAAAATTATTTTTATACACAGTTTGAGAAAAGATCCTGTATCTAGATACACCCTGTTTTAAATAAAGTTTCATTATTTTAAAAAAAATACTATTATCGAATTATCCATAAAAAAGTGCCCGTAGCTCAACTGGATAGAGCATCTGACTACGAATCAGAAGGTTGGGAGTTCGACTCTCTTCGGGCACGCCAAAAAAAAATTTACACACAACTTGTTGACATATTTTAAAGTTTGATTACTATATATTGTGTTACAAGAGGAAATTTTATGTCACCAAACGTTCATACTAATGTTTTAAAACTTGGTACCCAAGAAAAAAACGAAATTAAAATTGAAAATTCTTACAATCTTAAGGCAGATTATTCAAGGGATAGTAATTTAACTGAATTTGGTAAAGCAACATTATTAGATAGGTATTTACTTCCAGGCGAAAAGTTTCAAGACATGTTTCTGAGAGTTTCAAAATCTTTTTCAGATAATGATGAACACGCACAGAGAATATATGACTATATGTCAAAACTATGGTTCATGCCTGCCACACCAGTTTTATCAAACGGAGGAGCAGCAAGAGGCTTACCAATTTCATGCTTCTTAAATACAGTTCAAGATAGTCTTGATGGTATACTTTCAACGTGGAGCGAAAACGTTTGGTTGGCTTCAAATGGTGGTGGAATAGGGACATATTGGGGTCAAGTAAGATCCATCGGTGAAACAGTAAAAAAGTCTGGTCAAACTTCGGGTATTATACCCTTTGTGAGAGTTATGGATTCATTAACGCTTGCAATCTCTCAAGGCTCACTAAGAAGGGGTTCTGCAGCATGTTATTTAGATGTTCACCATCCGGAAATAGAAGAGTTTCTTGAAATAAGAAAACCATCAGGAGATTTTAATAGAAAAAGTCTCAACTTACATCATGGTATTAACATAACAGATGAATTCATGGAATGCGTAAAGCACAACCGAGAATTTAGCCTTAAAAGTCCAAAAACGAACGAAACTCTCAGAAAGATAAATGCAAGAGAGTTATGGCAGAAAATATTAGAAACTAGAATGCAAACAGGCGAGCCCTATCTAGTTTTTGTTGATACTGTTAATAAGAATATGGCTAAGCACCAGAGAGAGCTTGGTTTGAAAGTTAAAACCTCAAATTTATGCAGTGAAATAATGCTTCACACAGGCCAAGATCAATTCGGAAAAGAGAGAACTGCTGTTTGTTGTCTTTCATCAGTAAACTTAGAGAAATGGGAAGAGTGGTCTGAAGATGGACAGTTTATCGAAGATGTAATGCGTTTCCTTGATAACGTGCTTGAAGATTTCATCAAAAATGCTCCTGAATCCATGAGCAATGCAGCGTATTCAGCAAAAATGGAGAGGTCTGTAGGCCTTGGAGCTATGGGTTTTCATAGCTTTCTTCAGAAAAAAGGGATTCCATTTGAAAGCGCACTTGCAAAAAGTTGGAATAATAAATTTTTTAAACATTTAAAAAAAGAAGCAGATAAAGCTTCATTAATCTTAGCAATGGAAAAGGGAGAATGCCCTGATGCCAGACAAATTGGAGTTAAGTCAAGGTTTAGCCATAAGCTTGCTATTGCACCCACAGCGTCGATAAGTATAATATGCGGTGGTACAAGTGCCTGCATCGAGCCAATTCCTGCAAATATTTATACTCATAAAACACTATCCGGTTCTTTTACAGTCAAGAATAAATACCTCGAAAGTGTTTTAGATAGTAAAGGTCTAAACACAGAAGAGATCTGGCAAAGTATTTTAGAAAATGATGGCTCTGTTTTACATCTAGAAGCGCTTAATGATGAAGAAAAGTCTTTATTCAAAACAGCATTTGAGATTGATCAAAGGTGGATTATAGAGATGGCAGCCGACAGAACACCTTTTATTTGTCAAAGTCAGTCAATAAATCTTTATCTTTCGGCTGATATAAATAAATGGGATTTGATGATGTTGCATTGGAAAGCTTGGGAATTGGGAGTTAAGAGTCTTTATTATTGCAGGTCAAAATCGATTCAGAGAGCAAGTTATGCAGGAGTCGAAGCGGATAATACTAGTCAATGGCCATCAAAAAAAATAACAGATAAACCGACAGATTATGAAGAATGTCTTTCTTGTCAGTGAGAATAATAAATGGATAGTTTTAAAGAAAATATAAGTAAAATAAATAAGAAAAATGGTCTTTTAGTTTCATCCCATTCATACAAGCCTTTTAGGTATCCGTGGGCATTTGATTTTTGGAAAAGGCAACAACAAGTACATTGGATGCCCGAGGAAGTTCCATTGGGAGAGGATTGTAAAGATTGGGTAATAAAATTAAACGATGGAGAGAGAAATCTTCTCACGCAAATTTTTAGATTCTTCACGCAATCAGATGTAGAGGTCAATGATAATTATATGGAAAATTACTCTAGAGTATTTAAGCCAACAGAAGTCAAAATGATGCTTGCTGCTTTCTCGAATATTGAAACAGTTCACATAGCTGCTTACGCACTACTCCTTGAAACAATAGGTATGCCTGATACAGAATTTTCTGCTTTCTTGAAATATAAAGAGATGTCAGATAAACACGATTATATGCAAAAGTTCAATGTTGAATCTAACCATGAAATCGCAAAGACATTAGCCATGTTTGGAGGTTTTACTGAAGGACTTCAACTCTTCGCCAGTTTTGCAATGTTGCTTAACTTTCCTCGCCATAATAAAATGAGAGGTATGGGGCAAATTATAACTTGGTCGGTTCGTGACGAGTCGTTGCATTGTGAAGGAATCGTTAAACTTTTCCATGAATTTGTTAAAGAGACAGGTTGTATGAATAAAAAACTTAAAGAGGAAATCGTTGAATGCTGTAAAAAAGTTGTGTCTCTTGAAGATAATTTTATAGATCTAGCTTTTGAAATGGGTCCAGTTGAGGGTATGGAACCCAGTGATATCAAAAGTTACATAAGATACATCGCTGACTGGAGATTGAGACAGCTAGACTTACCCATTTTATTTAATGTTAAGGAACACCCTCTTCCGTGGCTTACAGAAATTTTAAACGGAGTGGAGCACGCCAATTTCTTTGAAGCCAGAGCTACGGAATACTCTAAGGTAGCTACTTCAGGAAAATGGGACGGTTCTGATGGTGTATGGTCGCTTTTCGATGAGAAAGTAAAGAGTTTCAATAAATAAATTTAATTATTTTTTTCTACGTAAATTGATTGAGAAGGGAAAGCAAATGAACATTTTCTTTTTTCAACGATCGATTTAAGTTCCAGTGCTAATAAGTTCTTTGAATTAATAAACGAGTTATAATCATTATTTTGGGTAAAGCATCTAATCATAATGTTAATTGAACTATCTGCAAACTCAACGACCTTAACAATGACAGGCGTTGAATCAGAAACAATAAAAGTTGCTTTGTTCCCAATAATAAAGCCTTCAATATCAGAGCATATTATTTTTAATTGGTTAATTTTAGTTTTATACTCTAAACCAATCACCCAGTTAATACGTCTATGAGGAATCTCTGTGATATTTGTCACAGCATTTTCAGCGAACTGAGAGTTGGGAATAAAACAAAGAGATTTATCAAATTTTCTAATCGTTGTTGATCTAAACCCAATCTTTTCGACTGAACCTTCTACTATGTTTTCAATAGAAATGACATCACCTTTTTTAAATCTTTTTTCAACAAGAACCAATATTCCAGAGATGAGATTTTTAAAAAGATCCTGAGCACCTAGGGCAATTGCAACACCAAATAAACCTAGTCCTGCAATTATAGGTGCGACTTTAATACCCCAAAGTTCTAAGACTGCTGAGAAAGCTAAAATAATTGAAACAAATCGAATAGCTGCAATAAACCATTCGATCAAATCTTTAGTGAGTAATATATTTACACCTTTTATTTTTTTTACTAAAGGTTCAATTGATTGATTTAAAACCCAAAAAAAGAAAATTGTGAATAGTGAAAGATTTATTTTATCGAGGAAAAAACTACTTTTTTCATTTATTGCTAGGATATTTGTTGAAAAGAAAAAACCAAGAACCAGAATTAGAAAACTAAAAGGTCTTTCAATTGAACTTGAAAGATTTATTCTTAGGTCTTTATTCTTGATAAAAAGAAGTAAGTAACTCAAAAAAAATTTTTTAATAAAATTTTTTAAAAAAACTACTGAAAGAAAAATTGATATTGCAATCAGAAATTTTGATAACCTTATTTCAAAAACATTAATTTCTAATAGTCTACTCAAATAAGTAATTATGTCAGTGTAATCATTCATCACAAAAATATTGGTTTAGAATACTCCTTGAATCATCATAATCAAAGCCATTTTGTATAAGTTCAAACATTAGCTTATTAATGTATTCCTTTTTTGATAAATTTAATTTTTTATATCTTGATGATTTCAATTTTTTTTCAATAAATTTTAGGATAATCTTTCTATTCAGTTCTGAATCATCTTTAATTTTTTTAATTTCTTTTTCAATATGTTCTTTTGAAAATTTATTTTGTATTAAGAGGTAATTAATTTTCGTATACGATAAGCCTCTTGAAATATAGTTATTTACTTTGTTTTTAATTAAGGTTTCTTCATTAAATAAACCGAGTTTATCATAATAATCAATAGAATTTCTAATTTTTCCTGAATATATATCATATTCTTCCCTCTGAATTTTTTTTTGAAAAAGATCCTTTGATAATTTTTTTTTTAATATATCCTCAAATTTTTTTTTAGTGACAGAGTATTTAGACAAATAAAAATCTGCATACTTTTTTATGTAATTAGGAATTTTCATAAACACTTAAAATCTATATGAGTTACAGGTAATTTGAAATGTATAATATTAAAAACTTTCAGGGATTTAATTGGACTGGTTTTTTTACATTATATACCAAAGAAGTAAAAAGATTTTTCAATGTTTTTGCACAAACTATTTTAGCACCCGCTGTTACGACATTATTATTTTATTTAATATTTACATTATCCATTGATAGGGCTTATTTAAATACAGAAAATTACAACTTTTCAGAGTTTCTCGCTCCAGGGTTAATATGCATGGCAATTATGCAAAATGCTTTCGCGAATACCTCTTCCTCAATCTTAATTTCTAAGGTGCAAGGAAATATTGTTGATATTCTCATGCCACCAATGTCTGAGTATGAGTTAACATTTTCTTATGTACTAGGTGGAATAACCAGAGGTCTTTTAGTGGGTCTATTTGTTGCTATATCCATATTCACTGTTGTAGATATAAAAATATATAGTTTAATGATAATTATTTACTTCGCCATTGGCTCATCATGTCTTCTTTCTTTATTTGGCATAATGTGTGGCATTTGGGCTAAAAAGTTTGATCATATGGCAGCTGTAACAAATTTTATTATTATTCCTTTAACATTTTTATCTGGAACCTTTTATAGTATTGATAGGCTACCTGAATTTTGGATTTTTCTAGCAACTTGGAACCCTTTCTTTTATATTATTGATGGTTTTAGGTATGGTTTTTTAGGTGAGCATGATAGTAATATTTATATTGGAATAGTCTTTCTGGCATTGAGTAATATTTTTTTCTTGTTATTGACAATCAAAATATTTAATAAAGGTTATGGATTAAAAGGTTAATCAATGAGTGTTTTAAAAGTTTATAACCCTATCGACTTAGAAATTGATCATGGTGATGGTGTTTATGTTTATTCTGAAGATGGGACAAGATATCTTGATTTTACAAGTGGTATAGGCGTTCTTAGTTTGGGTTACAGTCATCCAGCTCTAATTCAGGCATTAAAAGATCAAGCAGAGAAGGTATGGCATTGTTCAAATCTTTTTAAAATAGAAAAACAAAATGTTGTCGCTGAAAAAATAGTTAAAAATTCTTTTGCTAGCTCTGTGTTTTTTTGTAATTCTGGAGCTGAAGCAACAGAAACGAGCATAAAGGTAGCTAGAAAATATTTTTTTGATAAAGGAAAAAAAAATAAAAATAAGATAATAACTTTCAAAGGAGCTTTTCACGGAAGAACATTAGCATCTTTATATGCTGCAAATAATAAAACTCATATTGAAGGTTTTGGTCCAAAAGTAGATGGTTTTACAAATATTCCATTCGGTGATCATGATGCTCTTAAAAACGCTATTGATAAAAATACTGCAGCGATTATGGTTGAAACAATTCTTGGTGAGGGTGGGATAAAAGTTATACCGTTGGAGTGTCTAAATGGATTACGTAAAATTTGCGATGAAAATGATATCCTATTAATTCTTGACGAGGTGCAATGCGGTGTTGGAAGAACCGGAAAATTTTTTGCCTTCGAATGGTCTGAAATTGAACCAGATATTGTGCCAATTGCTAAAGGTATTGGTGGTGGTTTTCCAATAGGAGCATGCTTACTGAATAAAAAAGTCACGGCTTGTATGGGTGTAGGTACTCATGGTTCAACTTTTGGAGGAAACCCACTTGCTATGTCGGTGGCAAATGTGGTTTTGGACCATGTATTAAAAAAGGATTTTCTTGATCATGTACAAAGCACAGGTAAGTATCTTAAAGATCTTTTAGAAAAAGAAGTTACTGAGAGGTATAAAGATTTTATATTGGAAATTAGAGGTCAAGGCTTAATGCTAGGAATAAAGACGAATATAGAAAATGAAATGATAATTGAGAAAATGAGAGCAGAAAAACTGTTAACAGTAAAAGCATCTGACAATGTGATTAGATTGCTTCCTCCGCTTATTCTTCAAAAAAGTCATGTGGATGAAGCAATTGATAAAATATTAAAAGCCTTATCGAAATTATAGAAATGGAAAACCTTAATCACTTCTTAAATATAAATCAATTAAAAAGCTCTGATATCTTCAAAATCGTTAAGGAGAGCCATGTTCTGAAGAAAAAATATGGAGAAAAAAAACTCAAAAAAAAAAAAATATTAGGAATGATCTTTGAAAAACCCTCTACACGAACCAGAGTTTCATTTGAGGTAGGCATGAAGCAGCTTGGAGGAGATGTTGTAGTACTCGACCAAAATGATAGTCAATTAGGAAGAGGAGAGTCATTAAATGATACTGTAAAGGTTTTATCAAGTTATGTTGATGTAATTATGTATAGAGGAAAAAATGAAAAGAGCTTGTATAGTATTAGTGAAAATTCATCCGTTCCTATTATTAATGGATTAACTGAGCAAAGTCATCCATGCCAAATACTTGCTGATATAATGACTCTAGAAGAAAAATTTAAAAAAATTGAAAATCTTAAAATTTGTTGGATAGGTGATGGTAATAATGTCTGTAATTCCTGGATACACACTACAAAGCATTACAATTTTAAGCTTAATATTTCATGTCCAAAAGGTTGCTTTCCAAATAAAAAAATACTCAGAGAATTTGAGAACAATAAAATCAAACTTTTTGATGAACCTGATGAGGCAGTGAAAGGTGTAGATGTTATTATAACTGATACTTGGGTATCTATGGGAATGAGTGAGGACCCAAAAAGACTTAAAAAGTTTAAAAATTTTCAGATAAATACAAAATTATTACAAAAAACAATGAAACAAACATATGTTCTCCATTGCTTGCCTGCCCATCGTGGTTGTGAGATTACAAATGAAATAATTGATGGAGAAAACTCTCTAGTTTGGAATGAAGCAGAGAACAGACTTTACACCCATCAGTCTGTATTGCTTTGGTGTTTATCAAGCAGTTAAAATTTTAACCTCTCCATAATTGAGGTGATAACAAAATTAATATTGGAAAAAGCTCTAACCTTCCTATTAACATACCTAAACACATAAAAAGTTTTGTAATGTCTGATATTGTCGAGTAGTTTCCACTTGGTCCGATGGCATCATTAAGTCCTGGTCCAACATTAGCAAGTGTAGCAGCAGCTCCTGAAAGTGATGTTAATATATCTTGTCCATCAAATGCTATTAACAGTGAAAGTAAACCAAATATAAACATATATAAGAAAAAGTAACCGGTTACAGAGGTGAGAATTTCTTCTCCTATTTCTCTGGAGTTATAGCTTGGGAGAAAAACTCCCCTTGGCTGGATTATTTTTTTTACTAGTGTTAACGATGACTTAAGTAATATTTGGATCCTAAAAATCTTGAGACCACAACTTGAAGACCCTGAACATCCTCCGATAAGCATTAAAAAGAGAAATAAAAGAGTTGTGAATGAGCCCCAAATACTAAAATCATAAGTACTAAAGCCACTTCCCGTGGAGATAGAGATAGTTGCAAAGGCAGATATTCTAAAAGCTTGGAAAAAGTCAACTTCGTAATACCTTTTCAACCAAAATGCAACGATAATAGTTGAAATAAGAATAATTAATAAAAAAAATTGCACTTGTGAGCTTTTAAGAAGATCTGAAAATTTTCCTTTCATTGCTTGAAATAGATATATAAATGGTAGTGATGCTATAATCATAAAAAACATTGTAACTACTTCAGTATAAATTGAATCAAAATACCCTATTGACATATCCTTTGTTGAGAATCCCCCAGTAGCAATTATTGTCATACCATGAGCGATACTATCAAACATATCTAAACCCGTAAGATATAGTAAAAATGAGCACAGCAATGTTAACAATATATATATTAATCCAATACCCGCAGCAATATTCTTTGTTCTTGGTAGGACTTTTTCTTCCTTAGAACTAAATTCTGATTGAAAAAGCTGCATCCCACCAATTTTCAATATTGGAAAAAGGGCTATAGCTATTACGATTATTCCTACTCCACCAAGCCATTGAAGCATTGCCCTCCATATTAATAAGGACCTGGAAGTATTATCTAGATTTTCTATTACCGTTGCACCCGTTGTTGTAAGTCCAGACATTGCTTCGAAAAAAGCATTAAAGAAAGATAAGTTAGTGGTTCCAAGAAAAAAAGGAATGCAGCTTATTAAGGCAAGTAGCACCCAAGAAATCAATGTTAAAAGAAAAGCTGTTAAAATTTCTACGTCGTGATTTTTTTTTTTAAAGACAAAGGAGACATTAAGTCCAGTAAACAAACAAACTATTGAAATTACAAAAAAAACAACCCAATCCGTGCCTCCGTCATAATAATCAATGATACCGGGTATAAATGAATATAAAGAGTAAAAAACTAGTAAGTTTCCAATTACAAATAGAGAGGACTTTAATTTAAGCATTTTTAATTAAGTCTGTTATTAGTATCTGGGATATCTAGTGAGAATGGGGGTATTTTAACTTCAAATTCCTCGCCATCAAAGCTTTGCATTAAGTAGCTACCATGCATTAATCCAGAAGTTGTTTTGAGTGGTGTTCCACTCGTATACTCAAACTCTTCGCCTGGTTCAAGTATTGGTTGTTCTCCAACAACTCCTTTTCCTCGAACTTCTCTAAAACTTCCATTTGAATCAAATATTTTCCAATGTCTACTTATGAGTTTTATTGTTTCATCGCTATTATTTTTAATTTTTACTTTGTATGCCCATAAATATGAATCCTCATAGGGGTCAGAATGCTCCTCTAAATAAGTGGGCTCAACATTCACTAAAACTTTTTGATTTTTCATATTTATTTTCCTCTGAATACTTTTTTCAATGAAGTATCTATATCTGTAATTAGCTCATCACAATCTTCAAGTCCTATTGACAGTCTAATCAAATTTTTTGATATACGTAAACTCCTTTTTTCTTTTTCAGATAATCTATGGTGTGTTGTCGTATATGGGTGAGTAATTAAAGATTTGTTGTCACCAAGATTATTTGAAATATTTATGAGTTTAAGATTGTTTAGGAAAGAAAATGCCCTCTTTTTTGATCTACTATTATCCACTTTAATCTCAAAAGATAAAATATTTCCGCCTGCAGTCATTTGTTTCTTTGCTAATTTTAGTTGAGAATTTTTCTTATAATGTGGATAAAAAATTTCTTTCACATATTTACTTTTTTCAAGATAATTAATTATTTTTTTACTACTAGCAACCTGTTTATTTATCCTTAATTCAAGTGTTTCCAATCCTTTTAACAATACCCAGGCATTGAATGGACTCAGCGATGGGCCAGTGTTTCTTATAAATGGTTTGATATATTTTTTACAAAATTTTTTTTTGCCTAGAATTGCACCACCAATGACTCTTCCGTGACCATCGATATGTTTGGTCGCCGAGTACATGACAATATCCGCATTAAACTTTAGTGGTTTTTGGAGTATGGGTGTTGCAAAAACATTGTCAACAACAACAATTGCACCCTGCTTATGTGCAAGTTCTGATACTCTTGCTATATCTATTATTTCTAAACACGGATTTGATGGTGTTTCAAAAAACACTATTTTAGTTTTTTTTTTAAGAGCGCTTTCCCATTTATTCAAATCTTTACCATCAATTAGTTCAACATCAATTCCGAACTGAGGAAGTATTTTAGTTAGTATATAGTTACAGCTTCCAAAAAGTGCTCTACCAGAAACAACTCTATCGCCTTTTTTAAGATATGACATGAGTATTGTGAATAGTGCAGACATACCGGATGAAGTCGCCCAGCATTTCTCGGCACCCTCTAACTCAGCTAGTCTCTCCTCAAAAATTTCTACTGTTGGGTTTCCATATCTTGAGTATATAAATCTTTTCTCTTCTTCTTTGAATGCCTTTTCAGCTTCTTCAGCAGTATTATAAATGAATCCCGATGTTAAAAAGATTGGTTCACTTGTTTCAGAAAAATTTGTGCGCCTGAATCCTTCTTTGACAAGAATTGTAGATGTTTTTTTTTTCATAAAATTTTGATTAACATATCTATAATTATTTTATATAAATAAAAATTATGACTATAAAGGTATTTTTTTTAATTACACTTTTTCTTTTAAATCTTAAATCTGATTTTATTGAATCAAGAGAGCTTTCCATCCAACAACTAGAGGAAAGAAAAAAAGCAGATAGAAAAAGAGAACTTGAAAGATCTAAAAGAAAAAAAGTAAGTTTCACGGCAGATGTAAAGTTTAAAACAGATATAGTTTTTTTTTCAAAAGAAAGGAAAGTTCCACCAGTACTTTCTAATTTAGATCCAATATTAGAAGATGAGGGCTTTTATGGAGTTAAATTGGCGATCGAAGATAATTTGACTACTGGGAGATTTGTTGGTCATGATTATGAGGCAAGTTTTCATAGAGTGGGATTAGATGAAGACATTGAAATTGAATTCAAAAAATTAGTAAACAATGGAAAAAAGTTTTTTGTTGTTGATTTGAAAGAAAGTGAACTTATTCAACTTTCCAAACTGAAAGAGTTTAAAAAAATAATTATGATCAATGTAAGATCTAAAAGTGACAGGTTAAGAAACGAGAGTTGTTTTAGAAATATGTTTCACACACCTCCCAGTTATTCAATGCTCGCTGATGCTTTGACTCAATATTTAGTTAAGAAAAGATGGAATAAATGGTTTTTAGTTGTTGGTCCCGATGATAATGATAAAAGTTTTGCTGAAGCATTAAAATATTCAGCTCAAAAATTTAATATTAAAATTAAGGAACAAAGAACATGGGATTTTACAGCCGATTTAAGAAGAACTGCAGGAAAAGAAGTTCCTATTTTTACAAAGGGTGTCAAGTATGATGTTCTGGTGGTTTCAGATGAGAAGGGTGAATTTGGTGAGTATCTTACATACAGAACATGGGACCCTAGACCAGTTGTTGGTACTCAAGGTTTAAAACCAACTTCATGGCATAGAACTCATGAACAATGGGGTGCCACCCAAATACAAAACCGTTTCAGAAGAGAGAGTGGAAGATGGATGACTGAAGTGGATTATCAATCGTGGACGGCCGTTAGGGCAATTGGAGAATCAATTACAAGAATTAATAATAATGACTTAGAGTCAGTGAGAGAGTATCTTCTTGGAAAGAATTTTGGTCTCGGAGCTTACAAGGGGGTTAAAGTATCATTTAGAACTTGGAATGGTCAGTTGAGACAACCTATTTTGTTAGCTGCGCCAAGATCGATGGTTTCAGTCTCACCACAGGAAGGTTATATACATCCATTCAGTGAATTGGATACTATGGGCAAGGATATGCCCGAATCTACTTGTAAATTTTAAATTATTTAATAGATTAACATTATGAAATTATTTTTACTTATTTTTCTTACACTTATATTGACTAATCAAAAATCCTATAGTGATCTTGCCTACATTACTAATGAAAAAGATAACACTGTCAGCGTCATAGATGTAAAAAAGAAAAAGCTTCTCAAAACCGTTGATGTGGGTCAAAGACCTAGAGGAATTATTATGTCCAAAGACGGAAAGTATGTTTTAATCTGTGCTTCAGACGATGATCGAGTTGAGGTAAGGGATGCTAAGACATTAAAGCTTAAACATTATCTTCCATCTGGACCCGACCCAGAACTTTTTGTCCTCTCTCCAGACGGTAATATACTTTATATTGCAAATGAAGACGATGCAATGGTCACAGTGGTTGATATGAACGAAAAAATGATTATCGATGATATACCTGTTGGTGTAGAACCCGAGGGTATGGGTATGACAAACGATGGTTCACTTCTGGTAAACACATCCGAAACTACAAACATGGCACATTTTATAGATACATCAAATCTTAACATCTTAGATAATGTCTTAGTTGATGCCCGACCAAGGGTGGCTATGTTTACACCCGATGATAAAGAAGTATGGGTATCTGCTGAAATTGGTGGCACTGTTAAAGTTATCGATCCCGAAAGTAAAAAAGTAACAAACACTATCTCATTTAAAATTCCTGGTGTGAATGCCGAAAGCATCCAGCCAGTTGGAGTGAGACACACAGAGGATGGTAAGTATACTTTTATAGCACTCGGTCCTGCAAATAGAATAGCCGTTATTGATCAAAAAACAAAAAAACTGATAAAGTATCTTTTAGTTGGTCAACGTGTATGGCAAATGGCATTCTCTTCAGATCAAAAGACACTTTTAAGCACAAATGGTGTAAGCAACGATGTTTCTATTATCAACGTTGAAAAACTCAAAGTAGAAAAATCTATAAGAGTAGGAAGATTTCCCTGGGGTGTAGTTGTAAGCCCTGAATCCTAAAATGACTCCAGCCCTTAAAATAAAAGGTGTGTCACATAGCTTTGGTAATTTCAAAGCATTGAGCAAAGTTAATCTGGAAATTCGGCCTGGTGACTTTACCGTTCTTTTAGGATTAAATGGAGCTGGTAAGACAACACTATATTCTTTAGTAACCAGATTATATAACAATGTGTCAGGCGAAATAAATATTTTTGGCTATAATGTTCGCGAAAACTCAACCAATGCACTAAAGCATATTGGAGTAGTGTTTCAACAACCTACACTAGATTTAGATCTAAGTGTAAATGAGAATTTGGCATATCACTCATCTCTTCACGGAATAAGTACAAAAGAAGCTAAAACTAGAATTAAAGATGAAATTAAAAGAGTTGATTTAGATGATAAGTTAAATGAAAAAGTTAGATCATTATCAGGTGGTCAAAGACGAAGAGTCGAAATTGCAAGGGCTTTAATTCATAAACCTAAATTATTGTTACTTGATGAACCAACCGTTGGGCTTGACATTGGTTCTAGACAACTAATTCTAAAACATGTAAAGACACTTTGTAAAAAAAATAAACTTGCCGTACTTTGGGCAACACACCTAATAGACGAAATTGACAAGGGTGAGAAAGTAGTAGTTATAGATAAGGGAAAGATTTTGGAGTCAGGTGAAGTTGGGGTAATAATAAAAAAAACCAAAACAAAAAATATAAGGGAATCTTTTAATAAATTAGTAGGAATAAAATAATGGAAACAATTTTTTATCTAAGATGTTTCAGAGGGATAGTTTTAAGAGAAGCACTAAGATTTATTCATCAGAAGGAAAGGTTTTTTTCTGCATTAGTTAGACCACTTGTTTGGCTAGGTATTTTTGCGGCAGGTTTTAGATCAGTACTTGGAGTATCAATTATTCCACCTTATGAAACATATGTTCCATACGAAGTTTATATAGCACCAGGTTTAATTGCTATGATTCAGTTATTCAACGGAATGCAAAGCTCGTTATCGATGGTCTATGACAGAGAAATGGGTAGTATGAAAATTATGTTAGTGAGTCCAATTCCTAGATGGTTTCTTTTGATTTCTAAATTACTTGCGGGTGTTTTTGTTTCCATAATGCAAGTATATGCATTTCTTTTAATTGCTTCACTTTGGGATATCATTCCTCCAATCAGTGGTTATTTTACCATCCTTCCTGCACTAATAATATCTGGCTTAATGCTGGGTGCATTAGGGATGTTTTTATCATCAGCTATCAAACAACTTGAAAATTTCGCAGGTGTCATGAATTTTGTTATTTTCCCAATGTTTTTTGCTTCATCAGCTCTTTATCCATTATGGAAAATAGAAGAAACCAGTTATTGGCTATATTATGTTTGTTTCTACAATCCCTTCACCTACTCAGTTGAATTAATAAGATATTCACTTTATTCACAAATAAATATTGAGTATACAGTAGGTATAGTTATATTTACTTTAATATTTTTAATTCTATCTATCATAGGGTATGATCCAGCAAGAGGTAATTTGCAAAAAAAGGGGGGAAAGAAGTGAGGGTATCTTTAGTTTTGATGATTTCGACTTTGCTTTATATATCAGTATTAGCTAAGGGAGATTTGGCAATAAGAGCCAAAAAACTTGAGCTAAATTTGGGTTCAGATAAAAGTGACTATGAAATGTCTCAGAAGGTATTTGAATTAGAAACGGGTAAGGCTTACCGACTTGAAATTTCAAGTATGGGGTTTAAGGAATATGAGTTTGAAGCAGAAGAGTTCTTCAGAAATGTTTGGATTCGAAAAATTGAAATCGAAGGAATTGAAATAGATACGCCTGTTATCGAAGAGATAGAATTTGAAAGAGAAGGTGAGGTCGAAATAAATTTTGTACCAATAAGGCCAGGAAACTATAAATTTGAGATAGAAGGTCTTCAAAGCAAGGGAATGGTTGGAGAGTTTGTTGTTAAATAATTTTTCTAAGGAGAAACGTTTATGTTTAAAATTATAATAAAATGTACATTGTTAATTGGCTTTATGTTCTTAGCCACATTTACAAGGGAAGCTAAGTCAGCTCCACCAAAAAAGTGGCCATGTGATCAGGTCTACAACCCACAACTGAATGTGACAAGCATATGGCAAGGCCCTTCAATTGAGGAGGCCATTAAAGACTGGTGGAAACATGATGATGTCATAGAATATGTAAACCTCCTAGCAGAACCAACACTTAATGAAGAAAAGGGTAAAGCATTAATTAAAGAATTTGCAAAACAATACACATATGCTGGTATCTTTAGAAAATCTGAACAAGAACAAAAACTTATTTTCTTATTTGCCGGTCTATATCAAAAAGCTAATGATAGAAGGTCTAGACAATATAGAGGAATTATCAAGTTTGTTGAAAGACAGGAGGAATTAAGAAAAGCAATTGGTAAATCATCAAAGTTACTCAGAAAGTATAGGAAAGAGAAATTAAACCAAAAAAGCGAAAAATATGTAAGCGCTGCTTCACAACTAGAATGGAATACAAGAGTATTTGATCAAAGAACAAGACTCACCGAATATGTTTGTGAAGAACCGGTATTTAATACCGAAAGATTAGGTTACCAATCCAGAGAAATATTTTCATATTTAAAATGATTTGAAATTTAGAATTGTTCTAAAAAAATGAATCTAAAATGAATAGCTAAATCAGTTATCTTTAAGAATCTTTTTAGTATAAACGATACAGCTCATTGTGAGCTAAAGTCTAATCTATAACAAGGAGTTAATTATGGCTTGGACAAAACCAATGATTTCTGAGATCTCTGTAGGTCTTGAAATCAATTCATACGCTTGCGCTGAGAAGTAATTCTGGCATAAGCTAAAAGCCCCTTGAGTCAAATTTGCCTTAAGGGGCATTTTTGGATTAAGTATGTTAAAAGTTTTAATATTAGGTTCAGCTGCAGGTGGTGGTTCACCTCAATGGAATTGTAACAGTGATGTAAGTTTAGCTGTCAGAGAAGGGCAGAAGGGAACTTCACCCAGAACACAATCATCAATAGCTGTTACAGCAAATGGAACAGAGTGGTTTTTATTCAACGCATCACCAGATTTAGGTTCACAAATACTTAAAAATAAATTAATGCATCCCAACAAAAAGTTCCCTAGGCATAGCCCTATAAGTGGTGTTGTTCTAACTAATGGTGATGTTGACCATGTGGCAGGTCTTTTAACCTTAAGAGAAAGACAAAACCTATCATTGTATGCTCATTCAAGAGTACATAAAGTTTTAAAGGAAAACTCAATATTCAATGTTCTTAACCCAGACTATGTTGATAGACGAGATTTACAAATGAATAGAAACTTTGAGCTTTTGAATAAAGCCGGTGAGGGCACTAATCTTTGCGTAGAAGCTTTTGAGGTACCTGGTAAAATTGCCTTGTGGCTCGAAGACGAGAGTAAAGGAGAAAATTTTGGTACTGAGGAGGGAGATACTATAGGCTTGAAAATATCTTCAAAAGAAGATAATAAGTATTTTTTTTACATTCCAGCTTGCGCAAAAATTACCCCCGAACTAACTGAAAGAATATCCGATTCCGAAATGTTATTGTTTGATGGCACATTGTGGGAAAATGAGGAGATGTCATCAAAAAATGTTGGACAAAAAACCGGTCAACGTATGGGCCACATGAATAATTCAGGCCCAGATGGATCGATGGAAGCATTAAAAGATTTAAATATAAAAAATAAAATCTATATTCATATAAATACAACAAACCCAATATTACTTTCTTCCTCCGATGAAAGAAAAATTGTTGAAGAAAATGGTTGGCAAGTAAGTTATGATGGTATGGAGATTACGTTATGAATAATACTGCAATTAAAATTGAAAATGAGACAGAACCCATGACTCATAGTGAATTTGAACAAAAATTAAGAAGCATTGGTAATGAGAGATATCATGATAACTGTAAATTTCACCATTTACTTCACAATGGATTACTTAATAAAGGTCAAGTTCAAGCATGGGCGCTTAACAGATATTACTATCAAATAAATATTTCAATTAAAGATTCCGCCCTGATGTCTAGAATAAAAGATCCTGAACTAAGAAGAGTTTGGATAAAAAGAATTTTAGACCATGATGGAAGAAAGGACGATGAGGGAGGTATTGAAAGATGGTACAAACTTACCGACGGACTAGATTTAGACAGAGGTTATGTAAAATCAACGAATGGTATTCTCCCTGCAACTCGCTTTGCAGTCGATGCTTACGTTAGTTATGTTAAGAATAAATCACTTCTTGAAGGAATTACATCATCTTTGACTGAACTTTTTGCACCAAAAATTCATAAAGAAAGGATTGTGGGTATGCTTGAAAACTATAACTTTGTGAATGATAACACTATGGCTTATTTTAAAAAACGCGTTGATCAAGCTACAGACGATGCTGACTTTGTATTAAATTATGCATTAAAAAACGCCAAAACACGCGCTGAACAAGAGTCTGTATGTGAGGCGTTAAAATTTAAAACTGATGTTTTGTGGGTTCAACAAGACGCACTTTATCACGCTTACATAAATGGACATGTTCCGCCAGGGGCTTTTATGCCAGAGGATTTTGATGGCAGATATATTGAAGATAAATGAAAGTATTATACCAAGATTCCCAAAACATGTTAGATTTAGGTTTAATAAAGCAAGAAAGGAGTGGGTTATTCTTGCTCCTGAAAGACTTGTTAAACTTGATCCTATCGCGGTCGAGATCCTCCAGCTTGTTGATGGAGAAAGATCAGTGAAAAATATAGCGATTGAATTAAGTAACAAATTTAAAGCTCCTCGAGAAACTATCATTACCGATGTAATTGAAATGTTGCAAAATTTATCAGATAAAGGATTTATAGAAGAAAATGGATGATGTGAAACTAAAGAAGGCTTCTGAACACGGTATACAAGCCCCTCTTGCTCTATTAGCTGAGCTATCTCATAGGTGCCCCCTACAGTGTCCATATTGTTCAAACCCAGTTCAACTAGAAAAAAAAACCGGAGAACTTACGACTGATGAGTGGAAGTCAGTAATTGATCAAGCAGTTGAAATGGGGATGCACCAAATACATTTATCTGGAGGCGAACCTACCGTTAGACATGACTTAGAGGATATTATTGAGCACTGTACCGAACAAGGCTTGTATACAAATCTAATTACTTCAGGGGTTCTTCTAAATCAAGATAGATTAAAAAAACTTGAAAAACTTGGATTGGAGCATGTCCAACTATCCTTCCAGGATACTGAAAGCGAGAATGCCGATAGGATTGGTGGTTTTAAAGGTGGACATGAAAAAAAACTAGAGGTTGCTAAATGGGTAAGAGAAGTTGAGTTACCACTTACTTGTAATTGTGTAGTTCATCGGCAAAATATTGACAATCTAGAAAATTTTATTCAAATGGCACTAGAGCTTGACGCTGAAAGAGTTGAAATTGCTCAAGTTCAATATTACGGATGGGCGTTGAAAAACAGAGCGGCTTTCATTCCCACTCCAGAACAACTTGACCATGCAACTGAAATAGTTGAAAAGGCAAGAATCGATTTAAAGGGTAAGTTAGTTATAGATTATGTAATTCCAGACTATTATGCTAAACATCCTAAAAATTGTATGGGTGGTTGGGGAAGAAGATTTCTCAATATGAATCCAAAAGGCGATGTTCTTCCGTGTCATGCAGCTGAAACAATACCACATTTGAAATTTGATAATGTGAGAGAGAAAAGTCTCAAATGGATCTGGGAAAATTCAGAAGCTTTCAACATCTATAGGGGCACAGATTGGATGCCTGATCCGTGTAAAACTTGTGACAGGAAAGAGATAGATTGGGGAGGGTGTAGATGTCAAGCAATGGCATTAACAGGGGATGCTAAAAACACAGATCCGGCTTGTTCAATTTCACCATTGCATAATGAAATTTTTTCTATGGCAGCAGAAGAAGCTAGGAGAGCTCCTCCTGAATTTATATACAGACGCTATGGTGTTAGGTTCAATTCACCAATTTAGCTTAGAATTTTCGTAAAATACAAGTTAATAAATTTAAATATTAATCGATCTAAAACTTTATGAAAGTAATGATTCTCAACATTATTGACAATCTTATTTTGTTCACTATATTTATTATTAATTAACTAATTTATTTATAGGTGAAAAAATGAAAAAATTATTCTTAGCAGTATTATTCGTATTTATGTCTTCAAACGTATTTTCTGCCGATGTTACAATAGAAATGTTGAATAAAAACAAAGAAACAAAAAAAAGAATGGTTTACAGCCAAGAGGTAGTAAAAATTGAAACTGGTCAATCTATCGAGTGGGTTCCCACGGACAAAGGACATAATGTTGAAATGCTAGCTGGTCCATCGGGATATGACTTACCAAAAAAAACAAAACTAAATAAGGCAGTTAATATGACATTCTCTACACCAGGTATATACTTGTATCAATGTTCACCGCATGCTGCGATGGGTATGATTGGCCTTATAGTCGTTGGTGGTGATACTTCTAACATGGAAGCCATTCAAAATCAAAAAATGACTGGAAGTAAATCCAAGAAGAAAAGAGATAAACTTTTGAAAGAGATTTAAATAACTTTATTTAACCAAAACATTAAAAAATCTGAAAGACTTAAAGTTTAAATTTTGCTCAGCAATTGGTTAACTGAATTAGTTTTTTTTAATCAACTATCTACTTACTATACTTAATCAAAACATCTTAATTGAGTATAAAGTGATAGATTCGGTTCGGAAAAATTAAAAAGTAATCTTAGTAGATAACGATTTTGTATAAAACAAGCTTATTTCTGTTTCTTGAATCAAAGGATTTTTTTCTAATTTAAATATTTGCATGAGTCATGATAATTAAACTTTGGCTTCATATATAATATAAAAATTTTGGAAAAACATTCTGGAAAAGTGTTTTAAAAATTCTTCACTAAATTTGAACGCAATTTCCAAACTAAAAATCTGTTGAAATAAATGCACCAATATTTATTTAGCAGTAGTCGGATTTTATTATCTGACTGGTGCTCTTCCTTTAATTAGGGCGTCAGTTGTACTATCTTTCTTTTCTCTTTTACCCGGTCTTAAACTCAAAATGGGTATATTATGTTTCAAGAGTATTTTATCGATTTCTTTTTGATTTTCTTTAATAAATCTATTAATTTTTTTTTTCCAATCAGTTTCTCCATCTCTAACTCCCATAGTGGTATAATAATCCATTCTTCCCCAACCCTGATCGGTAGTCTCTAAGGGGATATATACATATTTGCTACTATCCAACCCCTTCTTATTTAAATAATGACTGGCAATTGGCCCTGACATAAAGACTATGTCAACTAGACCGTCCAGAAGATCATCTATCATTGATTCACCTATCACAGCTTTTCTTGGATCAAATGTGAGGTTATATGGCCTTACTCTACCCATTAAATTATATCTCTGAAGAACAAAAGTCGGTGGTGTTCCAGCTTGAGCACCAATACTCAATTCAGCTAACTGAGGATGATTTGGTCTATCGACTTCTATACCGTTATCTTTAAGATAGAACATACCGTAAGACCATCTCATATATGGGACTGTATTTAAAACTAAATCATTATTTGCTGTGATACCAATGATGATATCACATTTTTTTTTATTTAAAGTGTTCCTGACATAACCAATTACCTGAGGAAAAAATTCATAAACGACAGGTATGCCAAGCTTATTACCTAAAAGTTGAGCTATTTCGTTTTCAAATCCTTGCTTCTTTTCATTGGAAAAGGGTAGATTAGCTGGATCGGCACATACCCGCAAATTATTAGTATCAACAGCTTCTATAGCAGATTCTCGGCTATAAGAGTTTTCAAATCCTAGCAGAATAACGAAAATTAATGCAAAAATTTTCATGAGGAAGTTTGTTGAGATTGTTATTAGCAATCTCAATTAAACTAGTCTACTTCTTTGAATTTAGGAAGCTTGGGTAATCTTACACCCCTTCTGATTTTTCCTTCAGCTCGCGCTTTAACGTATCTGTACATGTCTTCAACGTGCGGAGCGACATTAGTATTTGCTCCGAAAGCTGGCATGACGTTACCTCTTTGTGCACCTTCTGCTTCACCACGGCCATTCATAATAACATTGAAGAAATCGTCATAAGTTAAACCGTTATTAATTGATTCCATTAATGATGGAGCGTAGGTACTTCCCATGGCATCTGGCCCGTGACAAACGTGACACTCAGCATGGTATGACCTCCAACCTTTGTAGGTTGCGAAATCCATCCATCCATATTTCATTTCTACTAGGCTGTCGTCGCCTCTACATTTATCAAGCTCTTCTTCAGAAACCATATCTACGGCAATGCCTTGACACTCTATCTGAATAAGATTAAGAGGGGTGCCATCAGCCTTGAGTCTATCACCTTTACCGTATGCAATATGGTAATTGGGATTACCTTCATCATCGTATTGAGGTTCAATTGCCTCTGGTGTTGGTATAGCTTTCGCGCTAAAACTAAGAACCATAAAAACTGAGGCTAAAGTAATATTTAATTTATTTAAAATCATGTTTTAATTCCTGTGTTAATTCATTTAAAAAATAATTAATATTTATATTGTAAATTATACCCAAATCTCAACTAAATTGTTTAATTTTTTAAAAAAAAAAGGCCCAAACAAAATGTTAGGGCCTTTTTAAAGCTTAAACTGTTAACGCTACTACGGTAGAGCGAAGACAGTTAATACACCACCAAGAGCAGTATGGTTGCTTAGTGCAGAGTATGCACCAACAGCACCTAAACCTGCAGTTGGATCAGTAAGACCGGCAGCTAGACCAATTCCAGCCCATCCACCTACACCTGATAGGATACCAACATATTGCTTACCTTTATGAGAGTAAGACATGAAGTTTCCGATAATACCAGAAGGTGTTTTGAACTTGAAGAGTTCTTTACCAGATTTACTTTCAACAGCTTTTGCATAACCTTCTAATGTACCATAGAAAGTGATTCCACCAGCTGTAGCCATAGCACCACTCCATACTGAGAATGGCTCAGGGTTAGACCATACGATCTTTCCTTTGTCAGCATCCCATGCAATGAAGGCACCTAAGTGAGTTCCGCCTGGAGCTGGGTACATTGATAATGTAGCACCAACATAAGCGTTACCAGCTACGTAGTCTACCTTGAACGGCTCATAGTCCATACAAACATGGTTTGTTGGTACCATGAATAGTCCTGACATTCTATCGTAGGCAGCAGGCTGTTGGTCTTTAGTACCTAGAGCCGCTGGACAGATGTTAGTTGTGTTAACATCTTCACCTTGGTGTGCAGTTGAATATCTGTCAACAACTTGTGGACGACCAGTTTTCATATCAACGTGAGTTGCCCAGTTAACAGCTGGATCGTACTTTTCAGCTACTAATAATTCGCCTGAAGCTCTATCCATTGTGTAAGCAAAACCGTTTCTGTCAAAGTGTACAAGTGCTTGACGATTTTTACCTTTTACTTTCATGTCAACAAGAATCATCTC
>JBELJQ010000012.1:0-48432 GCA_042090305.1 Candidatus Pelagibacteraceae bacterium | reverse complement strand
AGTTACTAATTCGGGCATGTGGCGGTAGAAAAAAGTAAGTAAAAGAGTTCTTATATGTGAACCATCAACATCTGCATCGGTCATAATTATAATTTTATGGTATCTTAGAGAATCTATCTGAAAATCATCATAATAACCAGCACCTAATGCTTGAATTAATGTGGCAATTTCTGATGAATTAAGAATTTTATCTTTACGAGATTTTTCAGTATTTAAGATTTTACCCTTTAGTGGCAGAACAGCTTGATTTCTTCGGTTTCTAGCTTGCTTGGCTGATCCACCCGCTGAATCCCCCTCAACAATAAATAATTCACTATTTTCCGGTGACTTATCTTGACAATCGGCCAGTTTACCTGGAAGCGACGAAATTTCTAATGCAGAGTTTTTTCTGGAAACCTCTCTTGCTTTCCTTGCTGCTTCACGTGCAGCAGCGGCCTCAAAAATTTTGGTTATAACAACTTTACTATCTTTTGGGTTTTCTTCAAACCAATTAGACAAGTTTTCTGAAACAACTGACTCTACAACAGGTCTAACTTCTGATGAAACCAACTTATCTTTTGTTTGAGATGAAAATTTTGGGTCGGGCACCTTTACAGATAAAACACAAGTAACTCCCTCCCTAGAATCATCACCAGTTAAGTTGATTTTTTCCTTTTTTTGTAATCCTAAATTATTAATTGCGTTATTAACGGTTCTTGTTAATGCTGATCTAAACCCTGCTAAATGTGTACCCCCATCTCTTTGAGGAATATTATTTGTAAACACTAAACAATTTTCGTGATAACTTTTATTCCACTGTATAGCCAACTCTACCTGAATATTTTCCGAGGAACTCTTGAAGAAGATTGTGTCATTGATAATAGATTCTCTTGATTTATCTAAAAATTTAACATAAGCCTTCAAACCACCTCTGGATGATAGTTTGGACTCAATTGTCTCATCTTTTCTTTTATCAATAATAACAATATTAACTCCAGAATTTAAAAAAGCTAACTCTCTAAGTCTTGTTTCTAGTTTGTTGAATTCGAAATCTGTTTTACTAAATGTTACTTTCGATGGCATAAATGTAATTTCTGTTCCACTCTCATTTGAACTTCCTATTTCTTTGAGACTAGATTCAGCGACACCATTCTTAAATTTCATGTAAAATTTTTTCTTATCTCTTAGAATTGTAAGTTCTAAATACTCTGACAAAGCATTTACGACCGAAACTCCAACTCCATGTAATCCTCCAGATACTTTATAAGAATTTTGATCAAACTTACCTCCTGCATGCAATTGAGTCATAATAACTTCTGCGGCAGAAATACCTTCATCTTTATGAATACTAGTTGGAATACCTCTTCCGTTATCTTTAACAGTTACTGACCCATTAGAGTTAAGAATAACTTCGATTGAATCGCAGTGACCTGCTAATGACTCATCAATTGAGTTGTCAACAACCTCGTAAACCATATGATGAAGACCCGAACCGTCATCAGTATCACCTATATACATTCCAGGTCTTTTTCTCACAGCATCAAGCCCTTTAAGAACTTTTATCGAGCCTGCATCGTAAGATTCATTATTTAATTGATCTTTTTCTAAATCCAATTTGATTCCTAATTTAACTTATTTATTATATCTTAATATCCTGAACTTTAAAGCCTTTATCTCCAATATTTATCTTATGTATCATTTTGCTTATTGGGTTATCATTTTCAATAAAATCAGCTCTAACATCTGTTATCCAAGTCTGAATACTTAATTCATTTAATTTGGTTATCAATTTGATTATATAGCTCTTGTCAAGATAGGAAAAAATATCATCTAAAAGAAAAATAAGTCGAATCTTCTTTACAGTTTGGAGGTGTTCAATAAATGATAAAATTATAGATATCACAATTAGTTTTTGTTCTCCTGTAGAAAAGTTTTTTGCTTCTTTTTTTGTTATCTCCTCATACGCTCTAAGGTCTGTTTTATTAGCACTAAAATTTGTTCTACCTGAAATAGAATCTTTAAATCTATTTTCCTTTAAATTTTTCAAAAAAAATTGTTCAACATTAAGAGCTGGTTCTTTTTTGAGTAATAGGTCAATAGTGCCATTAAATTCCAGTAAAAATTTTGATATTTTATCATTTATTATATTCAATTTTCGATTTAGAGATTTTAGAAACGTTCTTCTTGAATCACATATTATCATTCCAAAATAGCACATTTTTTTTTCAATAGTATCAAGCCACGCACTGTTACTCTCAAAGTTTGAACTTTTAAGAATTTTAATTCTTTCTTTTTTAAGCTTACGATATTTAGCTATATTTTCTAAATGATCCTTATCTATTGAGTTTATCATCATATCAATGAAAGTTCTTCTATCTTCTGAACTATTTTGAAATAAATATGACATTTGAGGTACTACCCAAAAAATACTTAATTCATTTTTTAACTCTAACTTACTTGCCTTTGAATTATTTATATTTAAAATTTTTGTAAAATTATCTTTGTTTTTTTTTAAACCTAATCCAACAGTTATGATGGATGATTCAGTTTCTAATTCAAAATTAGAGCCGAATAGTTCGATTGGTCCTTTAAGTTTGTCAGAGACAACTTCAAACAAATTAGCATTCCTTAGCCCGTTTGTTGAACCTAACAATGAAATTGATTCAAGTATATTAGTTTTCCCTGAACCATTTTTACCATAAATTACAATAATATTTTTTTCAGGCTTTACCTTAATATCCCTATGATTTCTATAATTTTTAAGCCTTAGATTTTTGATCTTAATTAAATTTCCCATTAATTGAGATTAGGCCCTCATCTGCATGATTAAGAATAAAACATTTTTAAAAGAATCACTTTTCAAGACTGTGGGTGAAGTATTTTTTGAGAAATTAAAACTTACAGCTCCATCCTTAATTAATGAGAGAACATCAAGAATATATCTTGAGTTAAAGTTGATATTAATTTCAGGCCCAGTATACTGCACATTTATACTCTCTGTTCCTGTTGACTTATCATTACCAGATGAACTTACAACACATAAGTTTTCATTTATTTTAAATTTAACAGTTCTAAACTTCTCATTAGAAATTGTTGAAACTCTATCAATTGTTTCACTAAATTCTTTACAATTAACTTGCATGATTTGTTCCTCTTCTTGAGGTATAACGCTCTCATAATCAGGAAAAGTTGAGTTAATAAGTTTAGTTATAAGAGTAATTTCTCCTATCTCAACTTTCAATCTAGTTTTCGAAAAAGTTAATATGACCTTTTCATTAGACTCGTCCAAAATTTTTGAAATCTCAAAAACGGATTTTTTAGGTATGATTATACCCTCAAAATTAAGGTCAACTTTTTTCTCTAAGCTACATTTTGATAACCTGTGCCCATCAGTTGCGACTGTTGACACTAAGTCATTACTTTTATGAAAAAAAATACCATTTAAATACTGCCTTGATTCATCAACACCCATACAAAACTTACAATTATCTATTAAATGTTTAAGTTCCTTGGCATCTAAGTCAATTTTCTCATTTAGGTCTTTTTTATCCATTACTGGGAAATCATCTATTGACATTGTAGGAAAATTAAATTTTGAGTTGTTAAAAACAACCAATGCATTCTTTAATTCTTCATCATGAGTTATGGTGATTTTGCAGTTATCTGGAGCTTTTCTTATTAAGTCAAAGAATAACTGGGATGCAACAGTGAACCCTCCCTTTTTCATTACATTAGCTAAAACTGTTTCGCTTAATTCTAAAGCAAGATCGGTGGCTGTAAATGTTAATGAGGATTCATTATCTGAAAAAATTTTGATATTTGACAAAATTGGGATTGTATTTCTTTTTTCCACTACACTTTGAAAGTGATTCAAACATTCAAGGAGTTTTTTTTTCTCTATGATAAATTCCATGCTTAAGACTCAAGCATTCTAATTAAAAGTTGGACATCTTCATCAAAACTTAAATCCTTAACCCTTAATTCCTCGACCTTTCTAACCGCATGGATTACCGTTGTATGGTCTCTATTCCCAAATCTTCTTCCAATTTCTGGTAATGATCTTGAGGTTAAATTCTTTGATAAATACATCGCAATTTGTCTTGGACGGGCAATTGTTCTGGACCGTCTTGCTGAACTCATATCGGACATCTTTATATTGAAGTGTTGAGAAACTTTTTTTTGTATTTCCTCAATATTTACCTTCTTTTGCGAAGATCTTAGAAGATCTTTAAGTAAGTCCTGGACCATGTCTAAATTAATTTCTCTTCCCACCAATGAAGAGAAGGCTGCCAATCTATTCAAAGCACCCTCTAACTCTCTAACGTTAGAGGTGATTTTATGAGCAAGAAATTCAAGTATATTTGGAGGTATTCTAGCTGATAATTTTTCTTCTTTGGCTTGTAAGATTCCAAGTCTTAATTCATAACTTAAAGGATGAATATCAGCCACTAAACCCCAGCCGAGTCTTGACCTCATTCTTTCCTCTATTCCCTCTAAATCTTGCGGTGATTTATCAGCAGAAATAATAAGTTGCTTATTTTGATCAATCAAAGCGTTAAAGGTGTGGAAAAATTCCTCTTGCGTTGAATCTTTTCCAGATATGAACTGAACATCATCAATCATTAAAACGTCTACATTTCTAAATTGTTCTTTAAATGCGACGGTATTTTTGAATCTCAAAGCTTTTATGAAGTGATACATAAATTTCTCTGCAGACATATAAATAACTCTTCTAAGCGGATTCCTGCCTTTAATCTCATGTGCAATTGCGTGCATTAAATGCGTTTTTCCTAAACCGACGCCTCCATATAAAAATAGTGGATTAAAAGGGACTTCATCATTCTCTGATACTCTTCGTGCAGCTGCAAACGCAAGCTCGTTGGGCTTACCAACTATAAAGTTATTAAAAGTAAACCTACTATCTAAATCCGAACTTATACTTTTAAAAATATCATTATTCTTAAATTCATTTACTATTTTATCTGATTTAGGTGGTATATCGATAGCCATTTGTTCTTTAGCATTCTCTTCCTTCGAAACTATTATTTCGATATCGTCTATCTTTAAATTTTGTACAAGCCAATAACTCTTTATTATATCAAGGTATTGTTCAGTAATTCTGGTTTTTAAGAAGTTACTGTTAACACTTAAGATCACTTTTCTATCTTGGAAATCTGTCAATTTTATAAGTTTAATCCAACTCTTAAACTGGGCATCACCAATCTTTTGTCTTATACGTGATCTAACCGATACCCATTGAGCTTGGATTTCTACAAAATCATTCTGATTTTCTACCACCATTAAACTATCCTTGCTTCCACGGTAAACCAGAAAATTTCCAACCGTTTATTTTTCCTCTATGGCTATTTCCGTCATGAGAGCCCTCAAATCCCTCTACAATATTGTAACAATTAGTATAGCCTTGATTTGTCAAATATTCTGCGGCTGAACGTGACCTCGCACCCGATCTACACATAATAACTAACTTTGTGTCTTTGTTTACACCAGAGTTAACAATCTCTTGTAAAAAAATTTCATTTTTTTGCATCATCGGAAAACTTTGCCATTCTATAAAAATTGTTTTTTTTCCGATATCTGTTAAATCTGGAACTCCAACAAATTGCCATTCTGCTATGCTCCTACAATCTAATAAATTGCAGTTTTCCTGGGATTTAAGCATCTCCCAGGCGTCATTTGGAGAAATATCTCCTGCGTAATCCAAATCGTTCATATAACACCATCAACTTAAAAGATTAACTAATATAATTTTTGAATCAATATGAAAAAAATAAAAATTAACTTATTTTTTTTACCTTCTCTGAAAGCCTTGATACAAGCCTAGATGCAGTATTTTTTTTATAAACACCTTTTGAGGCAGCTTTAGAAATATCTGACTCAAAATTCATAAATTGAACCTTTGCTTCATCTTTCTTTTTGGATTCAATTAATCCGAAAATTTTCTTGATTTTACTTCTAACTCTGGATTTAACAAATTTGTTAAATTCAGTTTTTTTTTTGGTTTGAAGTATCCGTTTTTTTGCTGATTTTATATTAGCCATAATTTCACTTTTTACACTATCATAATCCAATCGGTCAAGTTATTTCAATATTTTTTTGGGGAAACACTAAATATTATACTCAGAAAAGTGTCATTCTTCGTATAATCAAGCTGAAGCTGTTCATTGCCTCTTTCATATTGACCCTTATCTATTTTTTTCCAGCCTAGATTTGGTAACGCTTTGTTATAGAATCTTTCAACATCCTTTTTTTTATAATCACCAGATATTTCTGTTGATACAAATCGTCCATCAATTTTATCAAACATTACAAGTGAATCTTCAACATATTTCATCTCCTTATAAATTGGTATATCATCTAAACCAACTAAAAAACTTGAAGCATTAGTAAAAGTAAAGGATATGATTAATATTATTAAGTATTTTTTCATAATTGACATTTTATACAATAAAAGGAAGATCTTCCATTTTGAATAATCTTTTTTATTTTTTCATTTTTACATCTTTTACATCCTAAATTTTCACGACCATAGACCTTTAAATTATTTTTAAAATAACCTACAACCTCATCAGAGATATTAAAATTTTTTATTGACGAACCACCTTTTGAAATTGCAATTTTAAGGATTTTTTTTGTAGATTTTATAATTCTTACTATTTCTAGATCAGATAAACTTTTGACATTTTTTTTTGGGGAAATGAGTGAATCATGTAAAATTTCTGAACAATAAATATTTCCAAGTCCTGCAATAACTTTTTGGTTCATCAGAAAACTCTTTATTGTCATGTTTTTTTTATTATTAAAAATATAATCAGGATTAAAATCGTTGCCTAAAGGTTCAGGGCCGATATGTTTGAGGTGCTTCGACCGCAAAACTTCTTTGGAATTATAAACCTTAATAAACCCAAATTTTCTAATATCGTTAAAAAATAATTTTTTTTCCCCAAAATCAATCATTAGGTGGTCATGTTTTCTCTTCATGATTTCCTTTGATATTCTAAAACAACCCGTCATCCCAAGGTGTATTAAAAGAGATTTTTCGTTTTTAAATAAAAATATTAAATACTTACCCCGTCTACTAATTTTTGTTATTATACTACTGTTAAAAACGCCGTGAATATCACTTGGAATCTCATAGCGTAACTTTTTATTAAGAACCTTAATATCAAAGATTTTTTGATTTATAATATTATTGTTAAGAAAAACTTTAACGGTTTCAACTTCTGGTAATTCTGGCATGAACTCTAGTTTAATAAATAAATTAAAAAATATAAGCGAAAAAGATAAAGAAATCTTAGTTCAGAAGGTTTTCAGTAGTGTATCAAAAAGATATGACTTCATGAATGATTTGATGAGCTTTGGATTGCATAGAGTTTGGAAGGACTATTTCACTCAACAAATAAATATAAATAATAAGAGTATAGTATTAGATTTGGCTTCTGGGTCAGGAGATATAATAAAGAACCTTAAAAAAAAATCTTCAGCAAAGTTTGTTGCATTGGATGCTAATCTTGACATGATAAAAGAGGCTAAAAAAAAAATTAATGATGATAATGTATATTTTGTGAGATCCTTTGCTGAAAAACTGCCCTTTAAAGATAATTGCTTTGATATCGTAACCGTTAGTTTTGGAATAAGGAATTTTTATAATATAGACAAAGCACTGAACGAAATATCGAGAGTTTTAAAAAAAGATGGCTATTTTTTTTGCCTGGAGTTTAGTACGATAAAAAACAAAGCTTTTAAAAAAATTTATTCGCTTTATAGTAAAGTAATTCCTAGATATGGAAGTCTTTTTGCTAATGATACTGAGGCATATTCATATTTAATTCAAAGCATACAAAACTTTCCTAATCAAAAAGAATTATCAAAAAAAATAGTTAAGTCTGGACTTAACAATGTAGAGGTATTTGATATAATGTATGGTCTCGCCTCAATTCATATAGCTAGTAGATGAATAATTTTCTTAAAAAAAAAAAAATATTATTAATTGTTACTGGTGGTATAGCTTGCTATAAGTCCCTAGATTTAATTAGGAGGCTTCAAGATTGTGGCGTTGATGTTGAATGTATTTTAACTAAAAGCGCAATTGAATTTGTAAATAAAATAACATTTGAGAGTTTGCTTGGAAAAAAAGTTCACTCAAACTTATTTTCGCTCAATGAAGAAAAGAAGATGAGTCATATTTATTTAGCAAATGAAATGGATATGATAATTATTGCTCCTTGCACAGCAAACTTTTTAGCAAAAATGGCCAGTGGAACAGCTGATGATTTAGCATTAAATGTATTGCTAGCTTCGAATGGATACAAAGTTGTAGCACCTGCAATGAATACAAAGATGTGGAATAATCCTGCAGTAAAAAAAAATAAAAAGAATCTATTAGAGATGGATATCATCTTTTTAGAACCAGATTCAGGAAAGCTAGCTTGCGGCACAGAAGGCTCAGGTAAACTAATGGAGGTTGAAAAGATCGTTGAAAATATTAATCAAATTTTTACTCCAAAATCCCTAAGTGGTTTGAAGGCAATTGTCACTGCTGGTCCATCAATTGAAGAGATAGATCCTGTTCGTTTTATAAGTAATTTTTCCTCTGGAAGACAAGGTTATGAAATTGCTAAAGCTTTAAAAAATGCAGGAGCTAATACTACCCTTATCAGTGGACCAACTAATCTAAAGGAAACACTAGGTGTTCATAAGATTAATGTGATGAGTGGAATTGATTTCTACAATGAGGCGGTTAAAAATCTTCCATGTGACATTTTTATATCAGTTGCAGCCATATCAGACTGGAAGTCTTCAAATATAAAAAATAAAAAAATAAAAAAAAATGAAGCTAGTTTATCTTTAAAGCTTATAAAAAATATTGATGTTCTCGACAGAATATCTAAGAGCAAATTTAGACCATCTCTAGTTGTAGGTTTTTCTGCGGAAACCAATGATTTAATTAAAAACTCAAAAGCCAAATTAAAGAAAAAAAATTGTGACTGGATAATTGCTAATATTATTTCAAATAGTAAAGGATTTGGAAATGTAAAAAATAAGATTATTTTTTTAGAAAAAAGTAAAATAGAAAATTGGCCTTATTTGAATAAAGAGCAAATCTCAAAAAAAATTGTAAAAAAAATTGTTAATTTTTTCAAAAAAAAATAAATTAAATATAATGAACGAAATTTTTATAAAATATCTAAAAAATGGTAAGGACTTATATAAAATTACTAAAGCAACAACTGGCAGTGCTGGATTTGATTTACTTGCTGCTGAAGAAAATAACTTTTATATAGAGCCTAATTCTTCAAAACTAATTAAATGTGGTTTCTCACTTCAAATGCCTAAAAACTTTGAAGCACAGGTTAGGCCAAGATCTGGTTTAGCTTTAAAAAACTCGTTAACAGTTTTAAACTCTCCAGGTACAATCGACTCGGATTATAGGGGTGAAATTTGTGTGATATTAATAAATCATAGTGTTGAAATTTTTAAAATTGAAAGAGGAATGCGTATTGCACAGATTATTTTCAAAGAAATACCGGAAATAATTTTAACTGAAGTAGATACGCTTGACTCAACCTCAAGAGGTTCAGGGGGATTTGGTTCAACTGGGGTCTAAAGATTTTATTGTGTTTAAAGTACCAAAAAAAATAATTTACGCTATAGAAGCAGTGTTAGATATCGCATTAAACTCTGGACCTGAACCTGTAAGAAATGAATCCATAGCTAAAAGACAAGGTATTCCTAAGAGATACCTTGAACAAACTCTACAAAATTTAGTTAAAAATAGAATTCTGGTCGCCTCGCGAGGGCCCAAAGGGGGATATAGATTAGCAAAAGAACGAAGAAAAATTAAAATCTCTGACATAATTTTATCAATTACCAAGAATGAGACTCAACAAGATTATTATAAGTCAAATTTATCTATTAATGTAATCAAACCTTTATTAGGTAAGCTTAATGAAAATTGCTTTCAACATTTAAATCAGATATCAATAGAAGATATTTTTAAAAAAATTAAAAGTAATAAAAATAAAGGTAAAGAGACTTTAGATTTTGTCATATAATAAAAAAAAAATTCATGACTCTATTGACCAAACTATTGGCAACACACCCCTTGTAAGACTTAATAAAATAAAGAAAAAATATAAATTATTTGGTAATATTATTGCTAAGTTAGAGTTCTTTAACCCATTAGGTTCAGTAAAAGATAGAATTGGCCTTTCTATGATTGAGGGTGCCGAGAAAAGTGGTCATCTAAAAACTAATACTACAATTATTGAGCCAACTTCTGGTAATACTGGCATTGCTTTAGCATTTATTTGTGCATCAAGAGGTTATAAACTCACTCTAACCATGCCTGATAGTATGTCTACAGAAAGAAAAAAAATGCTAAAATTTTTTGGTGCAAAGTTGATATTAACACCCCGCGAAAAAGGAATGACAGGAGCAATTCAAAAAGCTCTTCAAATAAAAAAAACTACTCCCGATAGTATTATACTTAATCAGTTTTCAAATAGTTCAAACCCTGAAGTTCATTTTAGGACTACAGCAAAAGAAATTTGGCAAGATTGTGATGGAAAAATTGATTGTTTTATGGCTGGAGTAGGAACAGGTGGAACAATTACCGGAGTAGGTAGATTCCTTAAAAAAAAAAATAAAGATATTTCTATAATTGCAGTTGAACCAGAAGACTCAGCTGTAATTGGTGGTGGTGAGGCAGGAGCTCATGCAATTCAAGGAATAGGTGCGGGTTTTATTCCAAAAATACTAGATTTGAATGTAGTTGATAATGTTTTATCTATAAGCAATAATTCTGCATTTGAGTTTGCTAAAAATCTTGCAAAATTTGAAGGTATTGCTGGCGGAATTTCATCAGGAGCAGTTTTAGCTGCAGCAATAGAGTTTAATGAAAATAAAAATATGACTGACAAAAATACAGTTATTATATTACCCTCATTTGCTGAAAGATACTTATCTACATCATTATTTTCTGATATAGGCTATGAATAAAATTGATAATAAAATATTAGAGAAATACTCTAGACAAATTGTAATTGACTCTATAGGTATCAAAGGACAGGAAAAAATTTTTAACACTAAAGTTTTAATAGTTGGGTGTGGAGGTTTAGGAACCTCTGCAGCACAATACTTATCAATGACAGGTGTTGGAAAGATTGGTCTGGTAGATGATGATATTATCGCTCTTAGCAATCTAAATAGACAAACCTTATTCACTGAAGAAGAGATGGGTAAGAAAAAGGTTTTTGTATTGTCTAAAAAAATTAAAAAAATAAATTCAAGAGCCAGCATTAAGAGTTTTGACGTTAGACTAAATAATGACAATATTAATAAAATTGCCACTAGTTATGATTATATCCTTGATTGTACAGATAACTTCAAAACAAGATTTTTAATTAATAAATTTTGCCATAATTATAAAAAAATATTAATTACTGCCGCTCTTCAAAACTTTGACCTTCAAAGTACTATTTTAAAATCTTGGTATAAAAAAGAAAATCCATGCTATGAATGCTTTTTCCCAAACACACAAAACTATGATCAGGACTCTTGCGATGAGATGGGTATTTTAGCACCAGTTGCAGGACTTGGAGGGCTTTTTCAAGCAAATCTTTTAATCAATAATGTTTTAAAGAAAGAAATTAATTACAATCAATTAATTCTTTTCAGTTGTAGCGAATTCAGAATGAGAAAGATTACATTCAAAAAAAATATAGATTGCAAAATTTGTAGTAGTAACTAGTCAAAAATATTTTTTTTTATTAAATCTGGGGGGGGCGCTCCAGATAAAAAAATATCAATATTTTTTATAACTCTTTCACCCATGTCCATTCTACTTTCTTTAGTAGCTGAGCTAATATGGGGAAGTAACACAACATTTGTTGAATCTAAAAGTTTTTGAGAGACCTGTGGCTCATGCTCAAACACGTCGAGACCTGCGCCACCTATTTTCTTTTTATTAAGAAGCTCAGCAAGAGCTTGTTCGTCAACAATTTCTCCTCTTGAAGTATTAATTATGACGCAATGTTTTTTTAACATCTTCAATCTTTTTTTTGACAAAAGATGAAAGGTCTCCGGTGTATATGGACAATGAATCGAAATAACATCACATACCTCTAACATGTTATTCAGTTTACTATAATAATTTGCATTAAACTTTTTCTCTACACTTCTGGGTAATCTTTTTCTGTTATGATAATTAATTTTCATCCCTAGCATATTTAACCTTTGTGCCACTGCTTTGCCGATTCTTCCCATTCCAATGATTCCAACTTTTTTTCCTTTTATTCGCTCACCCATTGTTTCACTTGGACCCCAACCTGACCAACACCCCTCGATTAAATTTTTTTGAGCCTCTTGAACTTTTCTACTAATCATTAGTATCATAGTTAGAACTAAGTCTGCTGTATCTTCTGTAAGTACATCTGGAGTATTTGTAACCGTTACATTATTTTCTTTAGCTGTAATCAAATCAAGATTATCCACTCCGTTTCCAAAGTTAGATATTAGTTTAAGTTTTTTGGCAGCTTTTATAATTGATGCATCTATAGTATCGCTAATACATGGAATGAGAATGTCGATATCAGAAACCTTTTTCTTAAGCTCGGCGTATGAATAACGTTTATCATTCCTATTTAATACAACTGTATATTTTTTTTGTAATTTTTCCTCTATCTTTTCGGGTAATTTTCTTGTAAGCAATATTATGGTTTTTTTTAAACTCATTTTTTCCTTCTTTGTGATTATTACTTTTCTTACAATATCAGAAATATGTTACGCAACAAAAATAAAATTTCTATCAACAAAATTTAATGAAGTTAATGTCAGAAATGGTCCTGGATTAAATCATTTATTAAAATATAAAATATTAGTTGAAGGATACCCTTTGAGAATAATTGATGAATTTGAAAACTGGAAAAAAGTCGAGGACTTTAACGGAAAGTTTGGTTGGGTTTCCAGTTCTCAACTGAGCATCAAAAAATCTATTATTACGCTGGCAAATAAAATATATTTATATAAATTTCCATCATTGAACTCTAAAAAAATAGCAATAGTTGAGAAAAATAAAGTTATGAATTTTATTAAAGAAAAAGAAGGGTGGCTTCTTGTTGAAAGCAATAAGATTAAGGGGTGGATAAAGAAAAACGATACGTGGGGTTTAAACTAGCAAAAATCGTTCCCAAGAGACTCGATCACATTTTCACTTAAAATACTAATGTGTTGATAATTTTTATGATTAAATCCTAATTGGATTTCACAGCCTGGTGTTAGAAAATCTTTTTTTTGTGAGTCATTAAAATCAAAGTGTAAAAAGTGAACTGATGATGCTTTTCCGTCTTTATTAGTCCTTTCGGTATCTCCCTCTGCTCTTGCAAAAATTTTTATATCATTAACTTTGATATATGTATTAGTTTCAATACCACCAATTGAGGTCAAAAAATTTTGTCTTACATTAGGATTGTCGATTTCAAACATTAATGTGGTAACTAAACTTTTACCATTCGGTATAAGTGGATTATAAGCCTTTAACTCATCTTTCATTTGCTCTTTACCCCCTCTTTCAATAAACAACATTTCTTGAATTTGATATAACATTGTATCATAAGATTCAAAGTAGAATGTAGCATGAGGACCAACGTGAACCCTTCTATTCTTTTTGACCTTATTAATTCTTGTTTTTATTGAGTTCCGATGCTTTATATAGCTATCGATATCGATAATATCATTTTCTGTTATAGTAAATTTCTTTTCCATTTCTTACTCCTGAAGATTAAATAGGGATTTCTCTAGTATTTCTATTGGATGGGAGAGAGTCTTTAATTTAAATTCTTTATTTAACTTTTCTACTCCTTGTTCAATATGAACGCCTGCCAGTGGGCATTCTGAAACTAAGTATTTATTTTCAAGTTGGATTGTTTTTTTAGACACAGGTCTACCAACCTTTAATGCTGTTTCAAAATTACCTTTTTTTATCCCCCACGACCCACCATGGCCAGAACACCTTTCAATTACATCAACTTTAAGATCTGGTATCAACTTGAGAAGCTCATGTGATTTTTGACCAATATTCTGAGCTCTTGAATGACAAGAGATATGTAAAGTAAGTCCACTAAAGTTTGTGATAGGATACAATTTTTCCTTTTTTTGATTTAATATTTCTAATAGATATTCACAAACATCAAAAGTATTTTCCGATAACAATTTTATATTCTGATCATTATTTATAAGTGGCCATTCGTATTTAAGCATCAACGTACAAGATGGTACAATTGCCAGAACTTTGTACCCTTTTTTAACGTATTCCGCTAACTTAAGGCTTGTGTGCTTGGCTTTCATTTCAACTGACTGAATATTTCCGCTCTCTAGTTGCGGCATACCACAGCAACCCTCGTAAAACACCTTAGTTTCAACATCGAGCTTTTCTAGGATTTTCTTGGCAACAAAACCTAAGTCGGGATTATTATAATTTATAAAGCATGTTGGAAATAATATAACTTTATCTTTACTTTTTGATTCAGCCTTCTTTTCTAGATTTGACTTTTCCATTTCTACAAAAGTGTTTTTATAATAACGGGGTAATTCAGCTTCCTTATCAACTTTGAGAAAAGCTTCCATTATATTTCTTGTAAATTTGTTATCAGTTTTAGTTGACCAGTTAATTAGATTAGAGAACTTTGAGAAAAGCTTTCCGTTTCTGTCCGTTTTGACTAGTTGTTCATCAACTAGCGAGTTTTTATTTTTTGTTCTTTCAGCAAAGCGATATCTAAGCATTAGGTGAGGGAAATCCAAATTAAATTCATGAGGGGGGACATATGGACATTTTGTTAAAAAACACATATCACAAAGAGTACACCCATCAACAACTTCTTTAAACTGGTTACTTGAAACACTGTCAACCTCTCCGGTTTTAGAATCATCCACCATGTCAAAGAGCTTGGGGAAACTATCGCATAGATTGAAGCATCTTCGGCAGCCATGACAAATATCAAAGACTCTCCTTAACTCTTCATCAAGTTTTTTCTCATCTGTGAAGTCCGGATTATTCCAGTCAATCTTGTGTCTGGTTGGAGCTCCAAGACTTCCCTCTTTAATACTCATATAAAATAACTAATTAGATTGAAAGGAGATGAAATCTCCTTTCAGATTTTTAAATTAAACCATTTCATCAAGAGTTCTTTGGAACTTACCGGCATGAGACTTTTCAGCCTTAGCTAAAGTTTCGAACCAGTCCGCAATTTCATCAAAGCCTTCGTCTCTTGCTGTCTTAGCCATTCCTGGATACATATCAGTGTACTCATGGGTTTCTCCAACAATTGCTGCTTTTAAGTTTTCAGATGTGTTACCGATTGGCTCACCAGTTGCTGGATCGCCAACTTCTTCAAGGAATTCTAAATGACCATGGGCATGGCCCGTTTCACCTTCAGCGGTTGACCTAAATACAGCAGCTACGTCGTTGTGACCTTCTACATCTGCCTTTTGAGCAAAATATAAATACCTTCTGTTAGCTTGTGATTCTCCAGCAAAAGCTGCTTTGAGATTCTCTTCAGTTTTACTTCCTTTTAAAGACATATTACCTCCACGTAATTAATTTAAGGTTAGTATAAAATAAAATGGAATTAAGTCAATTCCAATTTAGAATTATTCTAATTTAAGATAATGATTATCAATATCAGTCTGAAATATTTACTACGACTTCAATTGATTTTAATTTTTTTCCATCAGGAATTTTTGGAAGTTTTGAAATTTTGATTTTCTTTGAGTCTATATCAGTTAACCTGCCAGTTGTCTTACAAAAAAAGTGCTGATGATCAGTAAGGTTAGTATCAAAATATACTTTATCAGATGACGTTCTTACCATTTTTAAGATACCTTTAGCTGTGAATTGATTTAAACAGTTATATATTGTAGCTAATGAAATTCTTATACCCTCTTTATCCACCAGATTATAAACTTCTTCAACCGAAAAATGCTTGTTTCCGTTTTTAAACAGAATCTTTAAAAGATTCACTCTCTGAGACGTAAGTTTTAGAGAAGAAGCTTCAAGCATTTTTAATGCATTTTCCACATACATATTTCTACTCATACTTGACATTATAAGAAAAAAAATTCAATTTACAATCCCTTCATTATTCTTTCAACAAGCTGACTAACTTTAGGAATAAAACCGTTCTTATAAAATGGATCCATTGCAAACCTATAAACCGAATGACCTGCAAACATAAGTTGATTTTCTAAACTTGAAATTCCATGACTAATATTTTGTAACGTTTTCTGTATACAAAAAGATCTTGGATCTGCTTTCTTTCCTGTTGAACCTTTTTCATCTTGAGACCAATTACTAAATAAACATTGAGACAGACACCCCATACAATCAATTTGATCTTTTACTATTTGACTGGCTTTTTTTAATGTAACCCATATCAAAGTATCATTTGGAGTTGTCATTGGTTTGGAAAAACCTTTTCTAATCCATTCGACTATTTTTGATTTATCTGAGTGCTTAACGTAAAATGCTCTTTTCCTTGGACCTATTTCTATTTTTTCGTTGTATTCGTTTGTTTGCTCCTTGAGAAATGGGGTTTGTCTTTCTGACCTTTCTTGTAGTTCTTTCAAGAATTCATTTTTTACAGCTGAAGAATAAAAACCAGTAGGACTAAACCTGTGGAGGCTGACCTCTCCCTTCTTTATTGTCAAAAGTCTTTTCTTCCAGGCTTCTGGAATTGGGCTTTCTTCAGTTAACAATGGTCTTGTTCCAAATTGAAATGCGATTTTACCTATTTCTTTATTGTCAATCCAATCCTCCCATTCAGACAAATTCCAAACTCCTCCAGCCATTATTATTGGAACATGTTCCAAATTAAATTCATTCATAAGTTTTCTTAGTTCTCTTACCCTTGGGTAGGGAGGTTGGGGGCTCAGTGGATCTTCACTATTTGATAGACCATTATGTCCACCAGCAAGCCACGGATCCTCGTAAACAACTCCGCCGAGGTAGTCGGAAGTTTTGCGATAAGATCTTTTCCATAAAGCGTTAAAAGCTCTTGCAGATGAAACGATTGGATAATAGAAAATTCCAAATCTAGCTGCAATCTCAGATAATTTGTAAGGCATTCCTGCGCCACAGGTGACACCATCAATGATGTCTGAAGCATTTTCAAGTGTTCTTGTTAATATCTCTTCAGCCGCCGCCATTTCCCACAAAATATTAATATGTATAGGAGCTTTATCTCCAGCAATATCTCTTGCTATTTTTGCTTGCTCAATTGCTCCTGATACAGAAAAATCAACAAGTTCTCTGTGCCTTCCAGATCTCGTTCTTTCTTTATAAACTTGTGGAATCAGATTTCCAAGATCATCATAAGAATCTGCGTTAACTCCTGAAAAAGTTCCAACTCCACCAGCTTTTGCCCATGCTCCTGAACTCTCTCCACTACTTACTGCTATTCCTTTTCCACCCTCTATCAAAGGAAGTGATTCTTTGCCTGATAATATTATAGAGTTGATGTTTTTCATTTTAAGCGTCTTTGATACTTAACTTTACCTTACCTCTATCGTCAACTCCAATTACTTTTACTTTAACTACGTCACCTTCATTAACAACATCTGTAGTTTTCTCAACTCTTTCGTCCTTCAACTGGCTAATATGTACAAGTCCGTCGCGTGAACCCATGAAGTTTACAAATGCTCCGAAATCGGTTGTTTTTAGACCCTGTCCCTCATATATTTTACCAACCTCAGGTTCTGCAGTAATTTCATCAATCATATCTTTTGCAATTTTACCGTCACTTGACTTAGAAGCAAAAATGGTGACAATACCATCATCGTCTATCTCAACCTTGGCTGACGACTTTTCACAAATATCTTTAATTACTTTACCACCCGAACCAATGACTTCCCTAATTTTTGATTTATCAATTTTAATCTTTTGAATTTGGGGTGCATTTGGCTTCGTATCCACTCTAGATTTATTTATGGCTTTGCTCATCTCGTTAAGAATATGTTTTCTTGCTTTTAAAGCTTTGGACAAAGCCTCCTCCATTATATCCTTTGTTATACCATTAACTTTGATATCCATTTGGAGCGAAGTAATTCCAGAATCAGTGCCAGCGACCTTAAAATCCATATCTCCTAGATGATCCTCATCACCAAGTATATCAGTGAGAACAACAAAATCTTTTTCCTCTTTAATTAATCCCATCGCAATGCCAGCAATAGGTCTTTCAAGTGGCACTCCAGCATCCATCAGTGAAAGAGAAGCCCCACATACTGTTGCCATAGAGGATGAACCATTAGACTCCGTAATTTCAGACACAACTCTTATAGTGTAAGGAAAATCTTCAGCATTTTTAAGAATCGGGTGAATTGCCCTCCATGCTAACTTTCCATGCCCAACCTCTCTTCTTCCTGTAGAACCAATTCTACCTACTTCATTTACAGAAAAAGGCGGGAAATTATAGTGAAGCATAAACTTTTCTTTTCTATCTCCATCAATAGTATCAAGTAGTTGTTCATCACTTGTTGTTCCTAACGTTGTACTCACTAGCGCTTGTGTTTCACCCCTTGTGAACAAGGCACTTCCATGAACGCTGTTAAGAATATTTACCTTTGAGTCAATAGCTCTAACATCATCCAAGCCCCTTCCATCAATTCTTTTACTTGTTTTTAAAATTGCTGATCTAACAATATTCTTTTCGATTTTTTTTATTTCATCTTTTATTAAAAATTCTGCCTCTTCATTATCAGCTTCGAATTTGCTTATTATATTCTTTCTTGCTTCTGATAAGGATTCATTTCTTTTCTTTTTTTCTTTAACTTGATAAATTGGAGTAAGCTCTTTGTTAGCCATTGATTCAAGATCTTTTTTAAAAGGTAGTTGTTGTTTTTTCTCAACTTCCCAGGACTCTTTTGCTGATTTTTCAGCAAGTTCGATAATTTTATGAATAACAGGTTGAAATTGTTCAAAACCAAATTGTACTGCCCCTAACATTATTTCTTCTTTAAGCTCGCTAGCCTCTGATTCGACCATCAAAACTCCATCTCTAGTCCCAGCAACAACAAGATCAAGTTGACTGTTTTTTAGCTCCTCATTAGTTGGGTTTAAAATATAATCTCCATCCATATAACCAACACGAGCTGACGCTATTGGACCAAGAAATGGCAGGCCTGATATTGTTAGTGCCGCTGAAGCTCCTATTAATGAACAGGTTGCAGGATCATTTTCACCATCATAGTCAATTACAGTGCATATTACCTGGGTTTCGTTTTTAAAGTTTTCATGAAACAGTGGGCGAATTGGTCTATCAATTAGTCTCGAATTAAGAATTTCAATTTCAGAAGGTCTACCTTCTCTTTTGAAGAAACCTCCCGGAATTTTTCCAGCCGAATAGGCTTTTTCAATATAATGGACGGATAATGGAAAAAAATCCATTGTTGGGTTGAAATCTTTAGCGGCAACTACTGTACATAATACAGAGGTTTTACCCAAAGTGGATAAAACGGAACCGTCTGCCTGCCTTGCCATTTGGCCAGTCTCAAGTTTAAGGTTAAGGCCTTTCCAATCTAATTGGACTGATGATATATCAAACATTTTAAAATCTCCATAATTAAACTTATCGTCTTAATCCAAGAGATTTAATTAGTGACTCGTAGTTTTCAGTGCTTTTCTTCTTAACATAAGTTAAAAGTTTTTTTCTTTTACCAACAAGCTTCATTAAACCCCTTCTAGTATTATGATCTTTTTTATTTAATTTGAGGTGATCTGTCAAAAGTTTGATTCTATTGGTGAACCTTTCTATTTGAAACTCACTACTACCAGTATTTAAATCTGATTGTTTCTTTTTATTTTCTTTTGATTTTTCTACCATTGCATATCTCCCTTTCAGACCATTCAATCTTAACTAATCAGAATTTTTTTTGGATAGAAGGTTTTTTTTTCTAATAGACCCAAAGCTACAATTTCATTTTTGTACTTCACAAAGTTTAGATTTTTTGGCTGCAAGTTATTTTTGAAAAACACATCCATCTCTATACAATTTCCTTTTAAAACTTTATTTAATTGTTTTTTATTTATTTTTATCACGTTGATCCAGTTGAAAACATTGTCAACTGGCTCGATAACGTTATTTAGGTCATCACTATGCACTAAACTTAAAAAATAATCCAGTGAAATTAGATTTTTATTAAAATTTCCAAATCCCTCTCTTCGAAGCGAAGTTACGGTCCCAAAAGTACCTAAAGAATCAGAAATACTTTCTGCTAAACTTCTGACATACGTCCCTGATGAACATTCAACTTTAAATTCAGATATTTGGTTTGAAATAAAATTGTTGACTCTTAATTTATATATATTTACTTTTCTTTTCTTAAGCTTAAAAGGTATTTTTTTTCTAGCGAGCTCATATGCTCTAACTCCATCAACCTTTAAAGATGAGTATTTAGGTGGTGTTTGATTAATTAATCCATTAAATTTGCTTAATACACCTTTGATATCCTCTTTTGAGGGATATTTTCTTGAAATCTCAATGACGTTTCCCTCTGTGTCACCAGTGTCTGTTTTTTCGCCCCACTTAACACTAAAGGTGTATTTTTTATTTAAGTTCTCAGCTAAATTTATTACTTTAGTTGATTTACCCAAAGCTATAGGTAAAAGTCCAGATGCCAGAGGATCTAATGTGCCCACAAAACCAGCCTTTACTTTTGACAAATTTCTTCTAATTTGTTGAAGTGCTGCATTTGATGTCATGCCAATAGGTTTATCTAAAAAGATCCATCCATTCAATTTATCTAATGCAGACATTTATTGTGTATTTAGATTTTCAAATTAATTGAGTTTTTTTATATTTGAAAGATAATTTTGGGGTATATCTAAGATCAATTTTGCTTGAGAATTCTTTATTAATTTTATGCATCTTACTATTTAAAAGTTCTAGATAAAAATTTTCTTCATAATTATTATTATAGTCTAAATCGCTTATAAAAATTTTAGCAGATTTTCCATCCCTAGATAACTCAACTTTGGAGACTAAAAAAATAATAGCCTTACCATTCGTAGATGTAAAATCTATTAGTTGAAAAGTACCGGCGATTGCTCGTCTAACTAATTCAGAGATTTTATTTTTTCTAGCACTTTTTCTCTCTTCCTTAATTAATTCTAAACTAAGGTTTTTTTTCATTTTTTTCTCTTATAAAGAACTTAAGGATATCATTTTCTAGAACTTCATCATAATTTGAAATACCAATTCCGCATTCAGTTCCAGATGTTACCTCTTTGGCTTGATCCTTCTCTCTTCTTAGACTAGATATATCACCTTCAAAAGTTAAATTTTCTTCTCTAAATACTTTAACAAAACATTTTGATGTAACTTTTCCACTTTCAACTATACACCCTGCAACTGTTGACGAATCTGAAAGTTTAAAGACTTGTTTTACAAGAGCCTGACCTATCAATGTCTCAATCATTTCATCCTCACCCATTCCGTCTAGTATATTTTGCGTCTCATCCAGAACTTCATAAATTATTGAAAAATACTTTATTATTATTGCTTCTCTTTTTGACAAAACCTTTGCCTGATTATTGGCTTTTACATTAAATCCAAAAATTCTAGCATCAGAGGCAACCGCAAGGGTGACATCGGATTCATTTATTTCTCCCACTCCACTATGAATAATTTTTATATCAAACTTTTCTGATTTCATCTTCTGCAAACTTTGTTCAATAGCCTCTTTTGATCCATGAACATCAGCTTTAACAATAATAGAAATTACTTCTTTTTCATCTTCAGATGCACTCTTGATCATTTGATCTATTGACACTTTTTTAACTGATGAGTTTTGTTCTATTCTTTTTACTCTTGAACGATATTGAGTAACTTCTCTTGCTCTCGATTCGTTATCAACTACCACCAGCCTATCTCCGGATTCCGGTGCTCCTGAAAGACCTTGTAACTCAATGGGATGACTTGGAAGCGCTTTATCTAGTTTAACCCCTTGATCGCTATATATTGCTCTAGCTTTCCCCCATTCTTTTCCAACAACAATTATATCACCCACTTTCAGTGTTCCATTTTGTACTAAAATTGATGCAACCGTTCCTTTACCTTTTTCAATTTTAGACTCTATAACAGTTCCTTCTGCATTTCGGTTGGGATTAGCTTTAAGTTCCAGTATTTCAGCCTGAAGTGTTATTGCTTCTAATAAATCATCAATTCCTTCTTTCGTTTTTGCAGAAACATTCACAAACACATTTTCACCACCCATTTGTTCAGTGATAATTTCATGACTCATTAAATCAGATTCGACTTTCTGAGGATTTGCTGTTGGAAGATCTATTTTATTTACTGCAACAATTATAGGGCAACCAGAGGCTTTAGCATGACTTATAGCTTCTACTGTTTGTTCGTTTACACTATCATCGGCTGCTACAACTAATATTATTATATCTGTAACATTCGACCCTCTTGCTCTCATTTGACTAAATGCTGCATGTCCAGGTGTATCAATGAAAGTGATTAATTGATTTTTCTTTGTCTTAACAATGTACGAACCTATATGCTGAGTAATTCCGCCTGCTTCACCATCTGCTACATTTTTTTGTCTAATAACGTCAAGTATTGACGTTTTTCCATGATCAACGTGCCCCATTACTGTCACAACAGGAGGTCTAACCATTAGGTCATTTACATTATCTGTTGGTCCATCTAGCCCAACTTCAACGTCAGATTCACTGACTCTTTTTGGAATATGTCCTAACTCTAAAACAAGTAATTCAGCAGTATCAGCGTCAATTGGTTGATTTATTGTCGCCATCACTCCAAGTTTCATTAACATCTTTATTAAACTGGAAGATTTTTCAGCTAACCTTGATGCGAGTTCACTAACTACAATCAAATCTGGTATAATGATTTCTTTCTTCTTTTTTTCTTTTGTTTCTATATTTTCTCTAACTTCTGGATTGTCAAAACGTCTTTGTTTAGCTTTCTCTCTGGCTCTTTTTATCGCTGCTAATGAACGTACCTTTTCATTGTCATCATCAAGTGCTTGAGAAATAGTAAGCTTTCCTTGCCTTCTATTCTCAAAACTCTTTGGGCTTTTTGGAAACTTCTGTGGTTTAGCTTTTTCTGGTAAAACTTGATCCTGAACATTTTGTGTTTTTTTTGACTCAGTGTTTATTTTTGAAACACTTTTCTTCTGATTTTTCTTAGGATTAAGGTCTTTTATTGGTTCTCTTGAAGGCTTAGGTCTCTCTTCAAGTACAGGTTTTATTTCATCCTTAATTTCTTCATTAATTGACTCGCTTTTTATTTTATCTTCGACTTCTGATTTCTTTTCAAAAGAATCAAAAGTTCTCTTTCTTTTTACCTCAACTGAAACTGATTTACTTCTACCATGCGAGAAGTTTTGCTTAATTTGACCAGCATTGAAAGTTTTTTTTAACTGGAGTTTTCCAGAAAGAGTTGTTTTTTTATCGTTATTTTCTTCCATACTTTTTAGAACCAATGTTTCCTTGCATCGATAATAATTTCATCAGCTTTTTCTTTTTCAATATTACCTAACAAATCTATTAATTCATCATTTGACAAGTCGGCCAGTTGATCTCGAGTCTTTATCTTATTCTCAGATAATTTCATCAAGTGTTCAATACCAAGCATTTTACTGTCTAACAAATACTGTTCTACTCCTTCTTTTTTTAACAACTCCAAATTCTCTTCTCTGACTTTATTTAGGTGAGTTTTGGCTCGAGTTATTAATTCATTGGAAAGATTTTCATCAAAGCCTTCTATCGAGGTTAATTCCTGCATTGACACCATAGCTATTTCATCTAATGAAGAAAAGCCCTCAGTAACTAGAAGATGCGCAATAACTTCATCAACATCTAAATCTGTCATAAATTTCTGAGATAAATTCTTAAACTCTTCATTTCGTCTCTCTGATTCCTGTGAAGTTGTGAGTATATCTATACTCCAACCAGAGAGAGAGCTTGCTAATCTCACATTTTGACCTTTTCTGCCAATTGCCAAACTTAATTGTTCGTCCGGAACTATAACGTCTATCTTCTTTATATCTTCTTCAATAATAACCTTGTCGACCTCGGCGGGACCAAGTGCATTTACAACATAAGTTGCTATATCCTCTGACCACAAAACTATATCAATCTTTTCCCCCTGAAGCTCATTAACTACAGCTTGGACTCTACTCCCTCTCATTCCAACACATGCGCCTACAGGATCTATACTTTTCTCCTTGGTGTAAACTGCTATCTTGGCCCTGCTACCTGGATCCCTTGCAACTGATTTAACTTCAATTATTCCATCATATATTTCTGGCACCTCTTGAAAAAACAATTTTACTAAGAAATTATTATGCGCCCTAGATAGAAAAATTTGGTGACCTTTTAAATCATGCTTAACGTCTGCAATATACGCCCTAATTCTGTCTGACCTCCTAAAGATTTCTTTATTAAGAAGCTCATCTTTTCTTAAAATTGCCTCTCCTTTGCCAAGATCAATGATTAGGTTACCGTACTCAACCCTTTTGACAACTCCGTTAACAATCTCACCTATTTTATCTTTAAACTCGTTGAATTGCATCACTTTCTCTGCCTCTTTGACTCTTTGATATATAACCTGTTTAGCTGTTTGAACAGCTATTCGTCCAAAGTCAAGAGGTGGCAGCTCCTCGATTAAATATTCACCTATTTTAAGTTCCTTATTTTCCTTACCAAGAGACTTCATGTCTATTTTGTTTTGACGCTCCTCCTCTGGAAGCTCACCAATATTTTCAACAACTTCTAAGTATCTGTAAAGTCCGATTTTCCCAGAATCTCTGTCAATTTTTGCTCTAATATCTTGTTCAAACCCATATTTTGTTCTTCCAGCCTTAGCAATAGCAAATTCCATTGCGTCTATTACCTCTTCAGGAGCAATTCCTTTTTCTTTAGCTATATTTTTAGATATTTCAACTATATCAATTGAGCTACTATCTTTAACTTCGTAATTTTGCAATTTTTCAACCTAATCTATTAATTTTTAAAATTTACCACTATTCATACCAATACTTTTTAAAAACTTAAATAATTTAATAAAAATTTATTAAAGTTTATTTTTTTTAAATATAAAAAAATGCCTAGTACTATTTGCATTTTTTGCTTTTATAAAATATCTAGTCTCAAAAATCTTAACATTTCCTAGATTTAAATCATTTTTTTTTTCTAAAAAAGTTTTGAAATTTTGATTCTTATTGAATATTTTAGCGATTTGATTTTTGTATGAATTGTCGTCAGTAGCTACAATTACTTTTGTTTTATTATTAGATATTGAATCGATTTTTTTTAAAAAATTCTCATCAATCAATCTTCTTTTTTTATGTCTTTTTTTTGGCCATGGATCAGGAAATAATATGAATATATCCTTAAAGAAAAAGTTTTTTATTGATTCATAAAAAACATTAAATTCCAGATCTGTTATAAAAATATTTTTTATATCTTCACTCTCTATTTTTTTGAATAGCTTTGCTCCTCCTGAAATAAATGGATCGCATGCTAAAAAAAATTCATCTTTTGATTTCAAGGCTTGGGAAAAAACGTTTTCACCATTACCAAAACCAATTTCTAAATTTTTCTTTGAATTTTTAAACCTCTCGGATCTAAAAAGTTTTTTTAAATTTGGATTAGATAAAAAGTAAGGCGAGGTTTTTAGTTTTTTGACTTCTGAGTGATTAGTTCCTTTAGCAAGCCTTCTACCGAAGAATGAAGTCATTCAAGAATAATCATTAATGATTAGATCTGTAGACCCTAATTTTTCCCAAGTAAAAAGATTATTAACTTTATCATAATCTCTTCCAAAATGACCATAAGCAGCAGTTGGTGTATATATTGGTCTATCAAGCTCTAAGAATTTTTTTATTCCCAAAGGAGACAAGTCAAAGTTATTTTTTATTACTTTAATCAACTTATTATTATCTACTTTTGAATCTGAATCAGTTTGAATATATATAGAAATTGGTTCTGCCACTCCTATTGCATATGACAGCTGAATTAGACATTTGCTTGCTATCCTTGCACCAACAATATTCTTGGCAATATATCTTGCCATATAGGCCGCTGACCTATCTACCTTTGTATAATCTTTTCCTGAAAATGCACCGCCACCATGAGGGGCAGAACCTCCATAGGTATCTACTATGATTTTCCTTCCAGTTAATCCTGTGTCTCCATCTGGCCCACCAATTACAAATCTTCCAGTTGGGTTAATCAAAATATCTTGTTGAGAGGGTAATATATTCGTTGGAACTGCTTGCTCTATTATTTCTATTACTTTTTTCTTAATTGAAACGTTATCAATTGAATCAGTATGTTGGGTTGACAAAACTAACGAAGTTATTTTTTTGGGAATACCATTCTCATAAAGCATACTTACTTGACTTTTGGCATCAGGATAAAAGAAAGTATCATTATTTTTTCTATAGCTTGACAAGAATTCAAGTATCCTATGAGAATAAAATATCGGGGCAGGCATCAATGACTGAGTTTCCGAGCATGCATAACCAAACATAATACCTTGATCACCGGCTCCTAGGGATTCATCTCTATCAACACCCATTGAAATATCAGCTGACTGTTCGTGTAGATAATTTTTGATATTTATTGTTTTCCAGTCAAATCCTTTTTGTTCATATCCTATCTCTTTTATTTTCTCTTTTATTTTTTTTTCTATTAATTCTTTATTAATTTTTTTTTCATCCAAATTACTTTTTATTTCACCTGAAATTATTACTGTATTTGTAGTTGCAAGAGTTTCACAAGCTACTCTTGAGTTTTTATCTTCAGATAAATACATATCTAATATCACATCGGAAATTTGATCGCACACTTTATCAGGGTGACCTTCTGAAACTGATTCACTTGTAAAAATGAAGTTATTGTGATTTAGAGCCATGAAATCGAATTTATATTTGAAAAGATAAAATTTTTCAATCTTTTTTTGTTATTTTAATTGAGTAATCTAATAAAAAACTTAAGTAAGCGAGCGTTATTATTAAAATTATTAATAACTTATTTCCAAATTTCATAAAAAAAGTTGAATTATCCCCCAGTATGATTTCAGTTTCAATAAATCCTTTTTCGTTAAGATTTTTCTTCGCTAATATTTTCCCAGACTTATCGAGAATTACTGAAATTCCAGAGTTGGCGGATCTCACTAAAGGCACTCCTTTTTCTACGGACCTGAACATTGAAGATGACAAATGCTGCTTTGGACCAGTGGTATTACCAAACCAAGCATCATTAGTAATATTGATGTGAAGGCCGATAGATTTGTAGTGGAAAGATTGAAATATGGACTCATAGCATATCGAGGGTTCAAAAAATAAAGTATTATCCAATACTGTTAAGCTTAAAATATCCTCTTTATTGCCTACACTGAAGTCGGTTGTTCCTGGGGTTATTTTCAAGAGACTCAAAAAATTTTTAAATGGAATAAACTCTCCAAATGGAACTAATTTGACTTTATCATAATAGTCTAAATTTTTATTATTAAAAGTATACAAAGAATTATATATCTTAAATGATGAGCCGTTAAACTCTCTCCTCAAACTTCCAGTAATTAAAATTATATTGGAGGGAAGAACATCACTTAAATAGTTAATTAACTCCTTTTCTTCGTTCAAAAATAAAGTCAAAGCCACTTCTGGCCAAACCACTAGTATCGGTTCATCAGAGAGATTTTTTTTTGTTAAATCAATGAGTGTTTGGAAATGTCTTTGATATAAATTTTTATTCCACTTTTCCTTTTGATTAATATTGGGTTGAATAACTCTTACAAGGATTTTATTGTCACCTTCGTTGGTATCAGATAAGGGAATGAAATAAAGAGCTGTGGGAAAAATTAATAAAATTAAGAAAGAAAGTTTTAATTTCTTATTTAAAAATAAAATAGAGGAACTAACAATCCAAAAAATTGTAAAAAAACATAATCCAAATACCCCAACGTAAGAAACTACTGAAATAAAATTTGGGCTGAATGCCCAAACATGAGCTGTTAGGCTTAAGGGTAATCCACCAAAAATAAAAGATCTTATAAATTCAAAGAAAAACAAAGTTGTAGAAAAAATTGAGATCCTAAAGAATAATAGATCTTTTCTAATTAATTTATTCAATATATTTATACCTAATGCGGCAAGGCCAAAGAATGAGCTGAGGAACAATGGAAAAAGAATCAATACAAAAGGGGCGAGAATTAAATGCTTATCGTAAACTAGGAATGGATAAACTATCCAGTGCAGGCATCCTAAAAAAAATCCAAAACCAAAAGTACATCCATTAAAAAATGATACGTCATTACTTTTAGTAATCAATAATATTTTTATAAAATAAAAATATCCAAAAATTAAAAGTGGAATCAAATAAATAAATGAAAGTGAGACTCCGCAACTTGCCCCTGCAAAAAATAAGATAAAGATTCTTTTAAAATCTTTATAATCACTTAACATTTACAAGTAATCTTTTAATTTTTCTTGTATCAGCGTCTAAAATAGTGAATTCTAGACCAGATTTATGAGTTATAACTTGACCTCTGCTTGGAATTTTTCCAATCAAATTAAATACAAGCCCCCCGACTGTATCAATGTCCTCTTTATCCTCATTTTCAAATGAAATGCCGAGTTTTTTTTCAAACTCAAAAACAGTCAATCTAGCTGAAACTTCATAAGTTTTCTTTGATTTCCTCTTAATAACATCTATTTCCTCGAGATCATGCTCATCTTTAATTTCTCCAACAATTTCTTCAACAAGGTCTTCTATAGTAACTAGCCCGTTTGTCCCTCCAAATTCATCAACAACGATTGACATGTGTATTTGCTCGGATCTCATTTTTAATAATAAGTCTAGTATTCTCATTGAAGGAGCAGAGAAAAGAATTTTTCTCACAATTGACTTAGATATTTTTATATCTTTTTTTATTTTAACATTCTTATTTATTTTCTCAAATAAATCTCTTATGTGAATCATACCAATAACTTTGTCTAAATTCTCTTCATAAACTGGGATTCTAGAGTGTTTTGTTTTATTAATAAATGCCATTAATTGATTGATTTTAACATTAGAAGCAACGGCATCAATATCGGCTCTTGGAATCATAACATCTTCGATACACTTATCATTTAGTTGTATTATATTTTTAAATATTTTTTTTGTGCCATCATCAAATTTTCCAACTGATTGTCCATTATCCTCAATAATATCCTCGATAACATCTTTAATATTCTCTTTACTTTGATTGAAAAAAATTGATTTGATTCTTGAAATAAAAGACATAGTTCAATTTGGTAATTCGATTGCAAGCTTTTCTAATATTAAGTCTTCTTTATTTTCCATAATTTTAGCATCATTTAATTTAGTATGATCGTAACCGAAAAGATGCAAAAGACCATGAATGCACATATGTTTCAAATGTTCTTTGAAATCTTTTTTTAGGGCTTTTGCCTCAACATTAACTTTTTCTAATGATATAACTATATCTCCTAACATTACTATATCTTTATTATTACTCAAACTAAATTTTTGGTTCTGTATGAATGATAAAACATTTGTGGATTTGTTCTTTTTCCTATATTTGTTATTAAGTTTTCTTATGCCGTAATTGTTTGTAAAATAAATTGATAAATAATAATCTCTTTCATTAATTTTTAATGTTCTCATAGCAACTTTAATAGTTTTAACTACTATTCTTGTAATTTCTGACTCTTCAAATTTCAGGTTCTTTTTAAAATCAACCTCTATCATTCTTTTTATACTTTGAAATATATTCTTTACCTACTCCTTCACTTTTTTCAAAACCCTCATATTTTGCAACTATTTTTGATACTAATGGATTCCTTACAACATCCTTTTCATCAAACTTAATAAAACCTATTTCCTTTACATCTTTCAGAATATTTATAGATTCTCTTAAACCTGATTTAGTGCCTGATGGTAAGTCTACTTGAGATAAATCACCATTGATTATCATCTTAGAGTTTTCTCCTAACCTCGTTAAAAACATCTTCATTTGAACTGCGGTTGTATTTTGAGATTCATCGAGAATTATAAATGCATTAGATAGTGTTCTCCCTCGCATGAATGCAAGAGGAGCTATTTCAATAAAACCAGCATCTATTTTCTTCAAAACCTCTGAGAATGACAACATATCATTAAGTGCATCGTATATTGGCCTCAAATAAGGATCAATTTTTTCTTTGAGATCTCCTGGAAGAAATCCCAACCTTTCGCCGGCTTCGACGGCTGGCCTTGTTAATATTATTTTTTCTATCTGACCTGTCTTTAGCATCCAAACAGCAAAAGCAACAGCTAAATATGTTTTACCTGTTCCGGCAGGGCCACAACAAAAAACCATTTGGTATTTTTTTACAAGATTGAAATAGTCTGCTTGTTTTTTTGTTCTGGGCTTAATCAATTTTCTCCCAGCTTTAAAACATAGTGATTCAATTTGTTCTACATCTAAATCAACTTTAGACGATAACGAATTCTTTGCCATATTAACTAATCCGAAAATTTCCCCCTCATCAATTTCATTGTTTTTTAATGCTAGGTTATATAAATTTTCTAAAATTTGTTGTGCTAAATTAATATTTTTTTCAGCTCCATTTAACTTGATTATGTTACCTCTAGTAACAGCTTCTATATCAAGATTTTTTTCTATAGTTTTTAAAAATTTATCGCCTTCTCCATATATCATTGGTAGGACTAAATTGTCCTCAAAGGAGAAGGTTTTGCTTGAATTCAGTTGATCTGTTTTAAGTTTTTTTGTCAAGTTAACGCCTAATTAAGAATCTTTCCATGAAATGAAAAGGATGTCAAATTTTCCAATTTAACATCAAATGTTCTCCCAATAATGTTTTTATTTGAAGTCACATGAACCGGTTGCAGGTGAGGGGTTCTTCCAACATACTGGTCTTTTCTTTTACCAGAACTAGTAAAGAGTACCTTTACATTTTTACTCAAAAAACTTTCATTAAACTCTTTTTGCTGCGAATTTAAAACAGACTGAATCTTATTGAGTCTTAAACTAGAAACTTTTTCATCAACTATATCTGTATGTTTTATTGATGATTGTGTTCCAGGTCTTGGTGAATATTTAAAAGAATAGGAACTCGCAAAATTTACTTTTTCAATTAGTTCTAAAGTTTCATTAAAATTTCTATCCGATTCACCAGGATAGCCGACAATAAAATCTGATGAAAATGCTATATTTTCAATTTTATTTCTTATCCGTTTAATAAGTTCTATGTAGTCCCTTTGCGAATGGTTTCTATTCATTTTTTTTAAGATCTTATCGGAACCAGATTGAATTGGTAAATGAAGAAATGGCATCAATTTTTTATTCTCAAAATGCTCATTTATAAGTAGATCATCAATGTCTTTTGGGTGTGATGTTAAATACCTTATTCTTTCCAAACCATCTAATTTAGAAATTATCTTACATAAATTTGCCAAACCTACGTCTACTTTTTTTCCTTTTTCTAAAATATTTGACTTGAAAGAACTAACGTTTTGACCTAGTAAGGTTAATTCCTTTGCACCTTGTAAAACTAAGTATCGAGCTTCTTGAAAGATATTTTCTACTTTCCTCGAGTATTCCGAACCCCTAGTATAAGGTACTACACAAAAAGAACAAAATTTATCGCAACCTTCTTGAACTGTAATTAATTTGCTTACTTCTGGTGTGCTGGATGGAGGAAGTGAATCAAATTTATCGTCACATAAAAAGTCTGTATAAATGTTTTCTTTTGTAGTTTTTTTTAAGGCAGTAGCTAAATTTTGATAGTTTTGGGGACCTAAAATCAAATCTACTGCATTATTTCTTTTTTTTATTTCCTCTCCTTCAGCCTGAGCAACACAACCCGTTACGACAACCTTCATCGAGCGGCCAGCTTTCATTTTATTATCTTTATAGATTGCTATTCTTCCAAGATCGGAAAAAAGTTTTTCTGAAGCTTTTTCCCTTATATGACAAGTATTAAAAATTGCTACGTCAGAGTTTTCAACGCTTTCAGATTGCACGTAACCTTGTGACCGCATGATGTCTGCTATTTTTTCAGAATCATATACATTCATTTGACAGCCGTAAGTTTTGATAAAAAAGGAATGATTCATTATTAATGTAAATATCTTTTTTTTTTTTTTTTACAAGATTTTAAATTCATTAAGTTTGAGAATTTTATTTACTTTTTTTGACATATTATTACGGTTCACTTGGTTGGAAATTTCATTAAAACAGAATTCACTTGCGATTTTTCTATTAGCAAAACTAGCAAATTTCGATGGCTTATGAAAATTTAATTGAACTTCACTAGTTCCAAGGCCCAAAAATTTCCATGCGTGCGAAAATAAGTCCATCCCCCCAAACCATGCTAAAAATGGTCTATATTTTAAATCCACTGGCACTCCGTCTAGTTTATTATAGGTTATTGAAACTGGCTGTATCATAAAATTTTTCATTTTAGGATTCTCTATAATTCCAAACAACGAACTTTTGAAAGGTAGAACTTGAAGCCCGTCGCTTGAGGTTCCTTCTGGAAATAATATTACGTTAAAATTATTCCTCAAATTTCTTTCTATTATCTGCATTTGGTTTTTTACATCATACCTACTTTTCCTTCTGACAAATATTGTCTTTCCTACTGCAGTAAGTTTATTAATTATCGGCCAATTACTTATTTCAGATTTAGCTACAAAAATTGCATTTACTTTTGAGCCTAAAATTAAGATGTCCAGGTATGAAATATGATTACAAATTATAAGCGTTTTTTTTGAAGCTGGCCTACCTGATATATTAACCTTAATTCCAAAAATTTCCACTAAACCATAAAAAAACATCCTGTAAGATTTAAAGAAGTACTTCTTTAAAAATATATTTACAAAAAGTTGCAAGAAATAACCAAAAGTTACCCAAATCAACATTTGGAGAAATCTTAAAATTGATAATATTGGGGAATGAAGTGTCAATTAATTTACCTTCACGGAAAGGTCTGAGTATTTTTTTAATAATTTTTTGGAATCTAAAATTATTAAAACATCGGTCGTGTTAAAATCTTTGTCAATTATTGCACCACTCCCAACGTAAGCTCCAACTCTGAGATATGCTTTAATTAGTGGGGGCAAATTTCTGAACTCAGATTCTTTATCAATTTTATATTTATCAATAAGTTTAAACTTAGCTTCAAGCTTTTTTAATGGTGAAGTTAGCAAGGTTTTTGGAGGACTATGATAATGATGCAGATAAGATAGTTGATTTGAAAAATTCTCACAATCAGAAGATGGAAAACTAGCACAGCCAAATATGTAATTAGACCTTGAGTTAACTATATATGTTGCCAGAGCTCTCCATAATAATTTTATGATTCTACCGTCTCTATACTCTTTTCTTACACATGATCTACCAGCCTCTAAAAGAGTCGCACCTTTTTTAGTTAACAGATTTGATATATCAAATTCAGACTGACTATAAAACTTTTGAGACTTTTCGTTGAATTTCTTCAAAAGCAGTCTGTAAGTTCCAACAACGTAATCATTTGAGACAGATTTATCAATTACTACTAAGTGATCACATAGCTCATCAAACTCATCTGTATCCATACTAGTATTGCAAGATTCACCAAAAAAACTTTCAAATCTTAGTTGTTTTGCCTGTGTCATTAATGGATCGTCATTTTTTATCGTTTTGACGATAAATGGACCAAAACTAAAACTTATCTTTATACTTTTGTTAATTGGGTCAAAATTTTTTTTGTCATTAGAAGAAGCTACTTTAGACCAATTTTTAACATAAACCACATTTTTTGCCACATATTTTACTTTGGATAACATGACTCTTAACCTAGAGATACTATTTGTCGCATTGCCGGACGATAATTTATTTTTTTCTTTTAATTGGAACAGCATATAATTCTAGTCTGTGGTCAACCAACTTATAACCAAGTTCTTCTGCAACCTTTTTTTGCAGTTTTTCAATTTCATCATTTTGGAATTCAATGACTTTATCATTTTTCACATCAATCAAATGGTCGTGGTGTTCCTCAGGTACTTTCTCATACCTAAATCTTCCATCCTTCTTAAAATCATGTTTTTCAATAATATTGTTTTCTTCAAATAGTTTAATAGTTCTGTAAACAGTTGCAATACCAATCTTTTTGTCTAGTTTTACTACTCTATTATATACCATTTCAACGTCTGGATGATCTTCCGAATCGGATAAAACTTTCACTATTTTCCTTCTTTGGTCAGTCATTTTTAGACCAAGCTTATGAATTTTATCAAATAATGTTTCCATATTAAGTTTAAATAATTATTATAATTTTATTAAAATTTTGTTACAATTAATCAAAACATTCTGATTAAATATAATTAGATTATACATTAAATTCTATTAAAAATGAAAAGAAAAGTTCTAGATATTACAAAATATGAATGTCCTATTACATTCATTAAAGCACGAGATTTTCTTAAGTCTAGGTCCGACCAAGATAGAGTTATATTAATAAAAGGTAACGAAAACTTTACAAAACTTAGAAATGCATTAGAAAAAAACTTTACATTGGTAGTTGATAAAAAAAAAAACAGAGTCTTTGAAATAATAGTAAAAAATATTTAGACCATAATTTCCATCAAAATTGCATCATAAAAAGTTCCTGATAATTCGTAATAGTTTCGTCTTCTGCCAACATCACTAAAGCCGTTTTTTGTATAAAAATTTATGGCCTTCGTATTTTTTTCATTAACCTCAAGTATTATTTTTTCAAAAGACATAGCTTTACTGTAAATTAAAGCATTATTTATCATCAAACTAGCAACCCCTTTGTTTCTAGATTTAGGTGAGATAAATATCGAATAAAGATCTAAAGTTTTATTTGATTCAAAAAAAAGACTGAAACCAATAATTTTCTTATTAGGTATATAGATAATTGAATAAAACTCTGGCTTTTTTAAAAGATTTAACAATTCAGACTTATTCCAAATATTATTACCAAATTCAGTTTTATTAGAAATTTGAAGTTCATAAACTTCGTCGACGTGTTTTTCTTGTAATTCAACGAAATTCATTTATTCATAATAAGTGTGATGGTAAATTATATCTAAATTTTCAGTGCCATAACCACTAAAATACGCATTTGCAACTGAAACAGCATTTGGTTCAACAAATTCAAATTTTTTCCTAAAATTTTCTAGTTTTTTATTTAAAGTAAACGACTTATCAGTTATAAATAAGATTTCTTTATTGCTTTCTAATATCGTCTCAATTTTGGGCTCTAACTTTTCTAAACTTAGGTGCTTAAAATCATCTACAGGTCTATAAATTTTTTCTTTTGAAATTGTATAATTTCTTAGAAAATATTTTTCACTAAAATCTATAAAGAAAACTGTTATCATATTCGGTTCTGGTCTTAATTTTAGATCATTCAAATAAATCTGAAAATTATCTACCGCTATTACTTTTGCATTTGACAATACTGACACCCCTTGTGCTAAAGCTTTTATTGAGCGCATTGCCGTATAACTCCCAGGACCTTTTGTAAAAAAAATTCTTCCTAAAGTGTTGGGTTTTACCAAGTCGATCATATTTTTAATTAGTAAAGAAAGTTTGTCTATTTTGTTGTTAGTAATTTTTTCAGTAATAGATTCTATCAAGACCTCGTCATTGAAAATGGCAACAGACATTCTTTGAGTTGAACAAAATATTGATAATGATATCATGATTTAATTATAAAAATGAAAAATGAGCTTGTTAAATTAAATATTGAAAAAACTGATCTTATCTTTGACTTAAGATACGCAACTAATAATAATTTTACAAAGAAAATTTTATATAAATCAAAAAATTGCTTCCTGCATAAAATTGCTTATGAGCATTTATGCATTGCTCAGAAAATAGCAAAAAAGATAGGATTGAAGCTAAAAATCTTTGATGCATACAGACCAGTATACGTTCAAAAGAAACTATGGGATGTTTTACCAGATTCTAAATTTATTGCACCGCCTAAAAAAGGTTCTCCGCATTCTCGTGGTGTTGCCATTGATCTAACTCTAGTTGATAAGAAAGATAAAGAATTGAATATGGGAACTGAGTTTGATGAGTTTTCAAGATTATCTTATCATGGTTGCCTAGATATTTCTAAAGAGTCTTATAAAAACAGATTACTTTTATTAGGAATAATGACAGACGCTGGCTGGGATTTTTTTAGAAATGAATGGTGGCATTATCAGTTATTTAATTCTAGAAAATTTCCTATTATAGAAAAATAACTATGAGAATAATAATAATAATAATAATACTTTTTTGTATCTTTACAAAAATTGGTTTTTCAAAAGAAGGGTCAGTTATAGTACTTATGTATCATCGGTTTGATCAAAATCAATATCCAAGTACAAATATCTCGACGAATCTCTTTAGAAAACACTTAGAGATCATCCAGTCTGAAAACTTTAATGTTATTGGGATTGATCATCTTGCCAATCTGTTAAAAGAGAAAAAAAATCTACCAAATAAAACTGTTGTGATAACAGTTGATGATGCATACAAATCATTTTTTAATAATGCTTATCCTATCTTAAAAGAATTTAGTTACCCGTTTAGTATCTTCGTATCAACTGCCACTATTTCAAGTGAGAAAAACTCAGACTATATGAGCTGGAAAATGTTAAAAGAGCTATCATTGAATGGTGGATTGATTTTGAATCATACTGTAGACCATGACAGTTTACTAGAACTCAGTGATGAAGAAATTATGTCCCAGGTTTTAAATGCGTCTAAAAAAATTAATTCAAACATTGGAAATCAACCAAACATCCTTTCATATCCTTATGGTGAAAGTAGTCTTAGAGTTGAAAAAGTCATTAAAGAATTAGGAATAGAAGCTGCTTTTTCACAACATTCTTCTCCTCTTAGTAATTATGATTTTATTTATAGATTACCCAGATTTGCACTAAACGATGAATATGGAGAAATTAAAAGATTCAAAATGATTCTTAATACACAAAGACTTCCAATAAATAGCTCTACTTATAAAGACACCGTAGTTAATCAAGGTGAATTGGGATTAGAATTTGAATCAGATTTTAAGGTTCAAGATATTAATTGTTTTATTAATGAGGGTGCAATTTTGAATAAACAAGATTCTGACAAATCTTTCTTTTTAAAAATAAGTAATCTTAAGGTTAAAACAAGGCATAGGTTAAATTGTACTTTGATTAAAAATAATGACGTTTATTGGTATGGTAAAATAATTAAGAGAATTAATTAATAAGACCTTCAGCTTTGTCAAATTTCATAAAATTATTACTTTGTATTATTTTAATCAAATCTTGAACGTATTCTCCTTTTCTCTCTGAGTAGTTCTGCAAAAAATTTGCCAGACTCAAGCCTGTAAGACTTTCACCATTCATCCTCAACCTCCCTCTTTCTTGCCTAAGTTTTCTATATGCATTATGGGTGTTAATATTTTTTAAATAAGATTGAGTCGAGTCCGATAAATTAAGGAATTTTTTTACGAAGAAATTTTTCTCCTTATCCCTATTTTTTGGCTCTATGCCACTATTTTTATCAAATGTATATTGACCATATAATGCATTCCCCTCTCTAAGATATCTTGAAGTCCCCCAACCACTTTCAATTGCTGCTTGAGCGAGAGTTAAGGATAAAGGAACAATATCAATTCTCATCAATAATTCACCGACATTAGATCCATCGTAATTATATTTGTCACTCAAATCAAAAAGCCAGTTGGGCCAAAATTCTCTTTGATATGTTTCACCGTTAGATTGATTCCACCAGTCTAATACTTTTTTTCTATCATCTAAGATTTTTAAGTTTTCAATAAATGCAATCGGTAGAAGTGTGTTAATAAAGAGATTTTTTCTTTTATTAACAGGTTGGATTTCCATAAAGTCTCTCGGAAGTGATGAAAATATAATTAGGTTTGACGATTGATCTTTTATAAACGAGTCAATAGAAAAATTGTATTTTTCAAATATATTAATCATCTCTTTTGCTTCACTTATATAATCTATGGTACTTTTATCAGATAATCTTGTAGCCATTTCTCTGTCTTGAATTACATAATTAATAGAGGAGGCATTAAAGGTTTTGTTGCCCTTTACTGATAAATAAAGTCCTATCAAAATATTAAGAATGAAAAGCCCAATTAAAAGGAGGAATATATTCTTAAAGATTAACTGCTTAGGCATTCTATTTAATTTACAGGTTCAACGGATTGAACCTCAGGAACATAATATTTAAGCATATTTTCAATTCCTGATTTAAGAGTCATGGTTGAGCTTGGACAACCAGAACATGCCCCTTGTAATTCCAAGAAAACCACTCCTTTCTTGAAACTAACAAAACTTATGTCTCCACCATCCTGAGCAACTGCTGGCTTCACTCTCTGATCTATTAAATCTTTAATCTTTTCAACAATCTCTAATTCTTTTTTTGTGTATTTTATATTTTCTTTTTTTGGAGATTCAATGTTTTCTTGACTATCCAAACTTCCACCACTTGAAAAAAAATTCATAATTACTGACAGAAAGTTGGGCTTTATATGTTCCCACTCAGAATCTGGAGTTTTTGTTATACTAATGAAATCTTGTCCTAAAAAAATATTTGACACCTTTCCAGTTTTAAATAATTCATTTGCCAGTACATTAGTCTTGGCTTGATCAAAATTTTTAAATTCCAAAGTCCCTTCCTTTAAAATTTCAATACCTGGGATAAACTTTAGAGTAAGTGGGTTAGGAGTTTCTTCGGTTTGTATAAACATAATATTAATCTAATAAATCAAGATAATTTGTCAATTTCTTCTTCTGATAAAGTTGAAGGTAATATAGTTAAAGGAACTTTTATTTTAGACCTACTTTTTCCTGTAAAAGAAGCGATGAGAGGATCTGCGCCCGAACTTCCCTCAGAAGCAGCCAAAACAAAATTTGAAATAAATTTATTTGCATCTAGAAACTTAATAATGCACTCAACTCTATCCCCCTTCATTATAAACTTCTTAGGTTTTTTTGAGCTAAAGGACATTATAAAATTTTCATATTCCTGTATTTTAGATTCAGCTTTTTCTCTTGATTCAGCCTCTGCGATATCCTCTACTGCTTTCCAATGACTAAATTCTAGTATATCAAATGTATAGAGCAGGGCTACTCTTCCGTTATTTCTGGAACTTCTTCTCGCAGCATATCGCATGGCCCTGAACATCTCCTTAGATTCATCGACAACTACTAAAAATGTTATTTCTTTTTCCATATTATTTCTTAAAAACTATCCCTGCAAAAAATCCCAAACCAATGGCTATTATAGCAGATAAAATTCCATAAATGAACGAGTATTTATGGGCAATTTTAAATACGAATGAACTTAAACCTAATTTCTCCACTATTACATTCTGTTCAGGAGACTGAAAATTATTTATACTATTCATTATACTTAATGAAACAGAATATTTCCCTGATGGGGAGTTTTTTGGTAAATTTATAGGAATCTTAAAAAAGCTTGGAAGTTTATCGTTAATTACTTTAAATGAATCGTTTTCTATTAGAAAAAGATCAATTGACATTTTTTTCTCAATCAAATCTCTTTTTAAATTATCGTTATCCTCTCCCACAAGCTTTATATTATCAAATAGATCTTTTTTAATTTGGAAGTCAATTTCCTCACTATTCTTATTTGTATAATAGTGAAATAATCCTGGATAAATAAATTCACCTGTTTTTTTCCATGACCACATTCCCATTACTTTTGTTTTTTTTTGTAATATAACTTTTTGTTCAGGTCCTTTTATTTTTATAACAAGAGGTTCTGTGGAGTCTGTGTATCCAAAAATTATGAAATCTGGCTGATTGCTTTTTTTTGATATTTCTACATTTTTTTGAGATAAATCAAATATCAATACTTTTGATTCAATGCCATTAAAGCAAAATAACGAAAAAATGATGATTGTTTTTACTAGAAAATTACTATGCATCCTGAATAATTATCCTCGAATTTATTAATGGTTCACTTATTAACTCTATGCCCATTTTAACACAAACAATTATAACGATTATAGCTAGTAGAACTCTTATTTGTTCTCCCTTAAACCTAGAGGTAAATTTTGAACCGTATTGCGCTCCTATCACTCCACCTATTAAAAGAAAAATTGCTAGGATTAAATCAACAGAAAAAGTAAAAGTTGCATGAAGTATAGATACATTTAATGTAACAAAAACAATCTGAAATAATGATGTTCCAATGGCTGAAACTGTACCCATACCAAATAAGTATATCATGGCAGGAACCATTACAAAACCACCCCCCACACCCATGAATGCTGCAAGAAAACCTACAATTACACCTATAGCTATTGGCATTAAAACAGATATGTAAATCATAGATTGTCTGAATTTATATTTGAGAGGAAGGTAATCTAAAAAGTTTCTTTTTCTTTTAAATTTTTTCTTTATCTGTTTTTCCTTTAATATAGATAAAGTACTTTCTATCAACATCAATGAACCAATTATTGCTAAAAAAAGTATGTATAAAAATTTAATTATTAAATCTATATTTCCTGACTCTTTAAAGAAATTAAACAATATCACACCTATCGTTGAACCAAAAATCCCTCCAATCAAAAGAAAAGCGCCTACCTCGTAATCAATGTTTTTTTTCCTACTATGAGCAATAGCCCCTGAGACCGATGAGCCAAGTATTTGTACTGATTCTGTTCCAACTGCAGTTGTTGGAGGGATTCCCATAAATATTAACAACGGTGTCATTAGAAATCCTCCACCAACACCAAAGAGTCCAGACATAAAACCAACTATAAAACCAAAGAAAAGTATAATTAAGAGATTGACTTCTATTTCTGCAACAGGAAGATAAAAGGTCATGACTTATAAAAACCAATTAACTTATGGATATCCTCGATATTTCTTTTTGATATAAGATTTGCCTTTGAGCTTCCTTCTCTCAAAATTTTATCTAAATATTCATTATCTTCAAGTAGTTTACTCATTTCCTTTGTAATTTTTGATATTTTTGATTCAAGACTATCAAATAAATCCTCTTTGAAAATTTTTAATTCTTTTCCACTATAATCATTTATAATTTTGGCTAGGGTAATATCCTCTAAAGACATAAAAATTTTAACTAAATTTTGAATTTCTGGTCTTGATTCCAAGTTTTCTTTTGTTTCTGGAAAAGGAAAGGAATCTGTTCGAGCCTTCATTATTTTTTTTCTAATTAGATCTGCATTATCAGTCATGTTAATTCTAGAAAAATCAGATGGATCTGATTTGCTCATTTTTTTTGTGCCATCCCTAAGGCTCATTATTCGTGTTGCATCACCCATGATTACTGGCTCAGGAATTGGGAAAAAATCAGTATCAAAAAATCTATTAAATGCCTGTGCAATGTCTCTTGCTAATTCTAAATGCTGCTTTTGATCGTCTCCAACAGGAACGTGAGTTGATTTATACAAAAGAATATCCGCCGCCATTAGAACTGGATAGGAATATAAACCAAGTGGAGCTTTCTCTTTATTTTTTCCTGCTTTATCTTTAAACTGAGTCATCCTATTAAGCCAGCCAATAGGTGTAAAGCAACTGAGTGTCCAACTTAGTTCAGCATGACCTGTTATTGATGATTGTACGAAGATTATACTTTTTTTTGGGTCCACTCCAGATGCTAAGTATGCTGCTGCTACTTCACGTGAATTATCCTTTAGATTTTCTCTCCCCTCGGTAGTTGTTATTGCATGAAGATCAACGATACAAAACATACATTCACTTTTTTTCTGAAGTTCAATCCAATTTTTGATTGCTCCAAGATAATTTCCTAAATGAAGATTGCCTGTTGGCTGAACACCAGAAAATATAAGTTCTTTAGTTTTTAATTGTTGATTCATTTTCTTAGATTAAAGTTCTTTATTCCCATCATGAATAAACATGAAAAATAAATTATTATTGCACAAAAAATAATTAAAATAAGGTTAACATTTGTAATTTCAAAAAAATTTAAATTGATTATATCTCTTCCAAAAGAATTTAACATGAAATTAATTGCTACACCCATTATTAGTGACGCAATACTTACTTTGAAAAAAGTGCTAAATAGTATTCTTTCGAATTTTACCTGCTTACTTTTTAAAACTGCAAATAAGGTTATTGCATTAACCCACGCAGCAAATGATGTGGAGATTGCCAGTCCAACATGTTGATATTTATCAATGAGTATTAAATTTAAAGTTAAATTAATAACTATAGAGAATAGTGATATTTTAAGCGGTGTTTTTGTATCTTCCATTGCAAAGAAAGGAATAACTAAAATTTTTATCATTATGAAAGCCGGTAATCCAAGGCTTAAGGCAATCAGAGCGGAACTTGTCGACTCAACATCTGACATACTGAATTCACCTCTAAAAAAAAGAAATATAATTATTTGATTAGATAATATGAAAATACCAATAAATGACGGAATTGAAAAAATAAGTCCAAAATGCAATGCGTTAGATAGAGCTTGTGTTGATTTTTTCTTATCTTTCATTTTAACGTATTTTGATAAAACCGGAAGTAAAGCGGTGCTAATCGCTATTCCTAAAACACCTAGTGGAAGTTGATTGACTCTATCTGCATAATATAAATAAGAGATTGAACCATCAGGTAAAGTCGAGGCCAGTATCATGTCAATAAGAAGGTTTAATTGATAAACTCCGTTACCTATAACAGCTGGAGCCAATAGCTTGTAAAATTTATTTTCATGCAATTTTAGGGGTTTTTTATTTACAATTGTAAATTTAAAATTAACATTGCTTTTTCTTAAATTTATGATCATCCAAATCAATTGAATAATCCCAGCAATAGAAATTGATAAACTTAAATAATAAGAGATAAATACTTGGTCACCGTTTCTGAAAAGAATAATCAAAGTGAAAATTAAAGTTAAGTTAAGAATTATTGGAGTAATTGCCATTGAGGCAAATTTTCCCAAAGTATTAAGATATGCACCAATCAAAGATGTAAGACATATAAACATTAAAAAAGGGAATGTTAGCCTTGAATAATCTATCGTAAGACTATATTTGAAGTTATTTTCTGTAAATCCTGGTGCTATTATTGATATCACTATCGGTGTAAATATTTCGATTATGATTAGAAAAAAAAAGAGAACAACTAACAAAAGTGAAAAAATTTTTGAAAAAAAAATATCCGCACTTTCTTTTCCATAATTTTTTTTTATACCACTAACAACTGGAATAAATGCAGCATTCATTGAACCCTCTGCAAATAATCTTCTAAATAAGTTGGGTATCTTAAAGGCAATAAAAAAACAATCAGATATCAATCCAGCGCCTAAAACTTTTGCAATCAATAAATCTCTTAAGTATCCCAGAAATCTAGATAAAAGAGTAAGTGAACTTATTATCGATATTATTTTGACCAGCATTTAAATACTCTTATCTGATAAAAGTTCAAATATCTCAGCTTTTAAATGCTTTATTTTAGGTTCATTTATTAGTTTAGAACCATATTCTGTTCTCAAATGAAAGCTATCTTCCACGAAGTCACCATTGGTTGAGATTTTTGCGGTGAAAATTAATAGTTTATTTTTAAGTAAAATTCTTGATATATCATATAATAATCTTGGTCTATCATTTGTGATAACATTTAATACTGTATAGGTTGACGACGATAGGTTATCCAGTGAAATTTCTATTTTCTTCTTTACAAATTTAGATTGTATTTTCGGAGTAATTAGTCTATCAACTTCAATATTCTGAACATCACTCAATTTTTTATGAAGCTCCTTAATAAAATCTTTATGATAATCTTTTGCTAATATTGGATCTATTGAAATTGTAAAAGTGTCAATAACAGAACCATTAGCTAAGGTGAAAATTCTAGCTTGATGAATTGACACATTAACGGACGCAAAAATTGATATTAAATCCAAAAATAATTTTTGTCTGTCCTTTGTGAAAATTACTACCGTATAAAATACACTTGACTCGCTTAAAATTTTACAATCAAAAGCTTTATTTTTTTTCATAAAAAAATTTTCTATTTGATAAATGATCATCTCTTTAGATTGAAGAAGCCAATAGTTCGGATAAGTAATTTTAGAAAATTCTTCTATTACCGGTTGATTTATTTTATGAGAATCATTAACAACTTGTTTTTTTATTTGGAGTATTTTTTCATTTAAGCTCAAATGTCTTTGAGGGTTTAAAATTTCTTTTTCTAATTTTGAATAAAGATTATTCAATAAGGTTGCTTTCCATTCATTCCACAAACCATGGTCTACTGCTGATATATCTAAAACAGTTAGCAAAAATATATTTTTTAATCTTTTCAATGACTTAATACTTGATGCAGCTTTCTTTATCAAAGAAAAATCTTCTAAATCTTTTTTAAAGGCCACCTCACTCATCATTAGGTGATTTTTAACAAGCCATTGCGCCTCTTTAACAACTAAGTCGCTTTCATTGAGTCTTTTTAAAACTCTAGAGACAATAAGGGACCCAGTGTAATTGTGATTACCGCCCGAGCCCTTGCCAATATCGTGAAGTAATACTCCATAATATAACGTCTTTAAGTTTTGGTTTTGTTTTAATAATTCTGCTGCAAAGTCATAGGTACTATTTTTATAATTTTTTGCCGTAAGATCCTTAAGGATATTTAATGCCCTAATTGTATGCTGCCCAACAGTTAAAGAATGATATCTATCATACTGTGGAAGATCTATTATTTTTGAAAATTCAGGTATAATTTTTGAAAGAATACCTAGGTCATTAAGTAACATTAGTTTGCGTTTGTTGTCTGAAAATAAAATTTCTTTAAAATATTCAATATTATTTTTCTCAAAAAAAATAGATTTTTCAATTTTCTCTACGCACTCAAACATTACTCTTTGCTCTTTTACCGTAGACTTTTCGCTTATTATATTTTTAAGAAAACTAGATAACGTTTTTTTTAAGTTTACCTTTTTTGGCATCGTTATTTCTTTTTTATTTTGCAGGTTTTCTGTAATGAGGCCTATAATGATGCTTGCTAAATTCTTTGTATTTCTAATTTGTAAAAAATAACTTCTCATCATAGCCTCAACACTATCCTCTATTTTCTCATTGAATTTGACTTTAGTAGAAATTATTTTTGATATTTGATTTTGATAATCAAATGATAATTTGTCATTATTTCTTTCAGACTCATAATGTAAAAAGCATCTAATACGAAGATGAAACTCTAGCGATGACTCTAATTTTTTTTTCTCATTTTTTGTTAATAAATCATCCTCACTAATCCTTTTTCTTCTATGTAATTTAAAAATTTTTAAGCTCCAAAAAATTAAATTGATATCTCTTATCGATCCACTGCTTTCCTTTATGTTTGGTTCATTTCTAAAATAGTCATAACCTAGATCAATTATTTTGTTTTCCCTTTCATTGATTTTTTCCTTTAATAAATCGTACCCGGAACTCTCTACTTCCTTTGCATAATCTCTAATTATTTTATTGAAAATATAATTTGAACCACATATCAATCTTGAATCTAGCATCGAGGTTCTTATTACATGATCTTCTTTTGAAAAATACAAGGCTTCTTCTTCATTTCTAACGGCATAACCGACCTTAAGATGAAGATCCCAAAGAGGGTATATACAAAACTTAATTAACTTCTCAACAGTCTCCATTTCAAGGCTATTTTTATAAATAATAAGTATGTCTAAATCAGAAAAAGGAGCCAAGTGTTTTCTTCCATACCCTCCAACTGCGCATATACAGACATTCTCAGCTACATTCGAATTTGATAATGTATAGAGTTTGAATAATTTTTTTATAAAATTATCAGCATTCTCTGAGTTTTTAGAACATGACTTTATTGCATTTTGCGAATTGTAAAATTCACTTTTAATTTTTTGTCTTATATTTTCAAAGTCATGCTTCAGTGATTTAATTTTCTCTTTTGTTATAGTGCTAATTTGATACATATCAGCTTAAATAATTCTTTCTAAGTGTATAAAGAATATCGAGTGATTCTTTAGGTGATATATTATCTAACTCAACAGACCTAAGAAAGTTTATTAAATCTTCATGAGGGTTTTCTTTCCTTTCACTTTTGATTGATTCATCAATAAAAGTTTTATTCTCCACAACTTTATTTTTTTGAGGGGAGGTATTTAATATTTTTTTAGACCTTTCTACTAACTCACTTTTAAGTCCCGCAAGTTTTGCAACGTGAATGCCAAAAGATCCCTCCGAAATTCCATCAATCACCTCATACAGAAAAATAATTTCATTTTTCCACCTTTTTATCTTCATTGTTTTTAATTTCACTCTATTTAAGTCTGCGGAAAATTGGCATAACTCTTTAAAGTGAGTTGCAAATAAAGTCGTACAATCAATTTGTGTGTGTATATATTCCAGTACTGCCTGTGAAATTGCCAAACCATCCTCAGTGGACGTTCCTCTTCCTAATTCATCTAAAATGACAAATGATGACTCAGTTGCACTATTTATAATTCTCGAAGTTTCAATCATTTCAACCATAAAAGTCGACAAACCCTTGGATAAATTATCAGAAGCTCCAATTCTGGTAAATATTTTATCAAAAACACTAAGTCTTGCGGATTCAGCAGGAACAAATGAACCTATCTGATTCATTAAAATTGTTATCGCTACTTGTCTTAAGAATGTACTTTTACCAGCCATATTTGGCCCCGTCATTAACCATAAATTTTCATTCTTATTCATAAAACAATCATTAGATATATATTGAGCTACTTCTTTTTTTAGACTCTCCTCAACAACTGGGTGTCTACCTTTTTTAATCTCTATAACTTTTATTTTTTTTTCTAATGTGGGTTTGGTGTAATGGTTCAGAATAGCTAAATAAGCGAAATTAGTTATTACATCTATAAAAGCGATTTTATTTGAAAAGACATCAATAGTGTCTGAGAAATTGCTGATCTCTCTACATAAGTCTAAGTATATTTTTTTTTCAAGTTCAAGAGCTATTTGTTCAGACTCATTTATATGTTTCGATATCTTAACTAGTTCATCGGTTTGAAACCTTGATGAATTGACTGTATTTTGAACTAAATTGAATTTAATATCTTCATTCTCTGATATTTTGATAGAATTCTTATTTGTCACTTCTATAAAATATCCGTGAATGTTATTAAATTTTATTTTTAAATTATTTATTGTTGTTATTTCTGCATACTTTAATTGCAAATTTATTATTGCCCTTTTTTTTTCATTTTTGATATTTCTGAGCTTATCTAATTCATTATTTACTTTGTCATTAATTATATCGCCATTACTAATTATATTTGGAGGTGCAGAAACTATTGTCTTGATTATAAGCTTTTTAAGACTATTTAATTTTTTTATGTCCTCAGACCTTGCAATAATATCTACAAAGTCTTTTTTATTTTGGTTTGCAAGGATTTCAAAAGTTTTTTCTGCTTTATTAATAAAATTGTAAATTATGATTAGATCTCTTGGGTTATTTGTATTGGCAGATATTCTAGATAGAGCTCTTTCAGCGTCTTGAACATCTCCAAGGTGAACTCTTATTTCTTCAAGAACACTATGTGATTTTGAAAGTAAATTAACTAAATTTTGTCTGTAGGCAATTTTATTGATATCAATTAATGGGAATTTCAGAAATTCTCTTAGAAGTCTAGCACCCATCGATGTTTTGGTTTGATCTAAAACCTTTATTAAACACCCGTTATTTTCACCATCAGCATTTTTAAAGATTTCAAGACTATTAAATGAAAAGTTGTCAATCTGCATATACTTTTTTACATTTACAATCTCAATTTGTGTCACATGAGGTATATTGTTTTTCTGGGTTAACTCTAAATAATTTATCAATGCCCCGATCGATGAAATGTCTGAATCACTGAGTTCATCAACATTAACAACATCAGTGCCTCTAAAAAATTCCTTTATTTTTAGTTTATTATTTTTTATATCAAAAAATGATTCGGCGACTTCAGTTAGTTTGTCTTTGATTAATTCGACTTTTGATCCAAACACATTGGAATTCAAATTAGTTGTACTTATTATCTCGCAGGGATCTATTTTATTTATTGCCTCATAGAAATCATAAATAAAATCTTTTCCACTTATATTTTGCAACTTAATTTTTCCCGTTGTCATATCAAGCCATGATAAAGAAATATATCCTTTATAATATGCAATACTTAAAAGATTATTATATGATTTTGAATCCAATAAGTTGTCTTCTAAAATAGTTCCTGGCGTTATGATTCTTACAACATCTCTTTTAAATATTTTTTTATATGGTTTATTTGAGTGATCAACACCTGGCTCAAGTTGTTCCGCAATCGCTACTTTATATCCCGAGTTAATTAACCTTGATAAATATGTTTGGGC
>JBELJQ010000011.1:0-51158 GCA_042090305.1 Candidatus Pelagibacteraceae bacterium | reverse complement strand
CAGAAGCAGCAGCAATACCACTTCCAGGTTTTACATTAATACCTGAATCAATCATGGCCATTTCAGCTCCATTGATAAAAGCTGAAGCCTGGAGTTCATTAAGATCTCCCAAATGACCTATTCTAAATACTTTTCCTGCAACTTCGGTTAGACCAGCGCCAAGAGAAAGATGATATTTTTTGAAAGCAGTTGCCAGTACTGCCTTTGCATCTTTACCTTCTGGTACAACTATTGCCGATACTGTGTTGGAATACCAATAAGGATCTTTAGCACATAATTTCAATTCCCAGCCTTCCAAAATAGCCCTTCTCACGCCTTCAGCAATCCGGTGGTGTCTTTTAAACACATTTTCAAGTCCTTCTTCAAAGAGCATATTACATGATTCTTGTAATGCCCTTAACATTGGGATTTGTGGTGTATAAGGGAAATAACCGTCTTTATTTGTGGCGATTTGATCTTCCCAAGAATAATAGCATCTTTTAAGCTCAGCTGTTTTATGAGCTTCAAGAGCTTTTTCACTTACACACATTATTGCCATTCCGGATGGCAACATAAAGCCTTTCTGAGAGCCTGAGATTGCACAATCAACTTTCCATTCATCCATTCTGAAATCAATTGAAGCTATAGAACTAACACCGTCAACAAATAAAAGAGCAGGGTGATTTGCAGCATCCATTGCTTTTCTAACGTCTTCAACATGAGATGAAACACCAGTGGCTGTTTCATTTTGTGTTACACAGACTACTTTAATTTTATGATCAGTATCTGCTTTTAGAGTTTTTTCTACTTCCTCTGGAGGTGTTCCTGTTCCCCACTCTCTTTCGACAAGCTGAGTATCGAGGCCAAGTCTTTTAAACATATCCGCCCATAAATGACTAAATTGTCCGTATCTATAAATTAAAACTTTTTCACCTGGAGACATTGTATTTATAATTGCGGATTCCCACGCACCTGTTCCTGAACCTGGAAAAAGAAAAACAGTACCTTTTTCAGATTTAAAGACTTTTTTTACATCTTTGTAAAGAGGGATTGTAAGGTTTGGAATCTCAGGGTTTCTCTGATCTTCTGATGATATATGCATAGCATTTAAAATTCTCTCAGGTATATTGGTAGGACCTGGAATTGCTATATGAAATCTACCTGGGTGTGTTCTTGACATTATATTCTCCTAATTTGTGTGATATTATCTTTTTTTTAATCCTATAATTTTCAAAAATCAAGTTCATTATGATTTTATTATTTTAACCATTTCGCAACTTCTTTAGCAAAATAAGTAAAAATAATATCAGCTCCAGCTCTTTTAATACAGTAAAGACTTTCGAGAACTAGATCTCTGTAATTGAAAAATTGTTTATCAGATAAATATTTAATCATTGAATATTCTCCACTTACTTGATAGGCAGCAATTGGAACTAGTGTTTGATTTTTAATTTCTCTAACAATATCTAAATAATATCCAGCAGGTTTGACCATAATTATATCAGCGCCTTCTTCTATATCTTCTAATGATTCCTTTATTGCTTCTCTCCTATTTCTAAAGTCAATTTGATATGAAGATTTGTTTGAATTTCCAAGATTTTTTGAGCTTCCTAAAGCATCTCGAAATGGTGTGTAGAGGTTAGAAGAAAATTTTGATGAGTATGACAATATACATTTATTTACTAATCCTTTTTTCTCAAGTTCCTCTCTTATTAACTTTACTCTTCCATCCATCATGTCACTCGGTGCTAAGATATCACAACCATTTTTTGCAAAATTAACAGCCATATTTGATAAGATTTTTATGGTTTTGTCGTTATCAATTTCATTTTTGTTATTTAGTATTCCATCATGACCACTTAATGTATATGCATCCAAGGCCACATCACAAATAATAATAAGTTTTGGGAATTTTTTTTTAAGTTTCCTTAACACCCTACAAATCAAGTTGTTACTATTTAAAGATTCTTTAGCGTGGGGTGTTTTTTTTTCATTTGGAATCACAGGAAATAGTGCAACCATATTAATGTTTAAATCTTGTAAAACTGAAACTTCTTCCATTATACCTTTTTCGGTAAACCTAGCCATTCCAGACATACTTTTAATTTGTAGATCTTTATTTGTTTCTTGAATAAAATATGGCATAACAAGGTTTTTAGCACTAATTGAAGTTTCTGCTAAAGAATCTATGAAGGGTTGATTGCTTCTAAGCCTTCTTCCTCTATGATTTGGAAAACTCATAATTGAATATTAAACAACTCAAGTTTTATCTAAAGACTGTTGAATATCATTGATTATATCGTCTATGTGTTCTATCCCTATTGATAATCTTACATAACCGGGAGTAACGCCTGAAGATAATTGTTCTTCGGGTGAGAGTTGTGAGTGTGTAGTTGAAGCTGGATGTATTGCTAATGATCTTGCATCACCAATGTTTGCAACATGATAAAGAAGCTCAAGATTGTCTATAAATTTCTTACCTGCGTCTTCTCCATCTTTAAGTTCAAAACCAAGTAAAGATCCATAACCTTTTTCCAAATATTTACTTGCCCTTTCACCGTGAACTCCTTGCATTAGCCCAGGATATATCACTTTTTGAATTTTCTCATGCTTAGAGAGATAGTCTGCAACTTTGCCAGCATTCTGGCAATGTCTTTCCATTCTTAACGGAAGTGTTTCTAAACCTTGAATAAAGGTAAAGGCGTTGAATGGGCTCATAGATGAACCTAAATCTCTTAACAAAATTACTCTTGCTCTTAAAATATAGGCAATTGGACCTAGTGGTTTTGCAGCTTGAGACCAAATTGCTCCATGATAACTTGGATCTGGTTTGTTCATCATTGGAAATTTATCTCCAGCGGACTCCCAATCAAAATTACCACCATCAATTATTAACCCTCCAATAGAAAGACCATGACCACCAATATATTTTGTGGTTGAGTAGACAACAATATTTGCTCCATGTTTTAATGGTTTGCAGATAAAAGGGGCAGCCGTGTTATCAACTATTAAGGGAATTTTTTTGTTATTACCTATCTTTGAAACTTCGTTTATTGGAAACACATTAAGTTTAGGATTTGGAAGTGTTTCTGCATAAATACATTTTGTTTTATCATCAATTGCATTTTCAAATTGCTCAGGTTTTGTTGGATCTACAAACCTGCACTCGATTCCCATTTCCTTTAAAGTATTTGAAAAAAGATTCCAAGTACCACCATATAAATCTGTTGAACTCACGAAATTATCACCTGCGTGACAAATGTTTTGAATCGAGAATGCCGACGCTGCTTGTCCTGAGCTAAGTGCCATCCCAGCTGCGCCACCTTCCATTTTAGTTATTCTTTCTTCTAAAACAGAGCAAGTAGGGTTCATTATTCTCGAATAGATATTTCCTAACTCTTTCAGAGAAAAAAGGTTGGATGCATGTTCAGTGCTATTAAACTGATAAGATGTGGTCTGGTATATTGGAACGGTTACTGAAGTAGTAGACTCGTCTCTTCTATGACCGTGGTGTAATACAATTGTTTCGTCTTTCATTATTTTTTCTTTTCTATTGTTAAATACTATATTGTATATTAAACCGTGACGAAATTAATTACAAATAATAAAAAAGTTCTTAGAAAGCTTATATCAGTAAGCTTTCCAATTAAAAGAAAAAAAACAAAGGATCAAGAAATAATAATTAAAGGTAAAAATTTAATTAATCTCTCAACTAATGATTATCTAGGACTGTCTAGGCATCAAAGTATTATTAAGGAGTCCATTAAATGGACCAAGTTGTACGGAAGCTCATTATCATCTTCAAGATTAATAACCGGTAATTTTGAGAAATTATTAGATCTAGAAAAGATATTAAGCTTCAATGTAAAACACGAAAAAACATTAGTGTTGGGTAATGGTTTTTTATTAAACTCAACGGTAATACCAGCAATAACAGGCAATACTGTAGGTAATAAAAGTAAATTTTATATATTTTCTGATAAATTAAATCATGCAAGTATCAACTACGGCAACTTGCTTACTAATCAAAAAATTTATAGATACAACCATTTAGATTTAGATCATCTAGAGTTTTTATTAAAAAAAGTAGAAAAAAAATCAAATAAAATGATAGTGAGCGAAACATTATTTAGTATGGATGGAGATTTTGTTGATCTTGAGGGAATTAGATTTTTATCCAAAAAATATAATTGTATTTTATATCTAGATGATGCACATTCTTTTGGTGTGTACGGTGAAAATGGATTTGGTTTTGCCACTAAAGGTCAAAAATTAGAAAAGGAAATTGTCGTTGGTACTTTCAGTAAAGCAGTTGGAAGTTACGGTGCTTTTATCTCATGTTCAAAGTTCTTTTATGACTTACTAGTAGATAAATGTCCTGGTTTAATTTATTCTACAGCCTTGCCACCATCTGTTATAGGTGCTGTTAGTGCATCTTTAAAATTATTTCCAAAAATTAACAAATTACGAAAACAATTAATAGATAATAGTAATTTTGTTATTAATAATTTAAATAAATTTGGATTTAATACTGGCAATAGTTCATCTTACATCATTCCAGTGATACTAGGTAAGTTTGAAGCATGTGAAGTTCTAAAGAAAACTCTAGAAAAAAATAATTTTTACATCAAATCAATTCGTCATCCTACTGTCCCCAAAAACTTTGCTAGATTAAGAATGTCTCTAACAGCACTGATCACTAAGGATACTATTAAAAATTTTTTAAATGTTATGGCAGCCTTCAAACACTACAAATGAAAAATAATAGTTTTGATTTTATATTTATTCATGGTTGGGGATTTGATAAATTAATTTGGCAAAATATTACCAATTTAATTATTAAAGAAAATTTCTGTTCATCAGTTTTCTGCATAGATTTAAATTTTTTTTCCAAAGGAAAGGGTGAAATTTTTAAATCGAGAACAACAAAAAAAACTATAGTTATAACGCATTCATACGGTCTGCACTGGTTTTTAAAAAATAAAATTGAATGTGAAGGATTAATCAATTTATTTGGCTCTCCAGACTTTACAGCATATCAAGTTGAGTCCAAAAAAAAAAAAACTCTTCTTAAAAAAATGATTAAAAATTTTAAAAATAATCCGGAGAAAGTCCTTCAAGATTTTTATTCAAAGTGTAATTTAAAATTTAATAAATCATCAATAAATTTTGAAAACCTTCTAAATTCCCTCAACTATTTATATGAAGATAAACTAGAAAGAGAATTTTTTAAAATAAAGTTTAAGATTATGTCATATTATATAATTGATGATCCTATATTCACTCCATCTGAAGAAAAAATCCAAAAACTAAAAAAAGAAAATCATGAGATCGAATTTATTAAAAATAAGGATCATCTATTTCCAATGAATCAACCAAAAAAAACTTTGAATTTTATAAAAAAGTTTATAAAAACTATTTATGTTGATAGATAAAAAAAAACTCAAGAAATCGTTTGATGTTCATGCTTCTCGATATGATGAAAACACATTCATTCAAAAACAAATTTTAAAAAAACTATTGGACTATATTGGTAATGTTAAGCATAGTTCATGTGAAAAAAAAATAAAACTTCTCGAACTAGGTTGTGGAACTGCTGAACTTTCAAATATTCTTAGTAAAAAAATAAAATTTGACGAAATACATCTTGTAGATATTTCCGTTAGCATGCTGAATATAGCTAAACGTAAGGTTCAGCACAATAATTTATCCCAACAAGTTATTGATTTTGACTATTTCGATAACTTTAGTAGTTACGATTTTATAATTTCTAACATGGCACTACATTGGTCATCTTCTTTTGAAAAATTATTTAAAAAAATTACCTTTTGCATGAAACCTGGTTCATTTTTCATATTCTCAATTCCAAATTCTAATAGCTTTGATTTTTTTAAACAAAATAAACTTGATAATCTTATTAATAGTTTTCCAAGACATGAAGTAATTCTTAAAAAACTGGATAAGAATTTTAATTGTAATTTCTTTGAAGAAATATTTTATGAGGAGTTTGATTCACCACTTGATTTTTTAAAAAAGTTAAAAGGTATTGGAGCAGGTATTAGCAACAACTCAATAAACTTAAATAATTTATTTAGACTTAGAAAATTAAAAAATAAAGAAACGATGAATTACAATATAAGTTTCTATAAAATAAGAAAAAAAAATGAATAAAGGCTTCTTTATAACAGGAACAGATACAGATGTTGGTAAAACAATCGTATCAGCCATACTTGTAAATAAATTTAATGCTGTATACTATAAACCTATTCAGTGTGGAGTTGATTTAAACGGCAACACTGACTCTGATATAATAAAAAAGTTATGTGATAAACCAACTATTATTGAGGAATCCTATAGGTTCAAAAACGCATTAAGCCCCAATATTGCATCAAAAAAGGAAAATATAAAAGTAGATCAGCTAAATTTTAAAAAACTTAACAATATTGAGAAGAGAGTAATTGTTGAAGGGGCAGGGGGATTGCAAGTGCCTATAAATGAAAGCCTATTCGTGAGTGATCTACCTCTTTTATTTGAGTTGCCAGTAATCCTTGTTTGTAAAACAGAATTAGGTACTATAAATCATACACTAATGTCACTTCAAATTTTAAAGGAAAAAAAAATAAATCTTGCTGGTTTAGTTTTTAATGGCAAAACAAACCATGAAACTTTGAATACAATTTTAAATTTTGGTAAAAAAATTTATGGTAAAAAAATTAATGTATTAGGTAATATACCTTTCATTCAAAATCTTACTCTTAAGAACTTGAATGATTTGATGAATAATTTTAGCTTCAAAGATTAATATGAAAAATCAAATTTTAAATAAAGATAAAAAGTATATTTGGCATCCATTTACTCAATTAAAGATTTCTAAGCCCCCAATAGTAATAAAATCAGCAAAAAACGAAAATATTTACGACATTGATGGAAATGAGTATGTAGATCTAATTTCATCATGGTGGGTTAATACTCATGGACATTCAAGAAAAGAGATCATAGAAAAAATTTACGAACAAACAAAAATGATTGAACAAGTTCTTTTTGCTGGATTTACTCATAGACCTGCAGTTGAGTTGGCAGAGAAATTAGTAGCCCTTCTTCCAAGAAAAATTAATAAGGTTTTTTTTTCAGATAATGGTTCAACGTCAGTTGAAATTGCTATGAAAGTTGCGATTCAATACTGGCATAATAGAGGTGAAAAAAGTAAACAAAAATTTATGGCCTTTAAAGGAGGATATCATGGCGATACTTTTGGAGCTATGTCGGTTGGATTTTCTTCAGGTTTTTACGAACCATTCAAAGATTTGGTTAATGAGTCGTTTTTTTTTGACTTTCCTGAAAACTGGAATGGTAATAATCAGATTGAGGAATGTGAAAAACAATCATTAGATCAAGCTCAACAGATCATCAAAAAAAACAAGGAACAAATCGCAGCAGTCATCCTCGAACCCTTGATTCAGGGAGCTGGCGGAATGAAGATGTGTAGACCCAGTTATCTTGATAAATTATTAAGAATGTTTAGGCATGAAGGCATAATTATAATTTTTGACGAGGTCATGACTGGTTTTGGTAGAACAGGTAAAATGTTTGCATTAAACCACCTAAAAGAAAATCCAGATATTGTTTGCTTAGCAAAATCATTAACAGGAGGTTATATTCCCTTAGCCGCTACAATTTTTGATAAAAGAATACATGATGAGTTCGTTAATAATGATTTCAAAAAGACATTTCTTCATGGCCATACTTTTACAGCAAATCCAGTGGCATGTTCAGCAGCATTAGCATCTCTAGACCTTTACGATAAAGATAAAACTTTTGAGAAAATTAAATCTATTAATAAAATTCATAAAGTTTGTATGTTAGAACTATCGAAACATTGTAAAATTTCAAAAGTAAGAATTCTTGGTAGTATTGCTGCATTTGACTTTAATGAAATCAATGCCAAATACGGATCTCATGATGGTGAGAAATTGAAAGCAATTTTTTTGAATAATGGACTTTTATTGCGACCCATAGGGAATACAATTTATTTAATGCCTCCATTTTGTATTAAAAAATCAACATTATTGAAATGTTATGAAAAACTGAATGAAATTTTACAGTAAATAATTTTTTAATTTAGAATAAACTTTGTATACTGTTAAAATGAATATCGATGAAACAATAGAGTCATTCTTTCAACCCTTTTCTGAAGCGATTACTAGAATAATTTTTGGGAGTTTCAACTTCTTTGATGCGGAAGTTCCCTACATTGTATTGTGGCTTGTGTTTGCAAGTTTATATTTTACAATTTATTTCAATTTCTTAAATATCAGGTTTTTTAAAAGAGCGATTGAGGTAGCAAGAGGAAAGTTTGATAAGCCAACGGATCTTGGAGAAGTAACTCATTTTCAATCATTTACTGCAGCGATGTCTGGAACAATTGGGCTGGGAAATATTGCCGGTGTAGCTGTTGCAATCTCAATAGGGGGTCCAGGAGCAATGATTTGGATGATAATAACAGCATTTTTTGGAATGACATTAAAGTTCGTTGAGGTGAGTCTTGGGCATAAATACAGAATCATTCATAGTGACGGTACTGTTTCTGGAGGTGCTATACGATATTTATCTAGAGGTATGGAAGAGCGAGGTTATAGATTATTAGGTAAGTTACTTGCACTAATATTTGCAGTCTGTTGCGTAGGTGGTTCTTTTGGTGGAGGTAATATGTTTCAAGCTAATCAGGCTTTTCAGCAAGTTGTAGAAGCAACAGGAGGAGAAAACAGTTTCTTTTTTGAGAAAGGTTGGTTAGGTGGAATCATTTTTGCTCTTGTGGCAGGAAGTATTATTATTGGAGGAATAAAATCTATAGGAAAGGTGACAGAGAAGTTAGTTCCATTAATGGCGATAATTTATGTTACTGCTTGTTTGTTTATTATTATTACAAATTTTAAAGTTTTACCAGATACAATTTCTATTATCTTTTCAAGTGCTTTTAATGTAGATGCAACTATTGGTGGTTTTCTAGGTTCATTAATAGCGGGAGTAAAAAGAGCAGTTTTTTCAAATGAATCTGGGATTGGTTCTGCACCAATTGCATATGCTGCTGCTAAAAGTAATAATTATCTCAACACCGGGTTTATGTCCTTATTATCACCTGTCATAGACACAATATTTGTTTGTTCAATGACTGCTTTGGTAATCATAATTACCGGGGTAGGAAATAATTCAGAAACTATACAAGGAGTAGAATTGACGTCGAGAGCATTTGAGACAGTTTTCCCATGGTTTCCAATAATTTTAGCAGTAGCTATCACTCTTTTTGCCTTATCAACACTTATAACTTGGTCATATTATGGTTTAAGATGTTGGACATATTTATTCGGGATGACTGGCTTCAGTCGATACTCATATAAAATAATTTTCTTAACTTTTACCATTATCGGCACATCAATGAATCTTGAAAGTGTTATAAATTTCTCTGACTCTATGATTTTTGCTATGTCAATTCCAAACATCATAGGTTTATATTTTTTATCATATCAAGTAAAAAAGGATTTAAAAAAAGTTGTTAAGGAGTAAAAATATCATTTATATAGCATCTGATCATGCTGGCTTCATACTAAAGAAAAAAATTTTAAGCCTGAAATTAGGTTTAAATTTTTATGATTTAGGTACTAGTTCAGATGAATCGGTAGATTATCCGGATTTTGCTAATAAATTATCAAAAAAAATTTCTAGAGAAAAAAATACTTATGGTATCTTAATTTGTGGTTCGGGGATTGGAATGTCAATGGTTGCTAACAGACATAAAAATGTCAGAGCTGCATTATGCCTTGATGAAAAAATGTCAAAGCTTGCAAGGGAGCATAATAATGCGAATATATTAGTTTTAGGTTCAAGGTTGATTTCTGATGAAGAAGCTATTAAATGTTTAATAGTTTTTTTTAAAACAGAATTTGAAGGTGGACGCCATGAGGGTAGACTTAACAAATTTAATAATGTAGATTTATAATTACTAGTTAGGAGAATATTATGACAGGACAATTATTTTTTGAGAGCAGTTTAACACAAACCGATCCAGCCATTTTGGATGCAATAAAAAACGAGTATCATAGACAGAATGACCAAATAGAACTTATTGCCTCAGAAAACATTGTTTCAAAGGCGGTACTTGAAGCACAAGGTACAATTCTAACCAATAAGTATGCAGAAGGCTATTCTGGTAAAAGGTATTACGGTGGTTGTGAGCACGTTGATGTTGTTGAAGATCTTTGCATCGAAAGGATAACTAAACTTTTTAATGCAAAATTTGCCAACGTTCAAGTGCATTCAGGTTCACAGGCTAACCAAGCTGTTTTTTTGGCACTACTTAAACCAGGTGATACAATCATGGGTATGTCATTAGCTGCTGGTGGTCATCTAACTCATGGTGCTCCTCCTAACGAATCTGGTAAGTGGTTTAACGCAATTCAATATGGTGTAAAAAAAGAAACAGCTTTGATTGATTACGATGAAGTTGAAAGTCTAGCAAAGGAACACATGCCAAAACTAATCATAGCTGGTGGCTCTGCGTATCCAAGAATAATAGATTTTCAGAAATTTAAAACTATTGCAGATTCTGTAGGCGCCATGTTATTGGTTGATATGGCACATTTTGCTGGTCTTGTTGCTACAGGAGTCTATCCTAACCCATTAGAGTTTGCAGATGTTGTTACCTCAACTACACATAAAACGCTAAGAGGTCCACGCGGTGGAATCATTCTCACAAATAACGAGGCTCACGCAAAAAAAATTAACTCTGCGGTTTTTCCTGGTTTGCAAGGCGGTCCACTAATGCACGTTATATGTGCAAAAGCTGTAGCATTTGCAGAAGCACTCAAGCCAGAATTTAAAGGATATATAAATTCAGTAGTTGACAATGCCAAAGTACTTTCTGAAGTTATGCTCGAAAGAGGTCTTGAAGTTGTTTCAGGTGGCACAGATACACACCTAGTTCTAGTAGATTTGCGCCCAAAAAACTTAACAGGGAAAGCTGCAGAGAGATCACTTGAAAACGCTGGAATCACATGTAATAAAAATGGTGTTCCTTTTGATCCAGAAAGCCCATTTGTAACATCTGGTATAAGATTAGGCTCGCCTGCAGGTACAAGTAGAGGATTTGGAGTTGAAGAATTCAGATTAGTAGGAAATTTAATTGGTGATGTTTTAGATAGTTTATCTTCTAACCCTGAAGATAACTCTAATATGGAAAACGAAGTAAAGCTTAAAGTAAAAGCTTTGTGTGACAAATTTCCAATATATAGTTCTGCTATTTAAGGCAAAAACTTACAAGGGAAGGCTCTCTGATGCGTTGTCCATTTTGTGGTCACGATGAAACACAAGTAAAGGATTCCAGACCGTCTGAAGACAATAGTTCTATAAGACGTAGGAGACAATGCCCGGCATGTGCGGCTAGATTCACTACTTTCGAAAGAGTTCAATTGAGAGAATTGATGGTAATAAAGAAAGATCAGTCTAGAACCATCTTTGACAGAGAAAAGCTAGTAAGGTCAATCAATATATCATGTAGAAAACGTCCTGTTAAACAAGAACAAATAGAACTTATAACCAACAGTATACAAAGAAGGTTAGAGAGTTCTGGGGAAACAGAAATACCAACTAAAGTTATCGGTGAGTTAGTAATGGATGCACTAAAAGAACTTGATAGAGTGGCCTACCTAAGGTTTGCATCTGTTTATAAAGACTTTCAAGAGACGGATGACTTTAGGAAATTTATTGACAAGAATATAAATCTAAAAGAAGAATAATCTGTGGACGATGACCAATTTTACATGGGGATAGCATTATCAATTCTTGAGAAGTACAATGGTTCTTCTTTTCCAAACCCTACGGTTGTATGTTTGATTGTTGAAAGTAATAAAAATCTTAAAGATAGCAATATTGTAAGTTTTGGCATCACAGATAGGGGCGGCAGACCACACGCTGAGTTTAAAGCAATAAGTAAGGTTAATTTTAAGGTAAATAAATATTATAGATTATACTCTACTTTAGAACCTTGCTGCCATTCAGGAAGAGATATTTCGTGTGTTGAGTTAATAAAAAGAAAAAAGATAAATGAAGTCGTTTATGCAACGAACGATCCCGATAAACGTGTGAATGGAAAAGGCAGAAGAATTCTAAAAAATAGTAAAATAAAAGTCACTTCTGGTATTCTAGAAGAACAAATTAAAAGGAATTATTCAGGATATTTTTTAAATAGAAAGAATGATAGACCTAGGGTTACTTTGAAATTTGCTTTATCTCTAGACGGAAAAATTTCTCATAAATTTAGAACGAGATCTAAAATTACTAATGATTTATCTCAACGCATTCTTCATTCCATTAGGTCGAATTATGACGCAATTTTAGTTGGAGCAAATACTGTAAAGATTGATAATCCGAAGCTAAATTGTAGGTTAAATGGTTTAAGGGAACACTCGCCCATAAGAGTTACAATATCAAAAGATTTGAATGTAAAGAATAACTACAACATATTTAAAAATTGTGAAAAATCAAAAACAATTTTTTTTACTAAAAGAAATGAAGAAAAAAATATTTCAAGTACAGAAAAACCTAATCTAAAAATAATTCCATTAGAAAATAAAAATTTTAATCTCAGGCATATTCTTAAAGTACTTTCAAGTCATGGTATTTTTAAATTATTAGTTGAGGGAGGTTCTGAAATTTTTAATTCTTTCATATCAAGTAATTTTTGTGATGAACTAATCATCTTTCAATCAAATTACTTTGTAGGAGATAAAGGACAACCAGCTTTGGGAAAAGTTTATTTAGATTTAACAAAAAAAAAGTTTAAATTGAAACAAGTAACTATATTAGATAATGATACGATGAAAATTTATGAAAAATAATTATTAGAATATAATGTTTAGTGGAATTATTTCAAATTTAGGTAAGATTGTTTTCTTTGAAAAAAAAAAAATTGGTATTCAATCAAACCTAAAAAACTTATCTCTTGGTCAATCAATTTCATGTTCCGGGGTATGTCTTACGGTTTCAAAAAAAAATAAGGATATTTTTTATTGTGATCTTTCTGAAGAAACAATACTTAAAACTAGCTTTTCAAAAAAAAAAAAAGGAGATTATCTAAATCTTGAAAGTTCATTAAAGGTTGGGGATGAAATTAACGGTCATCTCGTCTTTGGTCATGTGGATGGAATTACTGTAATAAAATCAATAAAAAACCTAGAAGGTTCTAGAGTTGTTGAATTTAAAACCTCGGGGAAAATAATAAGTTTTTTGACTTCAAAATGTTCTATTTCAATAGACGGTATTTCATTGACAGTAAATGATGTTTTAAAAAATACTTTTAAAATAAGTGTAATTCCATACACTTGGAAAAATACGAATTTTAATTACTGTAAAGTTGGAGACACTTTTAATATAGAAGTAGATATGCTTGCTAGATACGTTCATAGGATACTCAAAAATGAAAAGTAATTTATCCCCCATTTCTGACATAATTTCTGACTTGTCAAAAGGCAAGATGGTAGTAATTGTTGATGATGAAGATCGAGAAAATGAGGGTGATTTAATATTCTGTGCATCTCATGTTACTGCTGATAAAATAAATTTTATGGCAAAATACGCTCGAGGACTAATATGTCTAGCCCTCGATAAAAGTAGATTTAAAAAGTTAAATCTCAAGTTAATGACGGACCAAAACCAAAGTCGACATAGAACAGCATTTACAGTTAGTATTGAGGCTAAAAAAGGAATAACAACAGGAATAAGTGCTAAAGATAGATCAGAAACTGTAAGAGTTGCTGTATCTCCAACCTCATCGTCTAGAGATTTGGTCAGCCCAGGACATATCTTCCCGTTATTATCTTCAGATGGTGGAGTCCTCGAGAGAGCAGGTCATACTGAAGCTGCTGTAGATTTATCAAGATTATCAGTGGGCGAGAAAAGTCCATATGGTGTGATATGTGAAATAATGAATGACGATGGCTCAATGGCTCGAATGAAAGATTTAGTCAAATTTTGCAAGAAACATAAACTTAAAATGTCCTCAATTAAGGACCTAATTCAATATAAACTTCAAAAAGATAAATTTGTAAAATGTATAAAAACAGATGATGTTAAATTACTCAATACCGAATTTAAAATGTATGTATATAAAAATTTAATTGATGGTACAGAGCATCTTGCATTTGTAAAGGGTGAGATTAAAGGTAATAAGAATATTTTAGTCAGAATGCACGGTTTAAATATTTTTTCCGACATTCTCTCAAATAAATCAAATGATCTTAATAAATCAATAAATATTATTTCAAAATCTAATAGTGGGGTACTTGTAATAATTAGAAACCCAAAAAAAGAATTAACAAAAAAAGTTACAGTATTGAGAAATACAAATAATAAAGAAAAAATTTTGAAGGAATATGGAGTTGGTGCACAGATTCTAATAGATTTAGGAGTAAAAAAGATAATTCTACTAACAAGATCCAGAAAAAATATTGTTGGTATTGATGGTTTTGGCTTAGAAGTAAATGGAACAAAAAAAATTTAAAAAAATTTTAATTATAATAGCAGACTTCTATCATGATATTGCTAAAAATCTAGAATTAGGAGCATTGAGTAAATTAAATAATGAAGAATTTACATATGAAATAAAACGAGTTCCAGGCACTTTGGAAATACCTACTATTTTGAATAGATTTATAAAGGAATATGATGGTTACGTAATATTAACATGTTTAATTAAGGGTGAAACCGACCATTATCATATTGTCAAAGATTTAGCAGTCAGAGAAATTTACAAAATAGCATATTCCATGAACATTGCAATTGGTTCAGGGATAATCACAGCAGATAATTACAAGCAAGCAGTTTCCCGTTCAAAAGTAACTGGAGAAGATTATGGAGGAAGGGCGATGATAGCTTGTTTAAAACTAATTAAGATTTTAAATGAATAAGTTATTACCAAAATCACTTTCCAGGTACTTAGCTGTACAATCAAAATATAATTTGAACCTTGGCTCAAATAGAGAACAGATAATTCATGATATAAACTCTCCAAATTTTTTTGTTTTTTTAGATTTTGATAAAAAAATTAAGTATAAGAAATTTGATAAAAATTTTTTTTATAAAATTTTTGATAATTTAGTTGATAATAATGACGAAATTGAAAAGTTGATAATAAAAAATCTAAGTGTTGGCTGGCAAATTGACAGATTGCCCTCAGTTTTATCTGCAATTTTATCAGTTGCAATTTCTGAAATATTATTATGTCCGAAAACTTCAATAAAAATAATAGTATCCGAGTATTTAAAAATAGCAGAATCTTTTCATAAAGATGATGAAATAAAATTTATAAATGCAATTCTTGATAACATTCATAAAGAGTTAAACAAAAGTGCATGAAAAAGAAATAATAAGAAAGTTTTTTGCTCCATTAGCCAATAATAAAGAATCATATGGATTAAAAAATGATGCAGCATTAATAAATCAAAATCTTGTTGTATCTACGGATGTGATGGTAGAGGATTATCATTTTAAAAAAAATCATGATCCAGAAAAGCTTGCACAGAAATTGATTAGGATAAATTTATCCGATTTAGCAGCGATGGGTTCAAAACCTTATGGATATGTCTTGAATATTTGTATTCCTAATAGCGATCTAACTTGGTTAAAAAGATTCTCTGAGGGTTTGAAAAAAGATTCAAAAAAATTTCAGTTAAAATTATTTGGTGGTGATTTAACTAAGTCAAAAAAAATATTTTTGAGCTTAACAATATTTGGAAAAAAAAAAGGAAAAGTCCATTCGGAGAATAAAGCTAAAGTTGGGTCGGAAATTTTTGTAACTGGAAACATTGGTGATGCTTCAATTGGTTACAATTTATTATATAATTATAAAAAAATTAATTGTTCAAAGAGTTTGAAAAGCTACTTTATAGAGAAATTTCTTTTACCCGAGCCAAGATTAAAATTTGGACAAAATTTACTAGGCAAAGTTGATTTTTGTACCGATGTTTCAGACGGTTTATATGAGGAATTACTGAACGTCTCAGAAAATTCTAATTTGCAAGCAGTAATTTTTCTTGATTCTATTCCATTTTCAATTGAAGCCAAAGAAATTCTGAACAAAAATAATAAATCTAAAATGTTCAATATCATGTTAGGTGGTGGTGAAGATTATGAACTTCTTTTTTCATCGGGTAAACCATTTAATAGTTCATTCAAAATAAATAAAAATTATGCAAAAATTGGATATTTTGATAAAGGAAATGGAGTAAAGCTTGTAGATTCAAATCATAAGAATATTCCCATTTGTATAAAAAGTTTTTCTCATTTTTAATTTTATATTGAACAAAATATGTAATATGATATAAATCGCAAATCGTATTAACATTAAAAAAATATCTAAATTATGATTCTTGAATTTTCAATTATACTTATTTGCTCACTTTTATCACTAGTTTATGGTGTGGTTACCATTAGAGAAATCCTCGCAGCCCCTCAAGGTTCAGAAAGAATGATTGAAATAGCAAGTGCTATTCAAGAAGGAGCTCAAGCCTATCTTAATAGACAATATATTACAATTTCTATTGTAGGAGCATTAATAACAATTTTACTTTTTTACCTTATACATAACCCGTTTGTCGCGATTGGCTTCGTTATTGGCGCTTTTTTGTCTGGTCTAGCCGGTTATGTTGGGATGTTTGTATCAGTCCGAGCAAATGTAAGAACAACTCAGGCTGCAACTGAAAGTATAGATAAAGCTTTAGATATATCTTTTAAGTCTGGCGCAATCACTGGATTTCTAGTAGTTGGTTTTGGACTTCTTGGTCTGATAGGTTACTACTGGTTTTTATACAATAAATTTGGTCAAGCACAAGGACGAGAGATTATAGAGGCAATGGTTGCCTTAAGTTTTGGTGCTTCTTTAATTTCGATATTTGCTCGTCTAGGCGGGGGTATCTTCACAAAAGGTGCTGATGTAGGGGCTGATTTGGTAGGGAAAATTGAAGCTGGGATACCTGAAGATGATCCTCGAAACCCTGCAGTAATAGCCGATAATGTTGGAGATAATGTTGGCGATTGTGCTGGTATGGCTGCTGATCTTTTTGAAACTTATGCTGTAACAATTGTTGGTACAATGGTTTTAGGTCTAATACTTTTCGACGGAAGCGACCAAAATTTATTTATGGTGTTTCCATTACTTATAGCCGCGGTTTGTATTTTATCTTCTCTAATAGGATCTTTTTATGTAAAGCTAGGGGAATCAAAAAATATAATGATGGCGCTTTACAAAGGTCTAATTATTACAGCAGCTGCATCAGTTGTCTTAATATACTTTGTTACAGATATCTTTATAGGTGTGGATAAGCTGATAATTAACAAGGATTTGTTTATAGAATCTTTTTCCGGTATCGATTTATTTTTTTGCTCCATAATTGGACTTTTAGTTACTGGTTTATTAGTGTGGATTACCGAATATTACACAAGCACAGAATTCAAGCCAGTTCGATCCGTAGCTAGTTCTTCACAATCAGGTCATGCAACAAATATTATCCAAGGTTTAGCAATGTCAATGCAGTCAACTGCGTTACCAACCATCGTTATAATTCTTGGAATTATATTCTCTTACAAATTTGCTGGATTATACGGAATTTCTATCGCAGCCACTACAATGTTAGCTTTAGCTGGGATGATTGTAGCTCTTGATGCATATGGTCCCGTAACAGATAATGCTGGTGGAATAGCTGAAATGTCTAATTTACCCGAAGACGTAAGAAAAACTACTGATGCTCTCGACGCTGTGGGTAATACAACAAAAGCTGTTACAAAGGGTTATGCGATAGGTTCTGCAGGACTTGCTTCACTTGTTTTATTTGGTGCCTATACACAAGATCTAAAATATTACTTCCCTAATTTAGACATAAAATTCTCACTTGATGACCCATACGTTGTTGTTGGTTTACTTATTGGTGGTATGCTTCCATATTTGTTTGGTTCAATGGGAATGACTGCGGTAGGAAGAACTTCTGAGAAGATTGTCAATGAAGTAAGAAGGCAGTTCGCTGAAAATAAAGGTATTATGACAGGAAGGTCTAAACCGGAATATGGTAAAGCGGTGGATATTTTAACTAAAAGTGCAATTCAGGCAATGATTTTACCATCGATGCTTCCAGTGTTAGCACCATTTGCAACCTACTTTTTAATACTGTTAATTTCTGGAAGTTCTGCGGCAGCATTTACCGCTTTAGGTGCAATGCTTCTCGGTACTATTGTTACAGGACTTTTCGTTGCAATTTCAATGACATCTGGTGGAGGTGCTTGGGATAATGCAAAGAAATATATAGAAGATGGTAATTATGGCGGAAAAAACTCTGATGCTCATAAAGCCGCTATAACCGGTGATACTGTAGGTGACCCTTATAAGGATACCGCAGGGCCGGCAATTAACCCAATGATTAAAATTATTAACATTGTTTCTATATTATTGTTATCAATGCTGGCCTAATCATCGGCTTTTCCACTTCCAATTATTGGACCGCCACGTCTTAAACCTCCCGCTCCTAGTCCGAAGTTATCTATGAGATTTCTAAAAAAAGATTTTTTGACTCCATAAATTGATGTTTGCATGTTAGACATTGCAACATCTATTGACTTAGATTTATCATAAAAATAAACATCCTTTAGTAAACTTTTTTTATTAAATTTCAATTCAATGATATATTGTTTATCAACTTTTTGTTTAAGGAAAGCAAACTTTGAACTTAAAGTTCCGATATAATAATACGAGTTATCTCCCAAAGCGCCTCTAAATGAAGGGCTTCCAAGCATATTTTCAACTGATTTTTTATTATCTTTTCCAATTTCTAGTAAGGATAATCTTTGCAAATCCGGTAAATTCCCACTTACAATTTGTTTTCCAGAGCAAGATGTAATAAATAATATTAAGAGAAATATTTTTGATATGTTGTTAGCGTTCATAAAAAAAAAAAAGTTAAATAATTTGTATAATAAAATTATTGAACAATCAAAAGAAAGTTGTTTTTTTAAAAAATTAGAATTTGAAGATTCATTAAATTTTGAGTTGTTCAAAACAAATTTAATTTTTGTTCTATGGTATATGAAAAGTAAAAAAATAGATGAAGGCTCTCTTAATTTTATAATTAATAAGTTTGTTAGTGATTTAGAGGCAGCATTAATAGAGTCAGGATTTGGAGAGACAGGACTCAAAAAAGAGGTAAGAAAGCTTGTTAAGGATTTTTATAGAAGTTTAGATTTCAATATAAGAATTATTAACAGTTCTCTTCAAGATTCTAAAGAATCGAGCATAAAAATTATGATAAAAGAGGAATACAAAAATTCATGTATAAATTTTGACAGTTTAGAAAATTATTATAAAAAAAATATAAAGTTATTTATGGAATTAGATATAAAAGATTTTTGGAACCTAAATTTCGCTTTTTTTATTGATTAAAAAAAAACATTGCAGTTTAAACAATAATTATGTAGAAATCACATTGAAAGAATTTTTATGGCAGTACCAAAAAGAAAAACCACCCCCTCTAGAAGAGGTATGAGAAGATCGCATCATGCTCTAAAGACAGCCAATTTAGTTGAATGCAGTAACTGTGGTGAATTGAAACTGTCACATCATATATGCCCATCTTGTGGATTTTACAATAAGAAGGAAGTTGTAAGTAAAACTGAAGATATGGATGAAGATGGCCTAGGTTCAGATAACTAACCTGGAGTCCATTTGAAAAGTATAACTTTAGCCGTAGATGTAATGGGAGGTGATGGTGGCCCAGAAACAACCATAGAAGGGATTTCATTAGCAAAACAACTCTATCCTGATGTGAAGTTCAAGTTATTTGGGGATGAGTCTAAATCAAAAACATTCGTCAAGGAATTTAGTTTAGATAGTCACATAGAGTTTATTCACACAAAAGAGTTTATTAAATCAGATGATGAACCAGTAAATGCATTAAGAAAATTAAAGAACTCTAGTATACGATTAGCTATTAATGATGTTAAAAATCAAGAGAGTGATGGCCTGGTATCGGCTGGAAACACTGGTGCATTAATGGCTACTTCAAAATTCGTCTTAAAAACAATACAGTCCATTGATAGACCAGCTATTTCAGGACTAATGCCGACAATGAAGGGTTTAACCGTTGTTTTAGATCTTGGTGCAAATGTCGAATGTTCTAATGATAATCTAGTACAGTTTGCATTGATGGGTGATATATTTGCTCAATGTGTTTTGGGAATTAAGAAACCTAAAATTGGACTTTTAAATGTTGGATCAGAACATATTAAGGGAAATTCAACTGTAAAAAAAGCTTTTATTGATTTTAAAAATCTAGGAAAAAAAATTGATTTTCACGGTTTTATTGAAGGTGATGATATAAATAAAGGAATTGTTGATGTTGTTGTCACGGATGGGTTTTCTGGAAATATAGCTTTGAAAACGGCTGAAGGAGTTGCAGAATTAATCTTTACATATTTAAAAAATTCCTATCAAAGTTCAATTATATCAAAATTAGGTTATTTACTTTCAAAACCAGCATTAAATAGGTTTAAAACACGTATAGATCCTAGAAAGTATAATGGAGCTGTTTTATTAGGTTTAAATGGTATAATTGTAAAAAGCCATGGAGGTACCGATGCATTTGGATTCAGTAATGCTATATCAGTGGCTATTTCTTTAATAAAAAATAATTATGTCGATACTATAAAAAACAAATTGAAAACGAGAGCTTGAATGAAATCTTCTAAAATAATTGGTGTTGGTCATTATTTGCCTGAGAAAGTGTTATCAAACAATGATTTAAAAGAACTGGTAGATACTTCAGATGAATGGATTTATACAAGGACTGGAATCAAACAGAGACATATTGCGGATAAGTCACAATTAACATCCGATTTGGCAATATTAGCGGCTAAAGATGCCTTCAAAATGGGATTAGTTAAACCTAACGAAATAGATTGTATAATTGTAGCAACAACAACTCCAGATGAAACATTTCCATCAACAGCTACTAAAGTTCAAAATTACTTTAAGATTGGAAATATTCCTGCATTTGATGTTCAAGCAGTTTGTTCAGGATTTTTATATTCACTACAAGTTGCTGATTCATTTATTAAAAGTAATAATGCAAATAAAATACTTGTTATAGGTGCAGAAACACTATCAAAAATAGTTGACTGGGAAGATAGAAGGACATGTGTTCTTTTTGGTGATGGAGCTGGAGCTGTCATATTAACTTCTTGCAACAAAAATGAGGGTATACTTTCAACCAAGCTATATTCTGATGGTTCCTGGCACGATAGTTTGTTCAGCGATGGAGGACCATCATTAAACCAAAAGGTTGGAAAAATTAGAATGAATGGGCAAGATATTTTTAAACAGGCTGTTAATAAATTATCAGAGGCAACAAATGAGGCATTAAGAAGTAGTAATTTATGTGTTAGAGATATAGATTGGCTGATTCCTCATCAAGCTAATCAAAGAATTATTTCCAGTACAGCTAAGAAACTTGGCTTCCATGAAACAAAAACTGTAAGTACTGTAAAATTTCATGCTAACACATCTGCGGCTTCGATTCCTTTAGCATTATCATCCTCACTAAAAAGTGGTAAAGTTAAAGAAAATGATTTGTTAGCATTATGTGCAATAGGTGGAGGTTTGACATGGGGAAGTTCAATTATTAGAATTTAACTTATTAGAGGATGAATGTGAAAGATAATGTTTTAACAAAAGCTACTATGGTAAATTATTTGAATGAAAATATTGGTTTATCAAAAAGAGAGTGCCAAGTTTTTTTCGAAGCATTTATAGATATAATATCAGATGAGCTTGTAAAAAAAAAAGATGTAAAAATTATCAATTTTGGAATTTTTAAGGTTATGAAGAAAAAACCAAGAGTCGGAAGGAACCCAAAAACAAAAGTAGAAGTCATGATATCAGAGAGAAATGTCGTAAAGTTTAGACCATCAAATTTTCTACTTAGTTTTATTAATTCAAATATAGACAATAATGAACAAAAATAATGATGCACTAAAAACAATTGGTGAGGTATCAGAAAGTTTAAATTTGAAAGTTCATGTTATAAGGTTTTGGGAAAAAAAATTTGACATTATTAGGCCAATTAAAAAACAAAATGGGACTAGATACTTTAATCAAGAGCAAATCATTATATTAAAGCGCATAAAAAATTTATTGTACGAAAGAAAACTTACAATAAAGGGAGCTATCCTCGAAATGAAGAAACCCAGTATTGAAAAAAATCAACTTATTTATGAAATTGAGACGCTCATCAATGAAATTAAGCATAAATTAATTTAAACGGGGCGTAGCGCAGACTGGTAGCGCGTCCGTCTGGGGGACGGGAGGTCGCTGGTTCAAATCCAGTCGCCCCGACCACTAAAAGTACATAGACATAATAGATATTAAAGCATAGGATAAAATAAGAGGATTAACGAAATTTATTTTATTTATGTAAAGAAAGACGATGACAATCTGGATAAAAAAACTTGCAGAAGAAGCAAAAAAATTAAAGTTGTATGTAATATGGTCATGTACCACTTGGGGTTCTCACGAATTTAAACCAATTCTTACCAAAAGATGTTTTCAAAATAAGAGAATTTTATTGTCATCAAGCATAACAGGTTCAATTTCAGTCGTCGCGTTCAATATATCTTTTGAGAAATGAACAAATTAAATTTATTCTATACAACTTGTGGTGAAATCGTTGATGCAGAAGTTTTGGCAAAAAAAATAATTACTGATAATTTTGCAAGTTGTGTAAATATTATTAAAGATATAAAAAGTTTTTATAAAGAAAATTCAAAGATAAATTCTGTTAAAGAAATTATTTTAATTATTAAAACAGTTAAAGAGTTTAAAGAAATTGAGTTTTATTTAAATGACAATCATCCCTATGACACACCATTTATTGCAGAGTTAAATACTAATAAAATAAATACAGAATATCTTAAATGGATTTCACAAAATTTATAATTTATTTTTAAAGTTGACACATTAATTTTTTTAGATAATTTCTAACATTATGTTGACTTATAGTTTAAAAATTAATGACATAAACAAAAAGTGGGTATTAATAGATGCAGACGGACTTGTTTTGGGTAGAATGGCATCATTCGTTGCTACACTTTTAAGAGGTAAAAATAAGCCTACTTTTACACCACACATGGATTGTGGAGATAATGTAATTATTGTAAATGCTAAAAAAGTTAAATTGACTGGTAATAAATCCAAAAAAAAAGTTTATTACAAACATACAGGTTACCCTGGTGGTCTTAAAGAAAGAAGTTTTGAAGATATAATTGATAGTAAGAACCCTGAAATTATTATAAGAAAAGCAGTTGAAAGAATGATGTCATCAAATGCACTGTCAAAAAAACAACTATCTAATTTAAGAATATTTAAAGATGAAAATCACGATCTTGAAGCACAAAAGCCAGAGCAAGTAAATTTTGCAAACTTTAATAAAAAAAATAAAGTAAATTAATGTCTGATAAAGAAATTGAAAATACAGAAAAACTAGCTAAACCTATTGATACAGATAGTTTAAATAAACCTAAGTTAGATGAACTTGGAAGAGCTTATGCAACTGGTAGAAGGAAAAGATCTGTATCTCGAGTCTGGGTGAAATATGGTAAAAACCAAATCACAGTTAATGGTAAAAAAAGTACGGAGTATTTTAAAAGAAAGATATTGAATACAATTTTAGAAGAGCCAATTGAAAAAACTGATAATTTAGATAAACTTGAAATCTTTACTACCGTTGTTGGAGGGGGGTTGTCTGGTCAAGCTGGCGCAATAAGACATGGAATTAGCAGAGCCTTAGTTTATTTAGATCCCTCTCTAAGAAAGAAACTTAAAAATTTAGGTTTCCTAACCAGAGACGCTAGAAAAGTAGAACGAAAAAAGTTTGGAAGACATAAAGCTAGAAGAAGCCCTCAGTTTTCTAAAAGATAAAATAATGCAATTAAATGTATGCATATTTGGTGTATCTGGTTACACAGGTGCAAATCTACTATACTATCTTCTAAAACATCCGAATATAAATGTTGTTGGTGCTTTTGGTGATTCTTCAAGTGGAAGAAAATTAAAGGAATTATTTCCCAATTATCACAATATACCTAATATAGACATTTCGGATTATAAAAGTTTTAACTTTGATAACGTAAACTTAATATTTAGTTGCTTACCACACGGCTATTTTCAGAAAAATATAATAAGTAATATTAATACTTCGATTCCTATAATTGACCTCTCTGGAGACTTTAGACTTAAAGATTTAGAGGAATACAAGTACTTCTATGGTGAGGCACATGTTGCGCAAAGTCATGCTAAGAATTTTGTGTACGGCCTAAGTGAAATTTATAGAGATGAAATTAAAAAGTCAAAATTTATTGCTAATCCGGGATGCTATCCAACATCAATTCTTTTACCATTGATTCCATTGCTAAAGAAGGGTTTGATTAATAACCAACATTTAGTGATTGACTCAAAATCAGGAGTTAGTGGTGCGGGTATGAAACTAGAAAAACAATATTTATATTCAGAAGTAAATGAAAATTTTTTATCTTACGGTATAAAAAAACATAAGCATTATGCAGAAATTAATCAGGAATTATTAAAATTTGGAAAAAATTCATTCACTTTTGTTCCTCATCTAGTTCCAGTTACTCAAGGTTTACAATCCACAATATATCTGGATAAAGAAAATGAACTCCCGGTATATAAAAAAGCACTCCAAGATTTCTTTAAAAAGGATTCTTTTGTTAAAATTTATAAAAATGGTGTGCCATCATTTTCTGATGTAATAAAAACTAATAATATTGCCATAAATATTTTCGAAGATTACTCAAAAAAGAAAATAATAATTGTAAGTTGTATCGATAACCTTATAAAAGGTGCAGCAGGTCAAGCAATTCAGAATATGAATATTATGTTTGGTTTCACTGAATCTGAATCCTTAATATAACTCAACCCAATGAATAATTTAATTAAGTTTAAAAATAAAAAACCAAAAATTGGGAAGAACGTTTTCTTAGCAGGAGGAGTTTTTTTAATAGGCGATGTTGAAATAAACGAGAATACTAGTATCTGGTATAATACTGTAATAAGAGGGGATGTTAATTTTATAAAAATTGGAAGAAATTGTAATATACAGGATGGAACTATTATTCACGTTTCTTCCTATGGTTTTTCAGCCAGAGGAAAAAAAGGAAGTCCTACAATAATTGGTGATAATGTGACAGTCGGGCATAATGCAACTATACATGCTTGTAGAATAGGTGATTATTCACTAATTGGAATGGGGTCAGTAATCTTAGATCAGACAATAATAAAAAAAAATGCCTTTATCGCAGCCGGAGCAGTTGTTACTCCAGGTTCGCTTATCAAAAGTAAAGAATTATGGGCCGGTAATCCGGCAAGATTTATAAGAAAAATATCTGAAGTTGAGGAAAAGCTTTTAAAAAACACACCAGAGGTTTATTTCGAGTTAAGTAAAGAATTTTTAAAAAAATAGTTTGAGTTTTTTTTTTTTAATTTATAATCCTTATGAGGAAACAATGTTAAAAAAATTAATTAATTTTACATTTTTGCTATCATTTATTTTTATGAGTGGTTGTGGCGTAACAGATTATGTCACGGGAGTAGATGATTCGGAACCAGAACTAACCTCAGAAATTGATCTAGAACTAACATCTGACGATGATAAAGCAATTAAAGAAATGATTGAAAACCAAAAAAAGATTGATAATGATAACAGTATCAACGAAGACAATTCTGTCACAATTTCTGACTCAAGTGAGAAGCTCGATCCTTCACCCACCAAAGAATATGATAGCGTATTAATTGAACCAGAAATAAATAATGATTCAGAAGATAAAATAATTGATCCTCAAGATGAAATAATTGATTCACAAGATGAAATAATTAAAGTAGAAGAAAAAAAAAGTATAACGTTACCTGAATTTCAAAAGCTTAAACTTAGTGACAAAATACAATATAGAATTGCAACAATAAATTTTCAAAGTGGTTCTAGTAATGTGAGTTTTAAAGGGCAAAGAAAAATTAAGAAAATAGTAGATATTGCAAAAAGAAGAGATGCAAAAATAAAAATTGTTGGGCATGCCAGTAAAAGAACAAAAGATATGCCTTTAGATAAACATAAGCTTGTTAATTTTAATATTTCTTATAAACGCGCTCAGTCTGTAGCTAAACTCGTTATCGAAAAATTCAGTTTTCCTAGTAGTAACTTAGTTACTGAGGCTGTCTCTGATTCCAAACCATTATTCAGAGAAGATATGCCAGCTGGGACTAAAGCAAATCAAAGAACTGAAATTTTTATTATTTATTGATAGTGGCCTTAGAAAAAAAAAAGATTGCCATTGCAGGAATTGGAACAGTTGGAAAAGGTTTAGTTAAAATCCTAGAGCAATTCGGCAGTAAGCTCCCCAACTTAATGGTTTCAGTTATTGCTTCCAGAAAAAGAATGAAACTACCTGAAAAAAGTATATTCAAAGATACTGTAATTTTGAATGACGCTAAGAAATTAGTAAATTTTGATGATTACGACATTTTAGTAGAATTAATTGGCGGAGACAAGGGTGTAGCGAAGGATATCGTAATGAATGCGCTTAAAAAAAAAAAACATGTTGTAACGGCGAATAAAGCATTGATCTCAAAACAATGGAAGAATATTAATTACATTTCCAAAGTTAATAATTGTCTAATTAAATATGAAGCCGCTGTTGCTGGTGGAGTACCAATCATAAAAATTATTGATGAATTTTTAATTTCAAACAAAATTAGTAGGATTTATGGAATTTTAAATGGTACATCGAACTTTATTCTCACCAAAATGTTAACTACTGAAAAGAACTTCAACGAGATTTTAAAAGAGGCTCAAAAACTTGGTTATGCTGAAGCAGACCCCACTTTTGATATCGATGGAATAGATACAGCTCATAAGTTATCAATTTTAAGTTCATTAGCTTTCAATGTTGACAGTGAGTTACATAGAATAAAAACCGAGGGAATAAGAAACATTGACTTATTAGATTTAAAATTTGCAGATTCTTTAGGATATAAAATTAAGTTGCTAGGTATTAGTGAAATAGAAAATAGAGTCATTAAAAATTATGTTTATCCTTGTCTTGTTGAAAAAGATAACTTCATTGCTAACGTTGACGGCGTATACAATGGAGTAGTTGTTGAGTCTGATTTTTGTAACAAAAGTTTTTTTCAGGGGGAGGGGGCAGGTTCCTTTCCAACTGCAACTTCAGTATTTAGTGATATAAAAAGTATTTTAGATTCCGAACCAAGTCATTTAAAGAGACCTAAAAATAATAATGTTAGATTTTCTAAGCCTGAGAAAAGATTTGGTAAGTACTATTTAAGATTTTCTACAGATGACAAACCTGGGGTAATTTCAGGTATAGCTAAAGAGTTTAAAAAGAACAATATTTCTATGAAGTCAATGCTTCAAGAAGATTCTAAAGTTATTAAATCTAAGGATGCAACTATTGTTATAACAACTCACGATTGCGAGGAAAAGGATATGATTGATGCTCTTATTAGAATTAATAAAATGAGTTTTATAAAAAAAAAGACAGTGTACTTCAGGATTGAAAATTTTCTAAATTAAAATAAGGAAATTGTTTTTTTTATTTTTTTTCCAATCAAAGGTGAACAATAGTCAATAAATTTTTTTGTGACTAAATTTTCTGTTGCATTATAAAAACTATTATTCATAACTTTAGTTTTTCCTGCAACTTCATTTAATTTATTTTTTATAATTGAAAACTTATATGGCTTCAAATAATTTTTTCTTTCAGCTAAACCAACTGAGAAGGAATCCTTACTGCTTACAGTGAATTTAACAGCCTCTAATCCTATTTTATATGCTTCTTGCTGATCAACTTCTGATTCGGAACCTTGAAAGCATCTTTGAGCGTAACCCAACGTATCTGCTCTAACTCTTTTAATTCTTAACTTATCCTTAATTAGTTGGGATAAGTAATCTCCTAACATACCCGAACCTGAAAGTTGAATATTACCATGGGCATCATACTCATTATTTTTATTAATTTTTTCTGTAATCAAATTCTTTTTACTATCTTGAATTCCTTCTGATATTGCAATGATGCATCTACCATATTTATCATAATTTTTTTTTATTTGTTTAAGAAAACTTTCACTATCAAATGATTTTTCTGGAATAAAAATTAGATGTGGTCCATCACTTTTTGATTGTTTAAGTAAAGCAGAGGATGCTGTAAGAAAACCAGCATGTCGTCCCATAACTATACCCATATAAACACCAGGTAGGGATTTGACATCATAATTTATACCGGAAAATAATTGAGCCACATACTTTGCTGCAGAACCAAAACCAGGGGTATGATCGTTTCTTACTAAATCGTTATCGATTGTTTTTGGGATATGTACACATTGAAGTTCATAATTGTGCTCTTTGGCATAATCAGCAATTATTCTTAAACTGTCTGACGAATCATTTCCCCCAATATAATAAAACCTTCTAATCTCTTTCTTTTTTAGACTTTTTAAAATTTCAAAACAGTATTTTTTATCTGGTTTATCCCTTGTAGAACCTAGAGCAGCACCAGGCGTATTTCTTACCAAATTAAGTTCTTGTTTTGTTAATTTATTTAAACTAAAAAACTTATTTTCAATTATTCCTCTTACTCCGTTGATAGCTCCAATAATGTTAGCATTTCTTTTTTTTTCTCCAATTATAATTCCAGCTAACGACTGATTGATTACATTTGTTGGTCCCCCACCTTGAGCAATTAGTATATTGTTATTTCTTAGCATTTTAAATTATGTTATTTTATAAATTGAAAAGTATGTCTAAATTAAATCAAGTACAAATAAAAAACAACAATTCAAGTAAATATATTTCATTAAAAGGAATTCATTGGTCTGAAAAATCAAATGATGATGAAGAAAAATCAATTAATGATATTATAGACATTGATCCCATTTTATTGAAGCTTCTCATTTCTAGAAAAGTGAATCAGGGACAATTTGAAAACTTTATTAATCCTAAATTAAAAAACTTATTACCTGATCCTGATATTGTCCATGATATGTGCAAGGCAACAGAAAAAATTTATGAATATATATTAAGTGGAAGAAAAATTGGTGTTTTTGGTGATTATGATGTTGACGGTTCTACAGCTACTGCAATTGTTTGTAAGTATTTTAAAGAAATTGGGGTTGATTTTGAATTTTACATACCAGATAGAGTGGAGGAGGGATATGGCCCAAACCTAAAAGCATTTGAATATCTAAAAAATAAATCATGTAGTTTAATTATTACTCTTGATTGTGGGACAACATCAAATGAAGTAATCTCTAAAATTAAAAAGCAAAACGTTGAAGTGATAGTAATCGACCATCACCTTCAGGGAGTAACCTTGCCTGATGCTTTTGCAATAGTCAATCCTAATAAGAATGTCGATAAGTCCGGATTAGAAAACTTGTGTGCAGCTGGTGTAAGTTTCTTTCTTATTATTTCTCTAAATCGAAAACTTAAAAAGTTAAATTTCTTTTCTAATAATACAGCTCCAAATCTCTTGAAATTTTTGGATTTAGTAGCTTTAGGAACAATTTGTGATTTAGTAAAGCTAGATTTAGTCAATAGAACTTTAGTAAAACAGGGTATAAAAGTTATTAACAAAAAAACAAATTTAGGCTTAAAAAGCTTAATTGAAAAATCCTCTATTGATGAGGAGGTAAACGAATATCATTTAGGATTTATTTTAGGCCCAAGAATAAATGCCGCTGGAAGAGTTGGAAAGTCAAATCTTGGTGCTAATCTTCTTATCAGTGACAGAGAAGATATTAATACAGATATTGCAGAAAAACTAGATACTTATAACAGTCTAAGAAAAAGTATAGAAAATAATGTTCAGATACAAGCCAAAAACCAAGTTGATTTATCTTCAAAAGATATAATTTGCGTTAATTCTGAAAACTGGCATCCTGGTGTAATTGGTATAGTTGCTGGAAAATTAACAGAAGAATTTAATAGACCGTCGATTGTAATTGCTGAAAATGAGAAGTGTTGTAAGGCGTCTTGTAGATCAGTAAAGAATTTTCATATTGGAAACTTTATCATTAAAGCTATAAAAGATGGATATCTTGAATCAGGTGGAGGGCATGAGATGGCAGGTGGCTTTTCAATTAAAAAAAATAAAATAGACCATTTTAAGAATTACTTGAAAAACAAATTTCAAGTAACAAAAGAACATTACGAGCGTAAGTACGACCTAGAAATTAAACTGTCATCAATAAACAATTCATTATATCACAACATAGATAAGCTTTCACCATTTGGTATGGGTAATCCTAAACCCAAATTTTTAATTAAAGGTTGTATTAAAAGCTTTGTAAAACCTGCGGGTGATAAACATCTCATCACTTACGTTAAAGATATTTACGGTAATTCAGTGAAATCTATTATTTTTAATTGCTATTCTAATAAAATTGGAAATTTTATTGAAAAAGATGCAAATCAAATATTTGACATGATATGTACGATAAAAATTAACAAATGGGGTGGAAGTGAAAATATAGAACTAGTTGTGGAGGATATAATAGATGATCAATCAACTATCCGCATTTGACTGTAGTAGATCTTACAGTCTCTACCATCAGTACTTACAAGACAATCAAGGTATTCTGTTAATCTGGCATTAGAGCAACCAGCCTCTTTATATAGCGATATGCCATAGAAATTTTTCTCGAAATAATTTTTAAACCTATTTAATTCATTATCCATTAATCTAGGGCTAGAGGATAATCTTTTCTTAATTTCAGTGACCCTTGTTTCATATGGAAAAATGATTTCGTAACCTCTTAGGTTACAAATATTATTCACGGACTCTTTTGCATTCGAGTTGAATGCAAAAAAAGCTATTGTAATCATTAAAAATTTATTTCTCATAACATAAATCAATTTACATAATGTAAAAAGTAGTTATATATATACTTTTATAAACGAATTGCAAGCTTTATGTCCCCTTCGTCTAGTGGTTTAGGACACTGCCCTTTCACGGCGGCAACACGGGTTCGAATCCCGTAGGGGACGCCAGTATTTAATCTAGAACAAATCTTATTGGTATGTATAACTTATCACTTGTACTTACTCCATTCTTTACTGCGGGCCTAAACTTCCATTCTTTAATTGTTTTCTTACTTGTATTATCTAATATAGAATAACCAGAGGACTTGTTTATCTCAACTTTCTCAACTACACCTAGCTTATTTATGGAAACTTCAAGGGTTAAGCTGCCTTGCCAGCCTTTTTTTCTGGCCAACATTGGATATGGCGGGTGAGGGTTATTAATTGAACCTGTTTTATAGTGTGCTCTAAAAAAACTCATGCTCTTTAAGGGTTTTTTATGTTTGTTGAGCACATCTTGATTTTCTTTACTTTTGTTAAATTTTTTAGTGTGAGGATAATTTACGCTGGTCTGTGCTTTTAGAACATCCTTATTAACTTTTCTTATTATAGGTTCTAAATTTGTTTCATTGTTTTTAAATAAAATATTTTTTTTTATTTCAGTTTTATTAATGATTTTATCGTTACTTGATTCTTCTTTTTTAATATTAACTAATACATCATTATATTTTATTGTATTTGGTTTATTTTCACTTTTTTGGTTGTCTTTCTGAACAATAATTTCAGTGTGCAATATGTTTGTATTAGCTTTATCATAATCTGAATCCAGCACATAAAATAAAAGCAAAAAAGAAGAATGTAAAAATAAAGAAACAATTAGCGAAGTTTTACTCACTTAAATTTCCTTGCTAAAGTGAACATCATATTAAAACCTTCTAGTGGATAGGTATTGTAAACATTGTAAGAACTGGTTGATGCAACTGCGTATTGATAATAATTTTTATTTAATACATTATTGAACATCATTGAATAATCGAAACCATAGTTTGTCCCCTTAAATCCCAAATCAACTAAATAGTAACCGGGTTGTAAAACTTGATAATTTTCTTCATCATTAATCATTCTTTGAGAGGACTGATAATAAATAGAGCCTTGTACATCTAAAAAGCTTGTTAATTTGTATGTTATATCAGTATTATTTTTAAATGCAGGTACACCTGTTAGATCAAAGTCTCTTCTATGCCCAGCTCTATATTTTGACTGTGTAATTGAGAAACTATTTGTAAAACTAAGAGAATCATTATGCTGATAATTTATTTGATTTTCTAAGCCGTATCTATGTGTTCTGGCAAGGTTTCTGTTTGTAAATGTTGCATTATCATACTTGATTTCAGATTTGAATCTCATGTAATAAAAATTTGTTTGAACTGTTAAACTTTCATTAAAGAACTTATGTCCTGCCTCAAAGTCAAAAGAACTCTGTGATCCAAGTCTAAAGTTGTGGTTTGCTGAAACAAAACCCGCCCCGACTCTTTCGTCAATGTTGGGATACCTAAAGCTCCTTCCCCCCTTAAATGAAATAAGATTTTCTTGGTTTAAAGTTTTTTCATATCCAAGATGAAATGCATATTGGTGATCGGGTTTAATTATTGTTTCTTGTTCTCCCAAGGTAAAGGCATAAGCTGATGGGTTGTTAGTATCACCTGCTCTTAACCAATTCCATTGATATCTGAAACCAACAGATATATCATCATTATCAGTTAGCTTGATATTTGAGTTGAAGTATGGAGCGAGATTAATGTCAGAAGCTTTATATCTCTTGTACCATGTTTTGCCTGTTGACATTCTATCTGAGTAATAGTACGCATAATTTAGGTCTGTTCCAACAATGGAATCGGTTTTTTGACCAAGAATTTTAAAATCACTTAAAAGTCTAGGACTTATCTGATAACTTGATATTCTTGTGTCTGTATCTGAAGAAGATGATAAAAATTTGCCCTCACTTTTATTATATTTATATGAACCATCAATAATTAATTTATTTGAACTATTCACGTCAAATGAAGCCCCATAAAAAATTTGATGACCATTATTTTGTGAAAAATCATTTGGTGTATCACTTGACCTTGGGTCAATTTCAAAACCGTTAGAGTTTGAAAAATTTCCTGTGTTAACACCAACATCACCAGGTAATTCTTGAAATTGGTTGTGAGACTTAAGGTTGATATATAAATTGTACCCACCATAATCATAAGCTAATTCTAGGCTTCCATTATTTTGATAAAGTGCACTATTTCTTCTATAACCATCAGAAAATAATAGGTTTTGGTTTCCCTTAACTGAGAAATTATTAAATGTCTTTACTCCATTTAAGAAGCTACCATATTTTCCCAAGGAGCCTACGTAGAAGTTTGCATTTATTTCGTCTTCTTTACCAATTGACTGATCTGTTATAATATTAATTGAGCCCGCTGTAGAATTATTACCGTACAAAACACTACTGTTCCCCATTATTACTTCAATTCTATCAATTGTATCTCGAGGTATGGTGGTGAAATCGACCAGACTTAAATCAATATTGGTTAATCTCTGTCCATTTAAAAGTATTAAAGTATTACTGGTGGCGGTATCACCAAAACCTCTGATATCAACAGATTGTTTTGCTCCTGGTCCACCACCATAAAGATCTTTGATTTTAACTCCGGGAAGTTTTGCTAGTAGTTCAGGGATTGATTTATTCGAGTTATTTTTAATAAATTCTTGGTCAAGGATGTAAGTTTGTGAGCCAATAATTTTTTCTTTAACTAATCTACTTGATTTAATGACAATTTCTTCTTGAGCAAATAATGTGGTTGAAATAATTGTAATAAGTGTGAATAAATAATAAGGTGCTTTTATCATAGATAATCTCCAGGTTTTTGACACAAGGTCATTGTTATGTAGTAGGATTATAAATGATCCCACCGAGGTTAACCACGTCACCTCAATGGAAGAACCATAACCAGAAGACCTACCCGTAGCCTGATTGAATGACGTTAACTTAGCAGGTTTCCTGACTAAACGCTTTTAACATATCACCTTCCCGGAGTAACCGGTGGTTATTGACATGCCATACGTGACACAGTAGCGGGGGCTGCACTAGAATCTAACTAGTTTCCCTTTTACCCTATAAAAGGCACTAAGTTTAAAATAATCATAATTACATATAAAAAATTGTCAAATTTAGTTTTAAAAAACAATTTCTTTACAATATTATAAATTAATGAATGTAATTGAGACAGATATTGACTTAAACAGGCTTAAAAACTCTCCTTCTATCGTTTTTGGTATGGGTTGTTTTTGGGGTGCCGAACGAAAATTTTGGAATATAAATGGAGTATCCGCAACTGCTGTAGGGTATTCTGGAGGAAACACATCCAACCCAACATATAAAGAAGTTTGTACAGGACAAACCGGTCATGCCGAAGTCGTAAAAATAATTTATGATAGTGATATTTTAGAACTGAATAATTTGTTAAAAATTTTTTGGGAATCACATGATCCTACGCAACTAAATAGACAAGGAAATGATATTGGAACTCAATATAGATCTGTTATTTATGTGAATCTTCCAGAAGAAATGGAGTTGATAAAAAAATCAATGACAAAATTTCAGTTTGTTTTAGATAGAAATGAATTAGGCAAGATAAAAACTGAAATAAATATATTAGAAAAATTTTATATGGCTGAGGAATATCACCAGAAGTACTTACATAAAAACCCAAATGGTTATTGTGGTTTGCAAGGTTTAAACTTAGAGTATTTTTAATCTACAAGAAAAATTTGCCAAGCCCAAAAATAAATACAAGTAATCCACTTAAAGCATGTAAAAGTAAGCATGTGGGGAAAGAGTACTTAAGGTATACAGCTAAGAAAATAGGAGAAGCCATTGCAGTAAAAATTAATGCGGTAAAGTTAAGGAATATTATGTGCCCATAAGCAAAAACAATAGTGTTTATTAATATTATTTTACCATAGCTATTGCCTAAAATTTTCTTGTACCTTTGACAGAAAAAAACTCTGTAAATCAATTCCTGAGGAGCAACTGAAACAACCGGGTAGAAAATTATTATCATTATTAACAGTTTAAGGTTTTTTCTAGGAAGTGAAAATAAAAGCTCAGGATAAAAAATTAGTGTGTAAAGATAAATATTTACAGCAAAAATTATGTTAAGAATTAAAACATCCTTCCAACAAATTTTATATAAAAGAGATTTAAAATTAAAATCTTTATCTTTTTTTAATGTGAAAAGAGTATAAATTGAAACCAAAATTAAAATTAAAAAAAAAAAAAACTTTATATTAACTACTAGTATTACAATAGGTAAGATAAAATAGATTATAATAAACTCTAATTTTAAGACTAGGGTATCATCCAACTGCTTTTTACTAATAATTTTCCGCCCCTTTGAATTTCGAATATTGCCCTTCTGTGACCCTGGCTTGCAAGATATAACCATTCTATACTTTGAACTTCAATAGAAATTACACAGAAATTATTTATACCTTTTTCACATTCTGTATCAGATGGTGATTCCTTAGAATACTTTTCTGGAAAACCTGAGGAAGGTTTGTCTTCATATGAACCAGGTTTTTTTTGGGTAAGATAACACCTTTTTGACCAATTAGATAAATTATCCCATGATCTTTTGTAAGATTTTTTTATTTCTGCACTTCCTTTTATTCTTATTTGAATTTTTTTTTTATCATCGTAAAAATTCAATGAAACGTTACTGTTCATTTCAATTTCTTTTATTTTATTAGCTCTTGAGTCACTGTGAATATTAATTAAGAATTTTTCTTCATCAAAACTTCGTAAAATCACTGTGCGTGATCGTGGACAGGATTTTTCATCAACTGTACATAGTGAGGTATAGTGAAAACATGACTTTCTATCCTTAACACCTCTTTTTAATAGCCAAATAATTTCCTTAAAGGTAAGGTCAAGAATATCATAAAATACTGGTAACTCTCTCATAATTTTGTAAGCTCATAAAGTGCAATTGCGGTTGCATGAGAAACGTTTAAACTATCAATTGAACTACTTTTAATAGTTTTTATATTTATTCTAAAATCGCAATTTTGTAAAGAAAGTCTTTTAATTCCCTTGTTTTCTGAGCCAATGATTAGGGCTAATTTTGTATCTTTAGGAAGAGTATCAAAGTTACTATTTGAATCAATGTCTAAACCAACAATCCAAAAACTCTCCTTTTTGAGAATATTAATACTTTGATTGAGATTGTTTACCTCTATTAAATCAATTTCCTCGAATGCTCCACTTGCAGATTTAATTAAAAAAGGATTTATTTCAAATGAACGGTGTTTAGTGTAAAGAATTTTTTTCACACCAAATAGGTAGGCACATCTGATTATAGATCCAACATTTTGACTATCATTTAAAGAGTCTAGTATGAGTATTAAATTATCTTTATCCTCTAATTTCAAAGTTTTTTTTTTAAATTCATCACAGTCTAAAACAATACCTTGATGAATAGTAGTTCCTAAATCTTGGTCAATTTGTTTTCTTTTTTTTACTGTAATATTTATGATTCCTCTGTTATCAATTAACGTCCTATAGTTGTTTAAAATAGACTCTGTGCAAATCATACCATTAATTTTTCTACTCTTGTTATTAATAGCTGCTAAGCACGCATGTAATCCAAAAATTATTTGAGTATTATTTTTTTTCATAAGTATAATCAATTAATTATTTTTTACTTTACAAATCATAGAAATGCAAAGTATACATGCATAATTACGGAGGGATGGTAGAGTGGTCAAATACATCAGACTGTAAATCTGACAGCGTAAGCTTACGTAGGTTCGAATCCTACTCCCTCCACCATCAATCAATTTCAAGAATATCTAAAACTCTTTCAGGCGGTCTGCAAATCCAGTATTTCTTATAAAAAATTATAGGTCTTTGTAATATTTTTTGATCCCCCAATATTAGTTTGGTAAGTGCGGCTTTTGATTTGAAAATTTTAGAATCTATTTCTTTTTTGTTTCTGACTAAATCTTCGGTATCATCACTTAAATTTTTAATAATAGATTCTATTTCATCTTTATTCAGTGGGGATTTTATATAATTTCTCATATCGAAATCTACTTTTCTATCCTTTAGTAATTTAAGACATTCTCTTGATTTAGAACAATTATTATTATGATAAAGTATTATTTTCATTCTATAAACTTACTTTACAATAAATTTATCACATGATAATCAAAGAGAGTATCTTTATTTTGCGGGTGTAGCTTAGTGGTAAAGCCCCAGCCTTCCAAGCTGGTTACGAGGGTTCGATTCCCTTCACCCGCTCCAAATTAAAGGGGTGTAGCTCAGTTGGTAGAGCGACGGTCTCCAAAACCGTAGGTCGTGAGTTCGAGTCTCTCCGCCCCTGCCATTTACATTAATATATTCCCTGTTTAATAAGCTTTATGAATTTTGGTAAAGTTATACTTGATGGACCCTTAAATTTTTGATCGAAAAAATTAGTTTTCGATGTCGATTCGGTGTTAAATTCAAAAGTTTCAACTTTTTTCTTTTTATGAAGAAGATAGTCTATAAAACCTGCAGCGGGGTAAACATTATTAGATGTTCCAATAGAAATAAATACATCTGTATTATCTAAATAATTATAAATTTCTTCTAAATATTTTGGTTGTTCTCCAAACCATACGACATCTACTCTCACCTTACCTGATTTTCCGCAATTTTTACATACATAACTTGTACTAATTTGAAAATCATATGGAATGCTGTGACCGCAGTACATACAGAATAAATTTTCAAGACTTCCATGCATGCTCAAAATTTTTTTTGACCCTGCTTTCTTGTGAAGATTATCAATATTTTGTGTGATTAATAAAAATTTTTTGTTACAAAGTTTTTCAAGCTCAGCTAAAGCATAATGACCTTTATTAGGAAGTATTTTTACATTGTTATATATTTTTTTTCTTTCATTATAGAAGTTATTTACAACATCAGGGTTTTTAAAAAAAGCATCTGTTGTACAAACATCTTCAATCCGGTAATTATCCCATAACCCGTCTTTCTGTCGAAAAGTTTTGATGCCACTTTCACGTGAAATACCTGCACCTGTCAAAACAAAAATATTTTTATCAATAATAGTCAAATTTAAATAATTTATTTATTTGAAAAATTAGAACAATATGTTAACTATACCAGAAAATTGTGTGTCATAAATATGAATAAAATTTTATCACTTTACAAAGAAGTTAAGCAAGAGGCTTTAAAAATTACATGGCCTACCAAACCTGAGGTAATTACGACCACCATAATGGTTTTTATATTTGTTTTGATATCTTCAATTTTCTTTCTGTTAGTGGATAAGGTAATATCATATTTAGTTACTTTAATCCTTTTTTGAGTGAAAAGTTATGCAGTGGTATATTTTACAAGTTTATTCCGGTAATGAAAAAAAAATTGAAAAAGAGTTGTTAGCTCAAATTGAAAAAAAAGGACTTAAAGAAAATATTGAAAAAATTCTAATTCCTTCAGAAGAAGTTATTGAAATGAAAAAGGGTAAAAAGGTTAATACTGAAAGAAAATTTTTTCCTGGATACATGATTATGAGAATGAAAATGGATGATGAGATATGGCATATTGTAAGAACGCTACCAAAAGTCTACGGATTTTTGGGAGGTAAGAAAGGAGAACCAATACCTGTATCTCAAAACGAAATAGATTCAATTTTGGCTCAAATGAAGGATGGTTTAGAGAAACCGAAACCATCTGTAAGTTTTGAAATTGGAGAACAAGTTAGAGTTTCAGATGGTCCATTTTCGTCTTTTAATGGAATGGTCGAGGAGGTTGATGAGGAGAAAGCTAGATTAAAAGTAAGTGTTTCAATTTTCGGTAGATCTACTCCTGTCAATTTAGAATACTCTCAGGTTGAAAAAATTTAAAATATTAGGATTAGTGAAATGGCAAAGAAAATAGATGGATATATTAAATTACAAATTCCAGCTGGACAGGCTAACCCGTCGCCACCAGTAGGACCAGCACTTGGTCAAAAAGGCGTAAATATTATGGAGTTCTGTAAAGCATTTAATGCAGCAACCCAAAAGCTTGAAGCAGGCATGCCTATTCCGGTAATAATAAGTGTTTACCAAGATAAGTCATTTACTTTTGAGACAAAACAGCCGCCTGTTTCATTTTTTATTAAAAAAGCATTGAAGTTAAAAAAAGCTTCAAAGACACCTGGAAAAGAAGTTATTGCAACCATTTCAAAAAGCGATATAAAAAAGATTGCTGAAGAAAAAATTAAAGACTTAAATACAGATAAAGTTGAATCCGCTGAAAAAATGATTGCTGGAACAGCTAGGTCTATGGGAATAAGGGTTGAATAATGAAAAACACAAAAAAATCAAAAGAAATTCAAAAAGAACTTGAAGGTAAAGATATTTTCAAATTAGATGAAGCATTATCTATAACCAAAAAGTTTGCTTCAAAAAAGTTTGACGAAAATCTTGATATATCTGTAATTTTAGGTATTGATGCAAAAAAATCTGATCAACAAATTAGAGGTGTGATAAGTTTACCTAAAATGCCAAAGAAAGATGTAAAGATTGCTGTTTTTGCAGATGGTGATGACATTAAGAAAGCCCAAGATGCTGGTGCAGATATAGTAGGTGCGGAGGAGCTGATTGATAAGGTAAAACAAGGTGAACTAGATTTTGATAAATGTATATCTACTCCAAAAATGATGGTTAAAGTTAGTTCTCTTGGCCAAATACTCGGCCCGAAAGGTCTTATGCCAAACCCAAAATTAGGTACTGTCACTAATGACCTTAAAGAAGGTATAAAAAATATTAAATCTGGTCAAATAGAGTTTAAAACCGATAAGGCTGGCATCGTTCATGTTCCAATTGGTAAAGTAAGCTTTACAGATGATGAAATAAAAAAAAATTTGGTGTTTTTTATGGAAGAATTGAAAAAAAGAAAACCCGAGAATTCTAAAGGAATATTTATAAAAAAATTTTTTATTAATTCTACAATGGGTCCAGGGTTGCAAGTTGACTCAACAAGTGTTATGTAATATTAAAAAATTTCTGTCGTAGACTTCAGGTAGAGTATTAACTCTTTAAAACCCTGGACAGACCGGTTTGTCTTTTTGGTTTACTCGGACAGATATAGGAGCTTATTAAAGTGCAAAGAGAAGAAAAACGAGAATTTGTAAAACAATTTAATTCCGTCCTAAAAGACAAAGAATTTATGTTAGTAGCAAATTATCAAGGTCTTAATGTTAGTCAAATATCAACATTAAGAAGCCAAATTTCAGCTGCAAATTCAAACTTTAGAGTTGCTAAAAATACTCTTGCAAAGATGGCAATAAAAAATACCAATTTTGAAATGTTGGAAAAACTTTTTGTTGGACCAACATCTATTGCTTATTCAGATGATCCTGTATCAACATCTAAGGTTCTTGTTGATTTTGCTAAGGATAACGATAACTTAAAGATACTTGGCGGAGTTATGGGAGATAAGGAATTATCTGTTGATGATATAAAAACTCTAGCCTCGTTGCCTAGTCTCGAGGTATTGAGGGCCCAGTTGATAGGACTACTTGTATCTACTCAAACTAGTATAGTTTGCGCTTTAAATGCTACACAATCTGGTTTAGCCAGAATAATTAACACTAAATATAATGAAAAAGGAGAGTAAATTATGGCAGATATACAAAAAATTGCCGATGACTTATCAAGTCTAACAGTTCTTGAAGCTTCAGAACTTACTAAAGTTCTCGAAGAGAAGTGGGGAGTTTCTGCAGCAGCCCCTGTTGCAATGGCCGCCCCAGCTGCTGGGCAGGCAGGTGAGGCCGCTGCGGCTGAGGAAAAAACCGAATTCGAAATTCATTTAGCCTCTGCAGGAGATAAGAAAATTAATGTTATTAAGGAAGTTAGAACCATTACTGGTCTTGGTTTAAAAGAAGCAAAAGACCTCGTTGAGGGAGCTCCAAGTAAATTAAAAGATGGTGTTAATAAGGAAGATGCTGAAAAGTTCAAAAAGCAGCTTGAAGAAGCTGGTGCAACTGTAGAACTTAAGTAGCTTCATTATGAAACAATCTTTTACTCTTAAACATAATATTAGAAAAAGTTTTGGCCATATTCCCGACCTAGTGGATATGCCAAATCTTCTTGAAATTCAAAAGAATTCTTACGAACTTTTTTTGCAGAAAGGTGTCAAACCCGAAGATAGAGAAGACATCGGTCTTCAAGCAGTTTTCAATAAAGTTTTTCCTATAACTGACTTTTCAGGTGAGGCTGAGTTAAGATTTGTAAAATATGAACTTGAAGAACCAAAGTATGATGTAGATGAATGTATTCAAAGAGGTGGCACATATGGCTCATTATTAAAAGTTACACTAAACCTAATAATTAGAGAGATTGATGAGGAGACTGGTGTTTCTTCTGTTAAGGATATTAAAGAACAAGATGTTTATCTAGGAGATATGCCTTTAATGACATCGAAAGGTACTTTTGTATTTAATGGTACAACAAGAGTGGTTGTTTCCCAGATGCATAGATCTCCAGGGGTATTTTTTGACCATGATAAGGGTAAAAGTCATGCAACTGGTAAATTTTTATTTGCATCAAGATTAATCCCTTACAATGGTTCATGGATTGACTTTGAATTTGATGCTAAAGATTTGATTTATGTAAGAATTGATAAAAGGAGAAAATTTCTTGCTTCTACACTTCTTCTTGCACTTGATGACGAAAAATCTGCAAAGTATAGAGATGAGAGCTACAAAAAAGGAGTTGAATTAGACTATAACAAAATTAATGGAATGTCTCACGAAACATTACTTTCAATTTTTTATAAAACTAAAGACTTAACAAAAAAAGATAATGGTTGGGAGTTTAAATATAATAAAGATGATTTTCTTGGTAGCAAAACTGATTTTGATATTACAGCTTCAGATACTGGGAAAGTATACGCTAAAGCTGGTGAAAAATTTAATGTCTTGGTAGCTAATGAGATGAAGAAAGATGGCGTTAAAAATCTATTAATTTCTGATGAAGACATAACAGGTAAATTTTTATCAAACGATATTTTTGATAAAGAAAATGGAATTATCTTCTTTGAAGCCGGTGATGAAATTACTGAAAATACTCTAAATTTTTTAAAAGAAAAACAAATAAAGTTACTCAAAATACTGGATATTAATTCCAATACCCAAGGCACTTATATTAGAGATACTTTTATTGCCGATAAAAATAAAAATAGAAATGACGCAGTAAATGAAATCTATAAAATCTTAAGACCGGGTGAACCACCAACTATCGAGGCTGCAGACAAACTTTTTAGAGGCCTCTTCTTTGATAGAGAAAGATATGACTTGTCTCCAGTTGGTAGATTAAAAATAAATTCTCGTCTTGGAATAGACACAGACTTGGATAATAGGACTTTAGTTAATAATGACATAATTAAAATTGTTGAGTATCTTGCTTTTTTAAAAGATGGTAATGGACAAATAGATGATATTGACCACTTAGGTAATAGAAGAGTAAGGTCGGTAGGAGAACTTCTTGAAAATCAATATACATTGGGTGTTATCAGAATGGAAAGGGCCATAAAAGAAAGAATGACCAATGCTCAAGATATCCAAACAGTTATGCCAAATGATCTTGTTAATCCAAAACCAGCGTCAGCATCAATTAGAGAGTTTTTTGGACAAAGTCAATTATCTCAATTCATGGATCAAACTAATCCTTTATCAGAAATCACACATAAAAGAAGACTTTCAGCACTTGGCCCGGGAGGCTTGTCAAGGGAAAGGGCAGGCTTTGAAGTTAGAGATGTTCACCCATCTCATTACGGCAGGATTTGTCCAATAGAAACACCAGAAGGTCCGAATATTGGTTTAATAAATTCTTTAGCTACATATTCAAAAGTGAATAATTACGGTTTTATTGAGACTCCATACAGAAAGGTAACTGATTCAAAAGTTACTCCAGAAATTGTTTATTTGTCAGCGATGGAAGAGGAAAAATTTTCAATAGCTCAAGCTAATGAGCCATTAGGAAATGATGGTTCTTTTTCCCGTACGCTAGTTTCATGTAGAAAAAATGGTGAGTTTTTAATGCTCGATCCAAAAAAAGTTGATTATATTGATGTCTCACCGAAACAACTAGTTTCTGTGGCCGCGTCACTTATTCCTTTTTTAGAAAATGATGACGCAAATAGAGCTTTAATGGGCTCAAATATGATGAGACAAGCAGTTCCACTTTTGAAGAGCCAATCTCCATATGTTGGTACAGGGATGGAGTCCGTTGTTGCAAGAGACTCTGGTGTAAATGTTGTGGCAAAAAGGTCTGGATACGTTAACCAGGTTGACTCGTCTCGAATTGTGGTCAGCGCAATAGAAAAAAAAGATAAAGACACAGGTGTTGATATTTACAGATTGAGTAAATTTCAGAGATCAAATCAAGACACATGTATCAATCAAACACCTCTTGTTAGAGAAGGGGATTATGTTGAGAAAGGTGATATTATTGCTGATGGTCCAGCTTCCAAGATAGGAGAACTTGCCTTAGGAAAAAACGTGACTGTGGCATTTATGCCATGGAACGGATACAACTACGAGGACTCCATTTTGATATCAGAAAAACTTGTGGTTGATGATGTTTTTACCTCAATACATATTCAGGAGTTTGAAGTCGTGGCTCGTGATACTAAACTTGGACAAGAGGATATTACAAGAGATATACCCAATGTAGGTGATGAATCATTAGTAAATTTGGATGAAGCGGGAATTGTTCATATCGGAGCTAAGGTTAGTCCTGGTGACATTCTCGTTGGTAAAGTAACACCAAAAGGTGAGTCTCCTATGACACCTGAGGAAAAGCTTCTTAGAGCAATTTTTGGTGAGAAAGCTGCTGATGTAAAGGATACATCATTGAGATTACCTCCAGGTGTTTCAGGAACAGTTGTCGAAGTAAGAGTTTTTTCAAGAAGAGGTGTGGATAAGGATGAAAGATCTTTATCAAATGAGAGAATGCAGATTGAACAACTTCATATGGACATGGAGGACGAGAGATTTATTTTAGAATCTAGTTTCGAAAATAGTTTAAAGGAAATGTTACTCAATCAGATACCAGTGAGCGGTTTAGATTCTAAAACTAAGGTTAGCAAATTAACAAAAGATGAGTTAGATAAAGTTAAACTTGCTCAGTTAAAAAAAATCTCAATTAAAAATGATAAAGTAATGAAAAAAATTGAGATGCTTAATGATGCTTTCAAACAAAGTTTAGACTTACTCAATAAAACATTTCAATCTAAGGTTGACAAAGTTCAATCTGGTGACGAGCTTCAACCTGGTGTTATGAAGCTTGTAAAAGTATTTGTAGCTGTAAAAAGACAGCTTGCTCCAGGAGATAAAATGGCCGGAAGACATGGAAATAAGGGAGTTATTTCTAGGATTATTCCAGTTGAGGATATGCCTTATATGGAGGATGGAACACCAGTCGATATTGTGCTTAATCCATTAGGTGTACCATCTAGAATGAATGTTGGACAAATTCTTGAAACTCATTTAGGTGCTGCATCTGTTGATTTAGGGAAAAAATTTCATAAGCTAGGATTACAATCAAAAAAACAAAAAGACAAAGTAAAAGAGATAAGAAAAATGTTTGAAAGTGTTTATGGTAAAGAGATTTATAATGCTAGATTCTTGAAACTCAGTGATGATGAAATTACCAAAAGAGCAATTAACCTTAAGTTAGGTGTGCCGTTCGCAACACCAGTATTTGATGGTGCAAAGGAGTTAGATATTAATAACTTCTTTAATTTAGCATCAAGTGAAACTAGTGGTCAAAAAAGACTTGTTGATGGAAGAACCGGTATGGAATTTGATAGAGCTATAACTGTTGGGCAAATCTATATGCTTAAATTGAATCATCTTGTTGACGATAAAATACATGCTAGGTCAATTGGTCCTTACAGTCTAGTTACTCAGCAACCTTTGGGGGGTAAAGCACAATTTGGTGGGCAAAGGTTTGGAGAGATGGAAGTATGGGCTTTGGAGGCTTATGGTGCTTCATATACACTACAGGAAATGCTTACAGTTAAGTCAGATGATGTGTCAGGGAGAACAAAAGCCTATGAAACTATTGTCAGGGGTGATGATAATATTGAATCAGGAATACCTGAATCGTTTAATGTACTTATAATGGAACTCAAATCGCTAGGTTTGAATGTTGAGTTGCTTGAAAGAAATATAAACTAGGAGATATACAATGAGTGAAATGTTAAAATTAATTGAAAAGCCTAGTCTAGTAAACTTTGATCAACTTAAAATTTCAATTGCAAGTCCAGAAGAGATCTCATCGTGGTCGCACGGTGAAATAAAAAAACCCGAAACGATTAACTACAGAACTTTTAAACCAGAAAGAAGCGGTTTATTTTGTGCAAGAATTTTTGGGCCAATTAAAGACTATGAGTGTGTTTGTGGAAAATATAAAAGAATGAAATTCAAAGGAATAATATGTGAAAAATGTGGCGTTGAAGTTACGCTTACAAAAGTTCGTAGAGAAAGAATGGGACACATACCGCTTGCAGCTCCAGTTGCGCATATTTGGTTTTTAAAATCTTTACCAAGTAGGATTGGTTTATTGTTAGACCTTGCACTCAAAGATCTTGAAAAAGTATTGTATTTTGAAAGCTTTATCGTAACAGAGCCAGGAATGGTGAAATCGTTAAAAAAATATCAGATCCTTGACGACGAGACGAATGCGAGCTTAAAAGAAGAATTCGGAGATAGTTTTGAAAGTATGATTGGTGCAGAAGCTATACAAAAGCTTCTAGCTGAAATTGATTTAGTGGAAGAAAAAAAAGTTGTCAGGGAAGAATTAGCATCGACTTCATCAGAAACAAAAAAGAAGAAACTTGTTAAAAGATTAAAGTTAATAGAGGCTTTTATAAGTTCAAAATTAAAACCTGAATGGATGATTTTAAATGTAATACCAGTTATCCCTCCAGAACTTAGACCTTTAGTTCCTCTTGATGGTGGTAGATTCGCGACTTCAGATCTCAATGACTTGTACAGAAGAGTAATTAATAGAAATAACAGATTACAAAGATTGTTGAACCTCAAAGCGCCGGATATTATCGTTAGAAATGAGAAGAGAATGCTTCAAGAGGCATGTGATGCTTTGTTTGATAATGGTAGGAGGGGAAGGGTAATTACTGGAACCAACAAGAGGCCATTAAAATCTTTATCTGATATGCTTAAGGGAAAGCAAGGTAGGTTTAGGCAAAATCTTCTTGGAAAAAGGGTAGACTATTCTGGAAGGTCTGTAATTGTAACGGGTCCCGAATTAAAGTTACATCAGTGTGGAATTCCAAAAAAAATGGCAATAGAGTTATTTAAACCATTCATTTACTCAAAGTTAGAAAAATATAATATGGCTTCAACCATAAAGGCCGCCAAGAAAATGGTGGAAAAAGAGAGACCAGAAGTTTGGGATATACTTGATGAAGTGATTAGAGAACATCCAGTGCTTCTAAATAGAGCCCCAACCCTTCATAGGCTTGGTATACAAGCTTTCGAGCCAATGCTAATTGAAGGAAAAGCTATTCAGTTACATCCTCTAGTTTGCACAGCATTTAACGCTGACTTTGATGGTGATCAAATGGCTGTGCATGTCCCATTATCTTTAGAGGCTCAACTCGAGGCAAGAGTTCTAATGATGTCTACAAATAATATACTCTCACCTGCAAACGGAAAACCAATAATTGTACCATCTCAAGATATGATTCTGGGTTTATATTACTTGAGTTTAATAAGTCCTGGCGATAAAGGTGATGGAATGATTTTTTCTTCATTAGACGAACTTATTCTAGCGATTGATGAAAAAATAGTAACACTTCACTCTAGCATCAAGTGTAGGTATAAAACACTTGATGAAAATTTCCAGCCAATCGTACAGACAGTATCAACCACCCCAGGACGCATGCTTATAAGTGAGATTTTACCAAGGCATCCTAAAGTGAGTTTTAATATCATTAATAAAGTTCTTACAAAAAAAGAGATAAGTAACGCAATTGATATAGTATACAGACATTGTGGTCAAAAAAAGACAGTTATTTTCGCAGATAAACTTATGGAACTCGGCTTTAAAGAAGCGTGTAAAGCTGGTATTTCTTTTGGCAAAGATGATTTATTAATACCAGATAATAAAACTAAATTACTAGATGAGACTGAGTCAAAAGTTAAATCTTATGAAAAACAGTATGCAGAGGGCTTAATTACAAAAGGTGAAAAATATAACAAAGTAGTTGATGCATGGGCAAAGTGCTCGGATTCTGTTGCAGATGAAATGATGAAGATAATGGTTCCAAAAGAAAAAGACCAAGTTAATGCATACAATTCTGTTTATATGATGGCGGATTCTGGGGCCAGGGGTTCGGCTGCTCAGCTGAAACAACTTTCAGGAATGCGTGGACTTATGGCTAAACCTTCAGGTGAAATTATAGAAACACCAATTATGTCTAATTTTAAGGAAGGTTTAACTGTTGCAGAATATTTCAACTCCAGCCACGGAGCAAGAAAAGGTCTCGCAGATACTGCTCTTAAAACTGCTAACTCTGGTTATTTAACTAGGAGATTGGTTGACGTTGCTCAAGACTGTATTGTCACAGTTGATGATTGTTTTACCACTAATTATATAACATTAGAGGCTATTGTCGATGGTGGGGAAGTTGTTGAGCCTTTATCAGAAAGAGTTTTAGGAAGAACACTAGCTGAAGACTTAATTGATAAAAATTCCAATACAACTATTGCAGAAAACGGAGATATAGTTTCTGAAGAACATTTGTCGTTAATTGATAAAGCAAATTTTGAAAAGATTAAGGTCCGCTCAGCAATTACGTGTGAGGCAGAATTTGGTATATGTGCAAAATGTTACGGTAGAGATTTAGCTAGAGGCACCCCTGTAAATATTGGAGAGGCAGTTGGCGTTATTGCCGCACAGTCCATTGGAGAGCCAGGAACACAGTTGACAATGAGAACATTCCATATTGGTGGTGCTGCTCAAAAAGGAACAGAAATTTCAAGTATTGAATCTAAATTTTCAGGTGCAGTTAAATATTTGAATCTTAAATCAGCAAACGATAGCTCAGGTTCTACTATTAATATGTCAAGAAATGCTTCACTTTTGATACTTGATGAGAATAAGAAAGAAAAGGCTAAGCATAGAATACCATTTGGATGTAAATTAAATTTCAAGGACGGAGATAAAGTAAAAATTTCTGATGTTATTTCAGAATGGGATCCATTCACATTGCCTATTATCGCTCAAGCTACTGGCTCACTTGTTTTTAAAGATATCGAGGAAGGCATTACAACTAGACAAATAATTGACGACTCTACAGGACTCTCAAGTAATATTGTTATTGACTGGAAACAGCAAGCCAAAAATCAGGATCTGCTTCCTAGAATTGAAATTCATGATAAATCAACTAAGGGTGAAATACTAGTTTTAGAAAATGGAAGTCCTGCCAGCTATGAATTACCTGTTGACGCTATTATTAGCGTTACAAACACAAAAAAAGTTAAAGAAGGCGATGTCATTGCAAGAGTACCCAAAGAATCAAGTAAAACTAAAGATATTACTGGTGGATTACCAAGAGTTGCTGAACTCTTTGAGGCTAGAAGACCAAAAGATCATGCAGTTATAGCTGATATTCAAGGAAAGATAGTTTTCGGCAAAGACTATAAAGCAAAAAGAAAAATTTCTATCGTTTCTGACGATGCTTCATTAGAACCAGTGGAATATGTAATATCAAAAACAAAACATCTTTCTGTTCAAGAAGGCGATTATGTTGAGGTCGGAGATATTCTTGTTGATGGAAGTCCGGTGCCGCATGACATTCTAAGAGTTAAAGGAATGGAGGCATTGTCGGACTACTTAACCAAAGAAGTACAGGATGTCTACAGGCTTCAAGGTGTAAAAATAAATGATAAGCATATCGAAGTAATTGTCAGGCAAATGATGCAAAAAGTTGAAATAACAGACCCTGGTGACACAACATTCCTTGCTGGCGAGCAAGTAAGTAAAAAAGAATTTACAGACATTAATACATCTATAACTAAGGAGGGTTTAAAACCTGCTAAAGGTTATAAAGTACTTCTTGGTATTACCAAAGCATCTCTGCAAACCGACAGTTTTGTTTCGGCTGCCTCATTTCAAGAAACTACAAGAGTACTCACTGAAGCATCTGTGTCCGGAAAAGTAGATAGCCTTCAAGGTTTAAAAGAAAACGTAATAGTTGGTCGTTTGGTGCCTTGTGGGACAGGTTCATTTATGTCTCAAGTAAAGGTTGAAGCAGTTAAAAAAGATAAGGAACTGCTTGAAAAGGCAAATTCTGAAAAGGCGTGATTTTAAAAGTTATTTCTTTTTAATTTTTTTTCATTCAGTTGTTGACAGTATATAAAGATATACTAGTATTCAAAAAATAATTGGTAGTGGCTTTGCCAAACACAATTTCTAACTTTTGAGGATAATATGCCAACGATTAACCAACTAATTAGATCTCCAAGATCTAAACAAATGAAGAGGAATAAGGTGCCTGCACTTGAAGCCTGTCCTCAAAAAAGAGGTGTATGTACTAGAGTTTATACAACTACACCGAAGAAACCTAATTCAGCTTTGAGAAAAGTTGCAAGAGTCAAGCTATCCAATGGTTTTGAAGTTACAAGCTATATACCTGGCGAAGGCCACAATTTACAAGAACACTCAGTTGTATTAATTAGAGGGGGTAGAGTAAAAGATCTTCCAGGAGTTAGATATCATGTTCTAAGGGGCATATTAGATACAGAAGGTGTCAAGGATCGAAAACAGCGTAGATCTAAATATGGGGCCAAACGTCCTAAGTAGGTAATTTATGTCTAGAAGAAGAAAAGCAGATAAAAGAGAGACTAGGCCTGACACACTCTATAAAGACAGAGTTTTGTCAAAGTTTATTAATATTGTAATGGTAGACGGAATGAAATCAAAATCTGAAAAGATAGTATACGATGCATTAGAAATGGCAGCAAGTCGACTCAAACTGAAAAGTCCCATAGATGTATTTAGAAACGCATTAAATAACGTTAAACCTGGAATAGAAGTAAGGTCAAGAAGAGTCGGAGGGGCTACCTATCAAGTTCCAGTTGAAATTAGAAATGAAAGAGCACAAGCTCTTGCAATTAGATGGATTGTTGATGCCTCTAGGAAAAGAAACGAGAAATCAATGGTTGATAGACTAGCTCAAGAATTAACAGATGCTAATGACAATAAAGGAATGTCAGTTAAGAAAAAAGAAGATACCCATAAAATGGCTGAAGCAAACAGAGCATTCGCTCACTACAGGTGGTAGCAGTGACTAGAACAACAGATTTAAATAATTATAGAAATATTGGTATTATGGCTCACATTGATGCCGGTAAAACTACAACTACTGAAAGAATTCTCTATTACACAGGTGTCTCTCATAAAATTGGTGAAGTGCATGACGGAGCAGCTACAATGGATTGGATGGAACAAGAACAAGAAAGAGGTATTACAATAACATCGGCAGCAACAACTTGTTTTTGGAATGATAAAAGAATTAATATTATAGATACACCAGGACACGTTGATTTTACAATTGAAGTAGAGAGATCACTTAGGGTCTTAGACGGAAGTGTTTGTGTTTTTGATTCCGTTGCTGGTGTTGAGCCACAATCTGAAACCGTTTGGAGACAAGCAGATAAATATGGTGTACCCAGAATGTGTTTTGTTAACAAAATGGATAGAGTTGGAGCAGATTTCTACAGATGTGTGGAAATGATTAAGGATAGATTGGGTGCAACACCATTGGTAATACAACTTCCATTGGGTTCCGAAGCTGACTTCAAAGGACTAATCGACCTAGTAACAATGAGAGCAATTGTTTGGCAAGAAGAGTCATTGGGTGCTAAGTTTGTTTATGAAGACATACCCGAAGATATGAAAGAAAAAGCTGAAAAATATAGAGAAAGCTTGCTAGAGTCAGTAGTTGAGATGGATGACGATGTAATGGAAAAATATCTTGAGGGAGAATCTCCATCAGAGGATGTCTTAAAATCTTTAATTAGAAAAGGTACAATTGAAAGTAAATTCGTTCCAGTTCTTTGCGGA
>JBELJQ010000035.1:0-11086 GCA_042090305.1 Candidatus Pelagibacteraceae bacterium | reverse complement strand
CATTATTTTCTAATAAAGATATATTAAATGAAATTGAAAAAAAGGTTGATGAGAGTTCAAGTGTTCTTAAGTTAAACTTTCCAGAGAGTTTTAAAAGTATTTATATTTCTGTGAATGATAGAATAAATTCAATATTCAAAAACCAATAAAACCTATTATAAATATTATCTTACCCTTTAAACTCTTAGTTAGATTTATACCATATTTTTTCCCTCCCCCTACCCTCAAAAGTTAAAGGGGTTGATTTCAGTAAATCTAATGGATTGTTTTTTTCTTTTTTTTTTTATTATCTAAGATACTATTTATAATAATGAGATTTTTAAGAAAATTTTGTATGAAATATATGTTCATTTTTCCTCTTCTATTTCTGTTAGGGTGTGGGCCTTTAGTACATGTCGAGAATCTCAAATTATTAGAAAATGATGAACTCCAAAATGCATCAAAAGTTAGAATATTTACACTGGAATCTAGCAGGCAACCAGACCAAGAATTTGATATTATATCAATTGTTGAAGCTTATTCTTGTAAGAACAAAACTTGGGACCCACCTGCTTCAAAAGGAGATGCATTATTAAGGTTAAGACTAGAGGCATATAGACTTAATGCAGATGCTATTATTGATGTTACCTTTGATAAAACAGGTACTGACACTTGGGGGACAAATTGTTGGAATTCCGTTTACGCAAGTGGGCAAGCGATAAAGTATCGATAAATTAGAAAAAACTGCTTAAAAGTGAAGGCGTAAAATTGTAGGAATTCATTTATGATTCAAAAAACACTTATTATCATTGGAGTTTTATTTATTCTTGTAGGATTATTATATCCCTTTTTAAGGGACATTGGATTGGGAAGATTGCCAGGTGATATTGTTGTTAAAAAAGAAAACTCCTCTTTTTATTTTCCAATAGTTACCTGTATTGTTGTGAGTGTAGTTGTTAGTTTGATATTAATGTTTTTTAGAAAATAACAAACAAACCTTACTTTATTAGATTAAAAATTGCATTCTCTGCAAAGTTGGTTGATTTACAAGTTCGTGTTGGAATACTTCCTTTAATAGGGTTGATAACGTCTATTGTTTGATAGCCTCCTGATTCAAAACTATAAGTTTGGTTTAGCTTTGGGTCATAATACCCAAGTGCATGTTGTGTAGAGTACGTATAGTTTGTATTAATACTTATTTTTGTAGATTCATTATCAATTTTTTGTATGTTGATATTCATTTTTGCTTCAAGTACTGCTAGTAAGCCACTTTTAGCATAATCAATGTAAGAACCTTTGAATTCTTCACCAGTAAAAAAAAGAGTATATTCAAAATCACCACAATCTATAAAATTTTCAGCTTCTTTTGAACCAAATGATAAAGTTAATAATCCAGAATCTTTCTCAAGGTTTTCGATTTTAAAAAAAGAATTATTTACAAAATCAGTTATAGAGGTCCAAGCTTCGTCAAAATCTTTATTAGTAATTACGGAATTTTTAAAATTAGTATCGTCAATATTTGGTGGAACATATTTACCAATATTTTCTGTAAGTTTTTCTTTTTCTAATGCACATGACGAAATAAGGATTATCGTAACTAGAGATGGAAGGAATTTTTTCATATACACTTATATGTGAATATAAATTATAAAACTCAAGCCATGATAAGAAATTTATGTTACGTCTCCTCTTTTTTGGGAAATCTTTCTTAATAAGTAAAATAACACTGAAGTACAAACTATTGTTCTAAAAAAAGCTCCATAGGCAATAATTCACCAAGCATTTTCATTTGCATAAGCGACCTCTTTATATATAACAAAGATTGTTAATAAAATTGGTAAAATCATTACAGCATACAAATTAAATTTTTTAAAAAAAAAATTAATTACATAGGCTGCAGCACTTCCACCTAAGAAGCCACCGAGCCCACCTCCTAAAAAAACTGTCAACCACCACATCCAATCATATGAGATATCAAAAATTATTTGTGATGAATTATAAAATCCTTCGACAATAAACGCTCCAGTTAGGACTCCAATAACATAAGCAGGAATGATAAGAAGAGAAGCCATTAAACTAAATAAATAGTTTTTAAACATAATTTTTTTTATTTTTAGATTTTATACTATATTTTTTTCCTTAACTTACACTCAAAAGTTAAAGGTGATGATTTAAGAAAATCTAATGGATTGTTTTTTTATTTTCCCGTTGCTACCTGTATCCACCTTTTTTTTTTTCCTTTTTTGATTTTTTTTCTTTAGACTCACTATTCTTACTATCTTTAGTAACGGATTTCATTTTTACTGAATAAGACTTGTCAGGATTACCAAATTTATCTCTAACATCATTTATAAAGTTACCTTTAGTGTCAGAAAAAAGAGTTATAAAACAAATAATTAAATAAAAGGAAAAAAGTTTCATATGTAGTTAAATATTAATAAAAAAAATAAATTCAATAGTATTAAGCTTATTTAATTAAATTTATACTATATTTTTTTTTGTCCCCCTACCCTCTAAAGTTAAAGGAGTTGACTTAAGTAAATCTAATGGATTGTTTATTTACTCTGAAACATTTATTCTTAAGGAATGAAATATTTTTGAAACTCTAAAAATGTATTTCATATTTGGTCAACGCAACTAAACTTTTTCTCAGCCATACCAAAAAAACTCTTTTTCAAGAATCGGGGTATATTCATTGCCAGATAACTTTGCTTTTTTTCTCAAGATCAATTTCATAGTCATTGATATATTTTAAAAATAAAAGCCATGAGGTTTGTTCAATATTATCAAGCTCAGTTGTACACCCTGATTCTTTTCACAATAAGTTATCTATATTTTTAAAAACAGTTATAAATGACATTTGAATGATTTACCTTTACTATCATTTTGATATCATAACTAAAAAATAGGACATGCAAAAGTTTTTAGATAAAATCGAAAGTCTATCAAAGAAAGTTTTTAAACAACTATCAGGCTTAAAAGAAGAGCATTTCCAAACTGCGTTAGGTGTGGAATTTAGAAAAAATAAAATTGACTTTATGAGAGAGGCTGGGCTAGAGCTGTTTTACGATAATCATCCCATTGGTCTTCATGAACTCGACTTTCTCATTACACCTTGTATGGATTTGAAAGAAGCTATAATTATTGAGACTAAAGTTGGGTCTAGCATAGGTGAAGAGCATCGACAACAACTAAGAAATTATCTGCGCTCAGCTGCAAAAAATGATAACGCTATCATCAAAAAAATTAAAACGGGACTAGTACTTAACTTTAAAAAAAATGAAGTGTTTACCGAAAGTGTACGTCCACGAAAAGAGACTCAAGATATTGAAGTCGAAGTATGGACATACGAAAAAAACAAATTTACTCAACACTATTCTAATATAAAGACTGAAATTAAGAACTTGACTAAATAACTCTGTAAAGTATTTACATTATCGCAAACTAAGTAAATAAGCTTAATTTCTTGAATTTAATTGCAAAATATCTATGAATTCTTGACATTATATACGATAAAAAATTTGTTACACTTTTTCATCAGCAGACCAAAAATTTAAGGACTCTATCAAGTGATTTTTAATTTCACACCTTCACTTTCAAGAAGTCTTTTCTTTCTTTCTATTCCTTTTTCTCCATTATACCCCCCCATTGCACCATCACCTCTTATGACTCTATGACAAGGAATTATTTCCAATAATGGATTTCTAGCACATGCATTAGCTACAGCACGATAGGCTTTAGGCTTACCAATCTTTATTGCAAGTTGTTTGTAAGTAATTGTTTTACCCCTAGGAATTTTTTTTACCTCAGTCCAGACCATTTTCTGAAAATCCGTACCCTTTATATTCTTCACCTATTTAATTTCCTCCATTTTTTTGGATGAATAAATGTTCCCTTCCACATACCCAGATTATTTCTTTGAGCAAACTCTTCATCAGTAACATAGTCTCTAGAATAATCTCTATAAGCCAAAGCCCAACCATTTCTCACTAATTCCTTATTAATATTGATTTGACCTATAAAACATTCAGCAACAATGCGTTTATATCTATCGATATCTTTCTGATTACACTTCAACGACTGGTTGCCAATAAGAGAAACTAAAAATTCCTTTGATTTAACTCCGCAATCGTAATCTTTTTCCTTCATTTTGCATAATTGTTTCATTTCAGGTGCATCAATACCGTAAAGTCTATACTTAATTGTATTAACATGGATAGTATCTCCATCTATAATTCTTACTTCTTTTTTAAAATTTGTACTGTTATTTTCTTCATCTGTAATATCTGAAATATAGCACAATGGTTCATAACCTCCAGGTTTTGAATATGCACTTCTTTTCCCACACTTTTTACCGTTACTCATTATCGAATATGGACAAGGACATTTTCCAGGATAATTTGCTATAGATTCATTTATCATTTGCTCAGGAGATTTTGTTTGGCCTTGATTATTAAATAGAATAAGCAAAAATAAAAAAGTGATAAACATTTAAATCAGCATTGCTATTAAAGTTATAAGTGTACCAAGTATTATGAATCTAAACATCATTTAATAAATCCTTTATACAATAATAGAGTTGCTTCTTAAATAAAACTTTTATTAAAAATAGATAATACCAATGACTTGTAAAAAACAATTTGACAAACGCGGTAAAATTTAATTTAATTAGAATGTTATATTAAATTATTTACGTGTAACAAATCTACCCAGTTAAAGCTAGGTTTTTTTTTGGTTTTATTAAATATCTACATGACTTTTTATGTTCATCTTCAGTTTGAAAATATGCGTTTTATTATCTATTAGTTTAATTTCCATACCTGCTAAAAGTGAAAAAAATCAGTCAACTAATCACGACTCTAATGTAAATCAAAACATAAAATCTAAAAAAATTTTCGAAGATAACGATAGTTTATTAAGACAGATTGAGTCAGCTCATAAAAAATTAAAATCTGAAGAATTTAGACTAAAAGATATTCAAAATCGAATTATTAAAAGAAAATCAAAAAGTCCAAAGTAAAAAAATCAAACATATAGTGCGAGTAATGTTATTTAACTATAAGTTAACATAAGATTTGATAACCTCCAAGAAAACCTCTCCATATTTTTCTAACTTTTGTGGCCCTATCCCATTAAGCGTTGCCATTTCTTCGAGAGTTTGGGGCTTATGGAGTAGCATTTGATGAAGAGTTGAATCAGGAAATATTATATATGCAGGAACTCGTCTTTTGCGAGCTAGTTCCATACGTTTAGTTTTTAATGCTAAAAATAGTTCTTTGTCATCATTAAGAGTTTTTGAATCTATTATTTCAGGTTTCGTTCTTTTTTCTTTAATCGATTTGTTAAACTCAATCTTACGATAGAAATATTCATCTTGACCTCTTAGCACTTTTTCTCCTTTATAAGTAATTTGCAATGCACCATAACGTTGAATATTAATGAGTAAATAATTAGCTGATACCATCTGTCGAATAAATGTTTTCCAAAAATCTGCAGAGGCTGTTTGTCCAACTCCAAATGTTTTAATTTGATTATGTCCCTTTGCTAATACTTTATCGCTCTGAACTCCTCGCAATATATCGACTATATGCCCAGAACCAAAATACTGGCCTGTACGATAAATTGCTGATAAAGTCATCTGGGCGTATTCTGTCCCATCAATCATTTGTGGAGGATTAAGACAGTTATCACACTTTTCACATGGTTCTGATATTTCTTTAAAATAAGCTAACAAGGTCTGACGTCTACAAGTTGCCGAATCACAATAAGCAATTAATGAATCTAATCGTTTATGTTCTTTTATTTTAAAACTTTCATCAGCATCACTCATGTCAATAAAACGTTTACGTTGAAATAAGTCTTGTAAACCGAAAATTAGTAAAGTATCAGATTCCAATCCATCGCGACCTGCTCTCCCAATTTCCTGATAGAAAGCTTCCATACTACTAGGCAAACTTATATGGGCAACATATCGAACATCTGCTTTATCTATCCCCATTCCGAATGCAATAGTCGCACATACAACAATATTATCCTCTGTCATAAATTTGTCTTGGGTATCTATTTTTACTTGTGAATCCAAGCCAGCGTGAAAAGGATACGCATTAAAACCCTTTGTTTGTAAAAATTCAGCGCATTGTTCTGTAAGTTTTTGTGATAAACAATACACAATACCTGATTGGTTTTTTCTATCTACTAAGAACTCGTAGAGCTGAACTTTCCAATTATTTGTTTTTTGTTGAACAGCTAAAGAAAGATTAGGGCGATTAAATCCGTAAAGGAATATTTTACCCTTTCCATTGGTTAATTTATAATTAATATCAGCTCTTGTTTCTTCATCAGCTGTTGCAGTAAATGCTGAAATAACAGCTTTAGGAAAAAAGTTTTGAAGCTCTTTTAACAGCTCATACTCACGTCTAAAATCACTTCCCCATTTTGAAATGCAATGAGCTTCATCAATAACGAACATACTGATATCCAAAGGCTTTAATGCGATTAACATTTCATTACGCATTAATGATTCAGGTGAAATATATAAGATCTTAATCTGTTTATTTTTAAAATCCTCCCATATTTGTTTACGTTGAAACTCCGACAATCCTGAGTGAATACGCTCAGCCTTTACACCTAAATCTTTTAAATTAATAACTTGGTCATCCATAAGAGCCACAAGTGGAGACACCACTATAGTTTGATTTTCAAAAAGAATGGCTGGAAGTTGAAAGCATAATGACTTCCCTGCCCCCGTTGGCATGACAGCTAAGAGTTTTTTTCTTTTCATTAAATGATTAATGACTTCCTCTTGCCCTGGTCTAAAGGATGTGTATCCAAATATATCTGCAAGAGTTTTATTTAATTCGCTCATTAATTTGTCTCTATAAGATTCAATTTATCTTTTCGACTTAATTGTTTTATACGATATTCTTCTTTGGATGCATCACTTTTATTTTGGTAAGCTGAACTTTTATAGACTAACTTGAGTGGACGTAATCTAGCACAATATTTTGAGGCTCTCCTATTATTATTCTGATGTTCATCAAAGCGTCTCTCAACATCAGTAGTTATACCTGTATATAGGCTATCATTACAACATTGAATTATATAGACCCACCAGTTATTCATATTCAATATTATACATTATTCCCACTTTACCTGAAAAGTAAAGGGTAATGGTTTTTGAAAATTCCAAAGTAAATGTTAATTTTGAAGTAATTGTAATTTTGAGCTATTTAAGTCCACACTTCTGGAGGCCTTTATTTATATATCTCGTGCCTTTTTCTTTAATTTTTAAATTGTGTTCATTTAATTTCAACTTCTGATTTTTATCAGAAAAATGATCACCTGAATATTTACTTAAATAAGTTTTCTTTAATTTTTTAAGTTTTTCGTATTTAACCATTTCACCATTCTTCTTACTTTTTTCACTAGCTAGTTCCAAAAGTGTGATACAATTAAGGTCTCTTTCTTCAGGTGATTTAGCTTTAAGAGTGATCTCAGACATTAATACTGAGAAAGAAAAATATATAACGATAAATAATATTAAATTTTTCATAAACGTAACTTAGCATTTAAATTTTAAAAGTCATTAAGAATAGAAACTTAAATCATTAAAGTTTCAATTAATGTTTATAAAATAATCATTACAGAATTTATAATTGACTAACAAATATTGTTGAGATCCATTAATTCTATTGATTGAAATTAAGCCAATTTATTATGGCCCTTATACCAATAAAAAAATACATAACTTCCATAAGTGTTCTTGGAACATCCTTATCTTTTATTCCCATAAAAATCCAAATTAAACATGATAAGGAACATAATGTCCATCCAAGCCATTGAGATAAAATTTCAGCATTCCCCAAAATATATGCCCCAATAACTGCTATAAAAAAGCCAGTCCATCTCCAATAGTCAATTTTTTTTTTCATGTTTTAGTTAGATTATAAGTATAATAAGTATACATTTAATTTACTTCATATTAATGAAAATTCTTAAATTACTTCGTCAATCAACGATGAATTATTATTTGATGGATTGTTAACATATTTACTCACAGGATGGAGATTTACATTTATATTAGCATTACTATCAAAAATATTTTCACCATCAAGGTATCTTGATAATTCATTTGGCCATAACAGTACTGGTTGACGATGATGAATCTTATTTATGTTCTGTGTAGCATTCCTTGTAATTATCAAACATCCCGATTCGTTATAAAGTCCAGCAAAATAATTTGATTCAGAATAGTGGTAGTAAGGAATTTTCTCAGCACTAATTTTTTGCCATTCATACCATCCATTATGAAAAATCACACACCTTTTAGCATTCTTATATGATGGCTTTTCATTCATAGTTTCGTAACGACAGTTAATTAAGTTCATATCTTTATTCCATGAAGGTGAATAAGACCATTTTAGAAGCTTAAAACCATCTTTAACTTTAATAGGAATTAATTGTGATGGAGAAATGTTATATGAGATTTCGAACTTCAGTCCAAAGGGTAACTCAGAATATATCACGAATCTTCCACACATAATTTAAACCTCTCAGATTATAGGTGGAATCTCAAAAATTAAAATACCTAAAGGAAACAATATTATCCATTTATTTTTAGCTATAAAGTAGTCAATTCTAGCTTCATCCTCTACAGTTTTTTTTTCCAATAGTCAAAATTATTTATAACTATATTAACTGAGGATGAATAAAAAGCTCAGATTAAATTAAGTTACCATTGATATTTTATAATCATAATAATATTAACTTTTTAAAGGATAAAATGATGGCTTGGACAAAACCTACGATTTCTGAAATCTCTGTTGGTCTTGAAATCAATTCTTACGCTTGTGCTGAGAAATAGTTTCAAATAGAGAAAATAAGTTTCTTTAAAAAGCCTGGCTAATTAGTCAGGTTTTTTTTGTTAGAATCAATCTAAACTCATTTTTGGTGGATAAATCTAGAAATGTCTTGAAAAATAGTATGTTTGAGTATATTTTATATACTAGGAGTTAAAATATGAAATTAAAATTTATGTATATTTTTTTTGCTATCGCTTTTTCTTTCAGTGTTGAAGCTTGCCCATACCAAAAAATGGCTGAAGTCGATTCTAAGCTTTACTCTGAAAACTCAGTGAATTCTGAAAAATTTGCACAAATCACCAACCTTAAAGCTAAAGGTCAAGAAATGCTTGAAATTGGTGAACTTGAGACAGCTGAAGCAATATTTGACAAAGCATTGTTATTATTTAGTAAAAACTAGTATTTATAAAAATTCTAGCATCTAAACCCTCTTTTTTTATTTAAAAGACTCCAACTCCTTTATGTTAATATAAGATGAACAGACAGCTAAGCATTAGTTAATAAATTATGTTTACCTTTATCATCAAGTAATATTAACTTTTTAAAGGAATAGAATAATGGCTTGGACAAAACCTATGATTTCTGAAATCTCAGTTGGACTTGAAATTAACTCATACGCTTGCGCTGAGAAGTAATTTTAAAACTAACTAAAGAATTGAAAAGCCTGGCAAATGTCAGGCTTTTTTTTTATTAACATTTACTTAATTTCTATAAGGTAATTAAATTTTCTTATTATTTAAGTTTTTATCAAGAATTTTTTGTAATTCATCTCTCTTTTTGTTCATTTCTGACATAAAATCTCCTTTTACTATTTTACAACTTAATTCGCTTATATCTTTATTCTTGCTGTGAAAAAGTTTTAAAGTATTTCTATCGAGGCGAAAGTCCTCAAAAAAAATATTACCGTACCATATGAATTTAATCTTAAAATTGATCATAGTTTTTTTCAGCTTGTATGGGGTTAACTTTGATATTACTTTTAGTTGATTGTTTTTAACCTTCAAACTAGCAACTCTTACAGATTTTCCAGTTTCAAAACTAATGCCCCTGAATTTAAGGTAATTTTCATTTGTCGTATTATCCATAAAACAATATAAGTTCTTACCGACAGGGCTGGTTTGACCTTCAATAAATATTAAAATTAAAAGTAAAAAAACAAATAAATATTTGACTAAGCTTAGTTTCATAACACTATTTAACATTTAATTACCTGACTAGATTAACATTAATTAATTTTTTTTGCTTTCCATGTACCACCATATTGGTAGAAAATATTGGTTTCTTTTGTCTTATCTAGACAAGATTTGCACAAAAAACACCAATTTCCTTTTTCATCAAGTTTGCACCTAAATAACTCTGAAAAGGAAGATTCACATTTAAAGCAATTTCTTTTTTCTCTAATTCTCACTTTTAATTATCTTCAGACAATCATCACATATTTTTGGGTTAATATTAAAAAAATTTAATCTTTCAGATGAATTTGGTAGAGGACAATCACAATTTGTACATACTCTCAGTTCTATTTCATCATTTATCATAAAATTAATTAAATATTTAAAATATATATATAATACTTCTTTAAACAATTTAAATAATAACTACATTATTTATGCCACTTTGTAATAGTAAATCAATATGCCATAAAGCCCTCTGATTGAAGTAAAAGCAAAGTGGCTTCCTTTGCTTTTTTTTCTATTTACTGCTAATATTGCTAAAAGTAAGTGATGACAACTAAAATAAATAACCAAAATAATGTAGAATGGAAGCAAGGTGACTTAATTTATAAGTTAGGCGACGATGCAAATTTTGCATATTTTCTTGAAAAAGGAGAAGTAGAAATAATTTCTGAAAAAGGTGTAACAGTTGGATTTATTAATGAAAAAGAGGTGTTTGGAGAACAATCGGTTTTGTTAGGTACAAAAAGAACTGTAACTACTAAAGCGACAAAAAATTCTAAAGCTTTTAGAATACCAAAAGAAACACTTACAAAAGAATTTAATAGTTCATCAAAACTTATCCGTGCAATATTAAGAACAACATATATCAGACTAATGAATGTTGATAATACAATCAAAAACAATTTAGATAGCATATTAAAGTAATTTAAGATTTTTTTTTAAATGTAATGGTAAAAGGTGTGGATAAAGTTGTTTATAAACATAACTAAAACTATATTTAATTAAAACTTAAAACTTAATTGTTATTTCCAATTTTTGACAAATAAACTATATAAGTCATTGATTATA
>JBELJQ010000010.1:0-52323 GCA_042090305.1 Candidatus Pelagibacteraceae bacterium | reverse complement strand
ACAAACAAGGGCGAACAATCGCCCGCCCTTGCCGATGAGACTTCTGTTGCCCGGTGTTCTCATAACCGCGCTTGCTTAATTAAGCAGCGAGTGCCATTTCATTATCGTTGGCATTTATAAGTTTTGGTCCGGTAACGATGGTACCATTTCGAGCAAAGTTTTTGATCGTCTACATGCACGTCGATCCTATTTCACCCCCTTTTAAAAATATATTGGTGGAGGTGCCGGGTACCGCCCCCGGGTCCGTTTCAGTTCAAACCAAACGTTTATTGCTATAGCTGTAAAACAGCAAACTTATAATAAACGTTATTAAATAAAAATAAAACCTTAATTTGATTGTAATGGTTTGCGCTTTTTATATTATATGAGAATGAAAAAAAGTAATAAAATAAAAAAAGAAATTGAAAATCTAGAAAAGAATGATTTCTCAACTAAAAGAGTGGTAGCTCCCAAATTAGAAAAGATTATGTATAAATCTTTTAAAATTTTGGACCATGGGTTTGTAAGAGTTGTAGATTATATGGGAAATGATTCATCTATTGTTCAAGCTGCGAGAGTTTCTTATGGAAAAGGGACAAAAAAACTTAATCAAGATAAAAATTTGATAAGCTATTTGCTCAGTCATCGTCATTCTACACCGTTTGAAATGAATGAAATTAAATTTCACATAAAACTTCCAATATTCGTTGCAAGACAATGGATAAGACATAGGACGGCTAACGTAAACGAATATTCTGCTAGATATTCGGTACTAGATAATGAATTTTATATTCCAAATCTAAAAGAACTTAAACCACAGTCAAAATCAAACAATCAAGGGAGAGCGGGGGAATTAAATGATAATGAAAAGAAAAATTATAGAAAGATTATAGCAGAGAGTTCTAAAAGTAATTTTGAAAATTATAATACATTACTTAACATTGATGAAGATGGAGATTTTTTAGATAAAAATAATAAAGGCTTAGCAAGAGAGTTATCACGCGTGGTTTTGCCACTTAATAGTTACACACAATGGTACTGGAAAATAGATTTACATAATTTGATGCATTTTTTAGCACTTAGATTCGATGACCATGCACAATATGAAATTAGAGTTTATGCTGAAAAAATGATGGATATTCTAAAAAAATGGGTTCCCCTGACATATGAAGCTTTTATTGACAATAGATTGAAGTCACTAATGCTTTCATCAAAAGGAATAGAATTTTTGAAAAACAAACTTCATCGGAAATCCAATAATAATATTGATATTTCTAAAAGGGAATTGGAAGCGTTAAAAAAAGTTTTTGGAATTTAATTCCTTATTTCAACATCTTCAGAAAGGTTGTTTTTTTGACTTGCTATGAGATTTTCAGTTATTTTTTTAAACTCTTTGGTTGCCAAAGATTCACTGTCAATAACTGCAGGTTTACCATCATCGCTACACTTAGCAATATTGCTTAATATTGGTAAATCTCCCAAGAGTGGAATTTTCAGTTTTTTTGACTCATTCAAGACACCATCTTTGCCAAATATGTAATCTTTTTTACCATTTACTTCTAAGTAACTCATATTTTGAACTAAACCGAAGATTGGTATTTTAACCTTTTGAAACATTGATATAGCTTTTCTAACGTCAATAAGTGATATTTCTTGAGGAGTTGATACTATTACTGACCCTGATATACGCAGATATTGAGACAGTGAAAGTTGGATATCACCTGTACCGGGAGGTAAATCTACAATTAAATAATCTAAATCACCCCAATCAACATCATTATATAATTGTTTAATGGCACTTGAAACCATTGCTCCCCTCCAAATAACAGCACTATTTTCTGGAATCATGTTACCAATAGACATTGATTTTATATTGAAATTATCATATGGAACTATTTTTTTGTTATTTGTTGAAGGTTTTGAATTAATTCCCAATAAATTTGGTACTGATGGACCATAAATATCTGCATCCAAAAGACCCACTTTATAATTGTAATATTTTGAAAGAGTTATCGAGAGGTTTACAGATATTGTTGACTTTCCAACACCGCCTTTACCAGAACCAATAACAATTATATTTTTAATCATGAAATAAAATACTAAATTATTTCTTTAAAAAGTAAAATTACAAAAATAATTCTTTGCATGCACAAAACAATTCTTATATAAAGTGAAACAAATGTTTTTTTTTAAATTATGACTTGGTCCTTAAATAGCAATAATAACAGTCCGTGGGGTAATAAACCCAGAAACAATGGTTCAAATAATAATAATTCTTTTGATGATGATTACTTTAACAATGTGCAAAGAAAACTAAAAGACATGTTTCCCAAGAAAAACCCCCTGAACTTTTATGTAATTATATTAATCTTAGTTGGTATCTGGACGTTAAGTGGTTTTTATAGAGTTGGAACGGACGAGCAGGGAGTAGTTACAAGATTTGGAGAATATGTTCGCACAACCGAACCGGGACTTCACTATCACCTTCCTTATCCAATAGAATATGCAATGAAGCCTAAGGTTACGAAAGTCAACAGGATAGAGGTTGGATTTAGAAATTCGCAATCACAGTTCTCCAACTCACAGCAAACAAGACAGATTCCCGAAGAGGCTCTAATGTTAACTGGAGACGAAAATATAGTGGATCTGAATTTCACAATTTTTTGGATTATTAACGATGCCAGAGACTATCTTTTCAATGTTAGAAACCCTGAAATCACAATAAAAAGTATTGGCGAAAGTGTTATGAGAGAAAAAATTGGTCAAACACCAATTGACCCAATTTTATCTGAAGGTAAATCTGTTATAGAAGAGCATGTGAAAAACAAAGTACAAGAAGTTCTTGATTATTATTCTGCAGGTATACTGGTAACACAAGTTCAACTTCAGAAAGCTGATCCTCCAGAGCTAGTTATCGAATCGTATAGAGATGTGCAAAGAGCAAAAACAGATGAACAAAGGTTGAGAAATGAGGCAGAATCCTACAGGAATGATATCATTCCAAAAGCAAGAGGGGAAGCTGAGAAAACTATACAAGAAGCAGAGGCTTACAAGAAAGAAGTTGTTGCTAAAGCTGAGGGTGAAGCTCAAAGGTTCATCTCCGTTTACAACTCTTATAAAAACTCCAAAGAAGTTACAAGAGAAAGAATTTACCTAGAAACGTTAGAGAAAACTCTTGGTAAAATAGACAAAGTGATAGTAGATAACAAAGCAGGTGGAGGCGTAGTACCTTATCTTCCCCTACCTGAGTTGAAAAAGAAATCCCTTAAGTCGTCTCAAACAAACAGTGGGGATACCAATGAGTAAGTTGTCAATTTTCCTTGGCTTTATAATTATTTCATCTTTGATTAGCCTTAATGGTCTTTTTACTATGAACGAAAAGCAGCAAGGGCTTGTTCTCCAATTTGGAGAACCAAAAAGAGTCGTCCAAGACTCTGGACTAAATTTCAAAATACCCGTTATACAGAACGTCGTAAGATATGATAAAAGAATTTTAGAGTATGACTTGCCCATAGAGGAGGTCATAGCCGTTGATAAAAAGAGGATGTTGATCGACTCGTTTACAAGGTTCAAAATCACAGACCCTCTAGAGTTTTATAAAACAGTTGGAAGCGAATCTAACGTTAGAAATAGACTTAACTCAAACGTTATTTCTTCACTAAGGCGAGTGGTTGGAACTGTTACACTAGATGAGTTACTCTCAGAGGAAAGAAGCGACATTATGAAAAGGATAAGAGATGAGGTTAATAGTGAAGCATCAAGGTTCGGTATTGAAATTGTTGATGTAAGAATTCGAAGAGCTGACTTACCTGAAGCTAACAGCCAAGCCATCTATGAAAGAATGATGAGTGAAAGGGTTCGTGAAGCTAAAGAATTTAGAGCTAAAGGCTCTGAGATTGCTCAAAAAATAAGAGCTGAGGCTGATAAGGACAAAACAGTAATACTTGCTGAAGCAAATAGAAAGTCTGAAATTTTAAGGGGTGAAGGTGAGTCTAAAGCCATCTCAATTTACGCAAATGCTTTTGAGATGGATTCTGATTTTTACTCATTTTATAGATCCATGCAGGCATATGGAAATGTTTTAGGTGAAGATGGAACAACCATGATTCTTTCGCCAGACAGTGAATTTCTAGAATTCTTTAATGATTCTAAAGGTAGTAAAAGATGACTACTCCTAGATACTACGTTTTATTATTAAGCTTCATCTTCACGCTTTTTTTAACAAAAAACACTTTATCCCATCCTAGCTCAGACGAACTCGCTGATATAGTCGAAAAGCTTTCACCAAGTGTTGTAAACGTCTTTACAACTCAGAAACCTAAGAAGCAAGAAGAAATGAATCAGATGCCTTTCGATAACATCCCACCACAATTTAAAGATTTTTTTAAAAATTTTCCACCGGGATTTCCATTTGGCCCACCTCAGCAAAGGCCCAATCAACCCCAAAATGAAACACCTCAGGCCTTGGGATCAGGATTTGTAATAGATGCTTCAGGTTATATTGTGACCAACAATCATGTTATTGAACAAGCGAATGAAATTAAAGTAAAGTTTCAGGATGAAACAGAACTTGAGGCAAAACTTATTGGAAAAGACAAACTAACAGACCTTGCACTCCTAAAAGTAGAATCGAAAGACCCACTTCCATTTGTAAATTTTGCTAACTCCGATAAAGCTAGGGTAGGGCATTCCGTTATAGCAATAGGAAACCCATTTGGGCTAGGGGGAACTGTAACAACTGGAATAATATCTGCTTTTAATAGAGATATTAACTTTGGTCCATATGATAGTTTCATTCAAACCGATGCTTCAATCAACAGAGGTAATTCCGGGGGTCCATTATTTAATTATAATGGCGATGTACTTGGAATAAACACGGCCATTTTCTCTCCTACCGGAGGTAGCGTTGGAATTGGTTTTTCGATTCCAGCTAATTTAGCTAAGCCTATTTTAGAACAATTAAAGAAGTATGGAAAAACGCAAAGAGGATGGTTAGGCGTAAGAATTCAAGAGTTGACCCCAGAAATCTCAAAAAGTCTTGGCCTAAAAAATGATGAGGGTGTTCTCATTTCAATGGTCAATCCTGGTGAACCAGCAGAAAAAGGTGGATTAAAGTCAGGAGACGTAATCGTAGAGTTCAATGGCAAAAAAATAAAGGATGTAAAGTCATTACAAAGAACAGTAGCGGAATCTGCCGTTGAAAGCAGGGCAACAGTAAAAGTTTGGAGAAATAATAAATTTAGAAACTTCACAGTAAAACTGGGTGAACTTGAAAAGTTTAGCTCCGACACCACAAAAAAGGAAGATGAAAAAAAAGATGTGAATTCCAAAGAAGTGGAAATAGACAAAGTTGGTTTAAGGTTACTTGGTCTTAACAGTCAGACAAGAAGTAAGTATAATATATCAAAAAATGTAAGTGGTGTTGTTATATCAGCAGTTAAAAGGGATTCCGTAGCTGCCAAGTCAGGGTTAAATGTTGGAATGGTTATTTCACAAATTGCGCAAAAAGATATAAAAGAACCTAAGAAAGCTCAAGACATATTTAATGAATTTCTTAAGAAAGGCGCAGAATCTATTCTCTTACAGGTGTACGAGGGAGAATTCTCAAGATTCCTAGTACTCAAATTAAATTAAGTTGTATCCTTTAGCTATTTTGATAGGCGGGCCAACTGCATCAGGCAAAACAGCACTAGCACTGAGTTTACAATCAAAGGTCCCAAGCTACATAATCAACTCTGATAGTATGCAAGTTTATGATAAATTGAAACTTCTTACTAATGTGCCTTCTAAAACTGAACTAAATCAACATTCCTGTAAACTCTTCAGTTTTATAAATTATCCACATAAGTGTGATCTAGGAGTTTGGTTAGAAAAAGTAAAAAGAGTTTTGTCGACAAGTAATATCAATGAAATTCCAATATTTGTGGGCGGAACTGGCTTATATCTTGACAGTCTCAATGGGCAAATATCACCAATTCCAAAAATTTCAAAAAAAACACTTAATAAAATAGAAACTATGAAAAAATTTGAGGGTAATAATTTTCTATATAATAAGTTGAAAGAACTCGACCCTAAATATGCTAGTAAAATATCTGTCAATGATTCTCAAAGGATTATAAGATCTCTATCAGTAATAATTGAAACTGGAAAACCATTTACATTTTGGCACTCCCTCAAATCAAAAAAACTATTTAAAAAATTGATATATATATTTATTAGTCATGAACGTGATGAATTGTATCAAAGAATAAATAAGCGGTGCGAAAAAATTATCAATTATGGAGGTTTAGATGAAGTAAATGATTTTTTAGACATAGAAAAAAAAATCAGTCATCCACTCCATAAGTCAATTGGTTTCCAGATTTTTAAAAAAAAAAACAAGGGTATTTTAGATTATGATGAAGCGTTAGATATGTTTAAGGTTGACACAAGAAGATATGCTAAAAGACAAATTACTTGGTTTAAAAATAAATCTAAAGATGCTAAATTTTTACCATATAATAAAGTAGAAAGTTTTATTTTAAAAAATCTTTAAATTTTTAAATTTTTTAGTGAGTATATTCATTTTTTAGTTTACTTTAAATATTATGAAGAAAATAACAGGAGCAAGAGTAGTAATTGAGACTCTCATTAATGAGAGGGTTGACGTAATCTTTGGTTATCCAGGCGGAGCTGTGCTTCCAATATACGATGAACTTTTTAAACAAAAAAAAATTAGACATATTTTAGTAAGACATGAACAAGCTGCGGTTCATGCTGCAGAAGGATATGCAAGATCAACAGGCAAAGTAGGAGTAGTTCTTGTTACATCTGGACCTGGAGCTACCAATACAGTTACTGGTTTGACTGACGCAATGATGGACTCTATCCCTGTTGTTTGTATTTCAGGACAAGTCCCCACACATATGATTGGAAACGATGCGTTTCAAGAAGCAGATATTGTGGGAATAACGCGACCTTGTACTAAACATAATTATTTAGTAAAAGATGTTCATAAACTTGCAGAAACAATTCATTCAGCATTTTATATTTCGAATAACGGTAGACCAGGACCAGTTCTAGTTGATATACCAAAGGATATACAAACTTTTAAAACAAGTTACTTAGGAAAAAAAGTATCTAATAAGTTATCTTTTTATAAACCTCAGACAAATCCCACAAATAATTCAATTGATGAAACAATTAAACTTCTTAAGAATTCAAGAAAACCAATTTTTTATGTTGGGGGTGGAATAGTTAATTCTGGAAGTAAAGCTTCAATAGAGCTCTTCAAGCTAATAAGAAAAACCGGATTTCCATGCACACAAACTTTAATGGGTCTAGGTTCTTTCCCAACATCAGACAAGCAATTCATTGGAATGCTTGGAATGCATGGTACTTATGAGGCTAACTTATCAATGCATCAGTCAGATCTGCTTATTTGTGTTGGTGCAAGGTTTGATGATAGAATTACAGGAAAAGTGTCTGGATTTTCTCCAAATTCAAAAAAAATTCACATGGATATTGACCCGTCATCTTTTAATAAAAGTGTAAATGTTGATTTAACCATACAGGGAGATTTATATAAAATTCTCAAGAAAATAAATGAAAAGATTACTACAGAAAAAATTCTTTTTGATAAGAAAAATATAAAAAAATGGTGGCAGAAAATTAATAGTTGGCGTTCAAGAGAATGTCTTAAATATCAAAACTCAAAGTCGATTATAAAACCTCAATTTGCTCTTGAAAGATTAAATGAGTTAACAAAAAAATATAACCCTTATATTACAACGGAAGTCGGTCAGCATCAAATGTGGGCAGCACAGTTCTTAACTTTCAATAAACCAAAACACTGGATGACATCTGGTGGTTTGGGAACAATGGGTTACGGCTTGCCAGCAGCTATGGGAGTTCAAATAGCCCATCCGAATGGTTTAGTTATTGATGTGGCTGGCGAAGCCTCAATCTTAATGAATATACAAGAGCTATCAACTATAAAACAATACCGTCTACCTGTTAAAATATTTATTTTAAATAATCATTACATGGGTATGGTTAAACAATGGCAAGAATTATTACATGGTAATAGATTGTCAGAGTCTTACATGGAATCTCTTCCAGATTTTGTAAAATTAGCGGAATCATTTGGTGCTAATGGAATTCAGGTAATCAAACCCAGTGATGTTGATGATGCAATTAAAGAAATGCTCAAAATAAAAGGACCAGTGATTTGTGATGTTGTAGTAGATCCTGATGAAAATTGCTTTCCTATGATTCCATCTGGTTCAACTCATAATCAAATGTTGCTTGGACCAAATGATAAACTTGAAGGTGAAATCTCTGAAGAAGGAATGGTCTTAGTTTAATTTAAAATGTCAAATGATAATTCTAAACACATTTTGTCAATTATGGTTGATAATGAACCAGGAGTCTTAGCCAGAGTTGTTGGATTGTTTTCAGGAAGAGGTTACAATATTGAAAGTCTCTCTGTGTCAGAGGTAGATTCTGACAAATTCCTATCAAGAATAACCATTGTTACATCTGGCACTAAGATAATAGTTGATCAAATTAAAGCTCAACTTAAAAAGTTAATACCAGTTCATAACTTAGTTGATATAACCGAACTTGATAGCTTTATTGGAAAAGAGTTGATTTTGATTAAATTGAATGTAAAAAGAAGTACTAATGAGAGTTTTGAAAATGTTATAAAAAAGACTAAGGCTATTGTTTTGTTTAATAAAGATAGTGATGTTATTATTCAGTTTGCAGGAAGTCCATTAGAAATTCTAAGCTTGTTAAAAAAACTGAAGTCCTTCAAAATAATTGAACAAACTAGATCTGGTTTAGTTTCTATGGCTTTAGGATTGGATTATATAAAAAAATAAATTGAAAGAGAGTAAAATGAAAGTTTATTATGATAGTGACACAGACCTAGATCTTGTTAAGAAAAGAAAAATTTGTATAATTGGATATGGTAGTCAAGGTCACGCCCATGCTTTAAATTTGAGAGATAGTGGTGTTAATGAAGTTGTAATCGCATTAAGAAAAAACTCTAAATCTATAGAAAAGGCAAAATCTGATGGATTTGAAGTAATGGATGTTGACGATGCAGCAAAGATTGCTGATATATGTATGGTTCTTGTTCCAGATGAACTACAGGCAGATTTGTATGAAAATCATCTCGAGAAGAATTTAAAAAAAGGATCTGCACTTTTATTTGCCCATGGATTAGCAATTCATTTTCAATTAATAAGCCCTAGAAAAGACCTAGATGTTTTTATGATTGCTCCAAAAGGTCCTGGTCATACTGTTCGAGGTCAATATTTAGCGGGTGGAGGAGTTCCTTGTCTTATTGCTATTCATCAGAATTCATCAGGAAAGGCTCTTGAATATGGATTATCTTACGCGTCTGCAATTGGAGGGGGGCGTTCCGGTATAATACAAACAACGTTTAAAGAAGAATGTGAAACAGACTTATTTGGAGAACAAAGTGTTTTATGTGGTGGTTTGACAGCTTTAATTAATGCAGGCTTTGAAACTCTTGTGGAGGCTGGTTACTCTCCTGAAATGGCATATTTTGAATGTTTACATGAAGTGAAGCTAATTGTAGATTTAATATATGAAGGAGGAATATCTAACATGAGATATTCAATTTCTAATACCGCTGAGTTTGGTGATTTAAGCCGAGGTCCAAGAATAATAAATGAGAGTGTAAAAAATGAAATGAGGAAAATACTTAAGGAAATTCAAAGCGGTAAGTTTGTCAGAGATTGGATACTAGAATGTAAATCTGGTCAACTAAACTTTAAAGCAGAAAGACGAATAGAATCAAGTAAGCAAATAGAGGAAGTAGGTAATAAACTGAGAAAGATGATGCCATGGATAACGAGCAACAAGTTGGTAGATAAAAACAAAAATTAGTAAAACTATGAAAAAGGATAAGATCATAATTTTTGATACCACACTTAGGGATGGTGAACAATCCGCTGGTGCGTCAATGTCTGTTGAAGATAAAGTTTCTATTGCTAAAAAATTGAATGAAATGAAGGTAGATGTTATTGAGGCAGGATTTCCATTCGCATCAAAAGGTGATTTTGATGCTGTTGATAAAATTTCTAAAATATCAAATTATTCTACAGTGTGTGGATTGGCGAGAGCACAAGATAAAGATATAGAGTATGCAGGGAAAGCTCTTGTGAAAGCAAAAAGAAAAAGAATTCACACATTCATTTCTACAAGTGATTTGCACATGAAATTCAAATTGAAGATGGATAGAAAACAAGTTATTGAATCAATAAAAAAAAGTATAAAAAAGGCCAGAAATTTTACTGACGATGTTGAGTGGTCACCTGAAGATGCTTCAAGAACAGATAAAGACTTTTTATATAAGACAATTGAAACAGCAATAACAAGTGGAGCAACTACAATTAATATACCTGACACTGTTGGGTATGCTATCCCATTCGAGTTTGGTGAATTAATAAAAAATATAAAAGAAAAAGTGATAAACATTGATAAGGCAATTATTTCTGTGCATTGCCATAATGATTTAGGCTTAGCAGTATCCAATTCTATTTTTGCCCTTAATAATGGAGCAAGACAAATTGAATGTACTATCAATGGTATTGGTGAAAGAGCTGGAAATGCCGCTCTTGAAGAGATTGTAATGTGTATAAAAACTCGTAAGGACAAACTTCATTTTTATACAGATGTAGATACGACTAAAATTACAACGATTTCTCACTTGGTTTCAACTATTACAGGTTTTAATGTTCAGCCAAATAAAGCAATAGTTGGGAAAAATGCGTTTGCTCATGAGTCCGGAATTCATCAAGATGGAATGTTAAAGAATACTAATACTTATGAAATAATAACACCTGAATCTGTTGGTTTAACATCTTCTGAGTTAGTGTTAGGCAAGCATTCGGGTAGACATGCTTTTAAAGTAAAACTGAATGATATAGGTTTTGATTTTAATGAAAAAAAATTAAATCAGCTATTCGAGAAATTTAAAGATTTAGCAGATCAAAAAAAGCAAATATACGAAGAAGATCTTCTATCCTTGATAGACAATAAGGAAAGTTTTTCATCAAAAAAATTTATAGAATTACTAGATATTAATATAGATTGCGGATTTAAAAGAAAAGCTAATGCCAAAATCAAACTAAAAATATTTGATAAAATAAAAATATTAGAAAAAAAAGGCAATGGTCCAATTGACGCTATATTTAGTGCACTAAAAAATATTACACCCAACAAAATCAACCTTCTTGTTTACCAAGTTAATGCTATCACCAAAGGTACTGATGCTTTAGCTGAAGTAAGTGTAAGAGTTCAAGAGAAGGATATTACTGTATTAGGTCAAGGAAGTGACGTGGATACCTTAGTAGCTTCAGCTAAAGCATATGTAAATGCAATAAATAAATTAATTTTAAAAAGAGAAAAATCTGATGACACCGAGAAAAATATTTTCAAACCAAATAAAAAGATTGATAAACACGTAATTTAAACTGTTGATTAGTTGCACCACTTATTGATATAAAGGATACAGTTATGAAAAACTTTTTTTCTTTTTTTTCTCAAGATATTGCCATTGACTTGGGAACAGCTAATACACTTATTTATGTTAAGGGTAAAGGTATTGTTTTAAATGAACCATCTGTAGTTGCTCTATCAAATGATAAAAAAGAATCTAAGCCTAAAGTGCTTGCTGTAGGACATGAAGCTAAAACAATGTTAGGAAGAACTCCTGGAAATATTGTGGCAATACGACCTATGCGAGATGGTGTCATTGCAGACTTTGATGTGGCAGAAGAAATGATAAAACACTTTATAAGAAAAGCGCATAATCATAGTAGTTTTTTCAGCCCAGTTATAGTCGTTTGTGTGCCTTCGGGAGCCACATCCGTTGAAAGAAGAGCAATTGAAGGCTCAGCTGCAGCTGCAGGTGCAAGAAAGGTTTACTTAATTGATGAACCAATGGCGGCAGCATTAGGTGCAGGTTTAGCAGTAACAGAACCTTCTGGCTCAATGGTAGTTGATATTGGGGGAGGAACAACTGAAGTTGCGTTGTTAGCACTTGGTGGAATAGTTCATGCACATTCTGTTAGAGTTGGAGGTGATGCAATGGATACAGCTATCATAAACTATATTAGAAGGTCTCATAATTTGTTAGTTGGTGAAAGTAGTGCCGAAAGAATAAAAAAAGCAATCGGTATTGCAGCAAGACCATCTTCTGGTGATGGAAAAGTACTTCATATTAAAGGTAGAGATTTATTAAAAGGCGTTCCTAAAGAAGTTATTATTAACCAGAGACAAATTGCAGAAGCGCTTGATGAACCCGTACAGGCAATTATTGAAGCAGTAAAAAATACACTTGAAAACTCTGATCCTGAATTGGCTTCAGATATTGTTGATAAAGGTATTGTGTTGACAGGTGGAGGTTCATTGTTGGGTGAATTAGACCAAGTTATTAGAGATGCAACTGGCTTACCAGTTAGTATTGCAGATGACCCATTAAGTTGCGTGGTACAAGGAACCGGCAAGTGTGCTGAGAACCTTAAGGATTTGAGATCCGTTCTAAGTAGTAGCTACTAATATGGCTTTTAAATCTTCTTTCTCAAGAGGAATAAATTCAAGTACTTTAAATAGATATGTTTTAGAAATGGTTTTTTGCATTCTTCTTTCGCTCATCGTAATGGGGATGTCAATATCTAAAAGTAACATTATTGCTGAGATAAAATCTCTTGTAATTATCTCAAGTAAACCAGGCTTAATATTTGCTAGCAAACCTATTTTATTTATTCAAAAGAGTATAGAGTATTTTTCAAGATTTAAAAATTTTGAAAGTATCAATGACCAATTGGAAAAAGAAAATTCTTTTCTAAGAAATGAGTTTAATAAAATTAATCTTCTCCAAATAGAAAATTATAGACTCAAGAGTTTATTAAAATTACAAGATGTTGACTATGTTAGAAAGGTAACTGCTAGAATAATTATAGATGGTTATAGAAACGAAGATAGTTTGATATATATTGATGCTGGTAAGAATGACGGCCTTAAAATTAATGATCTTGTTTTTAATGAGAATGGACTAATAGGTAGAGTAACAGAGGTTGGTGACTATTCTTCTAAAGTTTTGACAATATTTAATAGAAATTCAGTGATTCCCGGGATATCAGTAAAAACCAAAAAGTCAGTTTTTATACAAGGTGATGTTGATAAGCTTAAATTTAAACATTTAGAGGAAAAATTCAAGTTAAACCATGGTGAATTAATTATTTCAACAGATGCAGCAGGCTATTTTAAAGAAGGAATTATTATTGGAAAAGTTGTAAAAAGTTTAAATGATGTATATGTTGAATCGACAGCAAAAAAAACAGATTCAATTTTTGTAAATGTTTTAATATTTGATTTTAAAAAAATTTTTTTAGATTAAAATAAAATATGTTTTCGACATTATTCTTCAAGTTTATTCCTTATTTATTTTTAACATTCTTCATTTTCTTTGAATTTTCACCATCATACTTTGCTGAAAAAGAAGTTATAAAACCTTACTTTACATTTATTGTATTGTACGCCTTGATTAATAATGATACAGAAAGATTTAGACCATTATGGATTTTACTTTTTGGACTATTCTATGATTTTTTAGATGGAGCAATTGTTGGAATTACAAGCCTTTTTTTTCTTATAACATTACATTTACTGAGAAGAAAGCACAGCACTATTGTATCAGTTGATTTTAAAATTATTTGGATAAATTTTATATTTATACTTTTTCTTTACGTCTTAGTAAGTCAAATAACAAAAGTTATTTTTCATGATGTAAATTTCGAATTCAGGAGAATTTTTTTAAGTCTTATAATTAGTATAATTCTTTTTCCTGTTTTTAATTCACTGATAGAAAAGTTTAACACTAAATTTAAAATATTTAATGAGTAGAGAAATATCTAAAGAAAAAATATTAAGGAGACGTTCCTTGATTCTGGGTTTAGGGAAATCTATTTTTACCGCAATAGTATTCGGTAAACTTTACTACTTACAGATTCTAAATAATTCAAAATATGGAAAACTATCTGAATTAAATAAAACAAAAGTAAAAATATTATACCCAGAAAGAGGTACTATTTTTGATTATTATGATCAACCGATAGCTAGTAATAAAATAGATTATCAGTTAAGTATTTTGAAAGAAAAGAAAAATAAAATAAATCAGATTTTGAGTAGTTTAAATAAAATTATGAAAATTTCAGCAGATGATCTAAACCAAATTAAAGTTAATCTCAAAGAAGAAAATATTTCCGACTTTATTACAATTAAGCGTAATTTAACAATGGATGAATTAGAAATATTTGAACTTATGTCAAATAATTTCCCCTTTTTGATAATAACAAAAGAAAAAGTAAGACATTACAATCATGACTTCAACTTTTCGCATGTAGTAGGCTATGTTGGTTACAAAAAAAAGTTTAAAAATAAAAAATTAGCTAATCTTAAAGTTGGAGTTGCAGGAGTGGAAAAAAAACTTGATTCTTCATTACTAGGATTTGATGGATGGGTTAAATTAGAAACTGATTCGAGGGGTGTGATTAAAAAAGAACTTAAAAGAAAACATGCAATCCCTGGAAGCAATATTAGAACCAATCTAATTCTCGGTCTTCAAAATAAAGCTATGGACGAACTTAAAAATATAAATGGCGCTATTGTTGTCTTAGATTGTCATACAGGAGGTATTAACTGTCTTGCCTCATCCCCTTCATTCAGCAACAATGAGTTTAGTAACGGAGTAAGTAATCATAAGTGGAATCAATTAATTAATGATGATTATAATCCATTATTAAATAGATCAATTTCAGGTTTATACTCACCAGGTTCAACCTATAAATTAGTCACAGCTCTTTTTGCATTAGAGAAAATGAATGTAAATATTAACAAAACTTTTTATTGTAAAGGACATGTAAGTTTTGGTAACAGAAAGTTTCATTGTTGGAAAAAGGAAGGGCATGGGAATGTAAATTTATCAGATGCAATAAAAAAATCGTGTGATTGTTATTTTTATAATTTAGCTAAAAGTATTGAAATAGACGAACTTTCAAAATTTTCAAACCTTTTCTCATTTGGTAACAAATCTGGGATTGATATACCTAACGAATTGGAGGGTATTATGCCTAATAAAGAATGGAAGAAAAGAAATAGAAAAGAGAGGTGGCATAAAGGGGAAACTTTAAATACAGTTATAGGCCAGGGTTATGTCCTTTCCACGCCACTCCAAATCACTCTTATGACAGCTAGAATTGCAACTGGGAAAAAAATACTCCCAAAAATTATTGTAGGTGATATGCAATTTCAAGAACTCAATTTAGCTAAAGAAAATTTAGATTTTATAAGGCGATCTATGTTTGATGTTGTGAATGATTTCGATGGAACGGCATTTAGTTCAAGATTATCTTCACAATATAAAATGGCTGGAAAGACCGGCACCTCGCAGGTTAGAAAAATAAGTATTGAAGAGAGAGATAAAGGTGTTTTAAAGAATGAGGAAATTGAATATAAGTTGAGAGATCACTCAATATTTACATCATTTGCTCCTTTTGATAATCCAAGAATTGCTATAACAGTAGTTGCAGAACACATGGGAAGTGGTTCAAAAGTAGCAGCACCTATAGCAAAAAATGTAACTGAATATGCATTGAAGAAGTATTTATAAATGTTTGAACTCATAACAAAATTAAAAAATTCTAATTGGCTGTTTATCTTTTTAGTTTCGTTTCTATCATTTGTTGGCCTGGTTATGATTTATAGTGCAACACACGGTGAGACAACAAGTATTTTTAAATCGCATTCAATAAAAGTAATCCTTGGTATTTTTCTAATGATTTCAATTAGTTTAATTAATTTAGATTTTTGGAAACGACATGCATACTTATTTTATTTATTAGGTATTTTATTGCTATTAATGGCCACTTTTTACGGAATTGTTGGTAAAGGTTCTAGAAGATGGATTAGTTTGGTAGGTTTTGTATTTCAACCATCTGAGCTTATAAAAATAATTGTGATTATATCATTAGCTAAATTTTTTGATGAAAAAAAAATACAGTCACCAAAAGACTATATTTTTTTAGTTTTACCGATAATTCTTATCCTTACTCCTTTTTCCCTAATTTTAATACAGCCAGACCTGGGCACAGCTATGATTATTCTTTTATTAGGGATAGTGATTTTCTTTATATCAGGTATCAGTGTAAAATTTTTTGGTAGTCTTACATTAATTTTTTTAATAACTGCTCCTTATATATGGAATGGGTTAAAGGAATATCAAAAACAAAGGATTCTTACTCTATTTGATCCTGAAAGTGATCCCCTTGGGACAGGATACCATATTATTCAATCACAAATCGCTGTTGGCTCAGGTGGAGTTTTTGGAAAAGGTTGGACTAAGGGTTCTCAGTCACACTTAGATTTTCTTCCTGAAAAACATACGGATTTTATTTTTTCAATGTTAGGGGAAGAGTTTGGATTTTTGGGAACTATATCTGTTATCGGATTAATTTGCCTAATAACTTACCTAACTTATCTTATTACTAGTAGATTTTTATATAATAATTTTAATAGAATTTTAGGGTATGGTATAATATCTAATTTTTTCTTTGCCTCTATGATTAACATGTCAATGGTTATAGGTATTTTACCAGTTGTCGGTCTACCGCTCCCGTTAGTATCATATGGTGGCTCTTCAATGATTTCTTATTTTATAGGATTTGGCTTATTACTCTCAATGGACCGAGAGCTAGGTAAAAATTAATTAATCAACTTTTTCAGAAATTATAATCGATAAATCTTTCGTAGATTTAAAATTACTAAAAATTATTAACATAAATACTAACATTGGCACACTTAAAAACATACCTGCAATACCCCATATATGGCCCATTATTGAAAGGAAGATAATCATCACAATTGGGCTTATGTTTAATGTTTTACCCATGAGCTTTGTTTCTAAAAAATTACCAATAAGAATTTGAAAAATTGAAAGAATTAAGAAAATTGATATTGTATTAAATAAGTCTAGAAATTGTATAAAAGAAAACAAACTTGGAAGAATTACCGAAAGAAGTGATCCGATAAAAGGGATGAAATTTAGAAAAAAAGCCAACATTCCAAATGTTGGGGCAAGGTCAATATTTATGATATAAAGTACAGTAAATGTTACAAAACCAATTAAAACACTTGTTAAAGTTTTAATTTGAAAATATCTAAAGACATCCATATTAATTTTTTTTAATATTTTTACTGTGCTTTTCTTTTTAAATAGGAAATTTATCTTTTGAATTAAGAACTTTTCTTCAATGATAAAAAAAATTATGTAGATTATTATCAATGAAAAGTTTCCTGTAAATTCAGTCAAGTGATTCATCACTTTTGAAAAAATATTAATAAAGCTCACAGATTCAAATAAGTTATTGACATCTACTAATTTATTGATTCCAAAGTCAGAAAAGAAATTAGTAATTTTTATTAAATTATTTTGATAATAGTCGGATTTATTTACAACATTTGCTAGGTTTTGCTCTAGTATCATCCAGAAAAAATATATAAAACTTAAAAAAAACATTAAAACTAAAATTAGAGATAATGAAGTATTAATATGTACATAGAATTTTTGATTAAAAAAATTAACTAACTTTCCAGACAAAGATTTTATGATTACAAATATAAATATTGCCAATGATAAAGGTAGCAACAAAAACTTACCATAAAATAAAATAAATGAGACTAAAAGAATAGAGGTTAGAAAAATATTAAAGTTTACTTGAGGTTGAAATTTATTCATAGCTTTCGAGTGTTTGAACCATCTTGGTTGTTCCAAATAGTTCTGAGCTTGTTTTTTCTGTTCTTATACTTTTTACTAATCCTACATTTTTAGCGTACCATTCCTCTGAAATGATATTTATATCTATTGAACCAATCTCACTATCTCCAATAAACTTTGTATTTCCAACACCTTTTAGGTGAAGACAATCCCTAAATTTGCCTAGGGGCGTAGTTACTGTCTGACTCTTGGATATAACTTCATAGTTTATTTGAAAGTTTGTAGTGGCTCTGTAATCATAGTAGGGATATCTTTTTAGAATTAAGTAGGTTTTACTATTAACATCCCATTTTGTACCAGGCTCTAAGTTTTTTGGTAATACTAGTCTTTCTTTTTTATGAAGATTAATCTCTTTTTCTTTTTCAAAACTAAATCCATATCTAAATATTCCATCGCTTTTCTTCTGGTAATAGTAAACAGACCCATTTTCTCTTAATAATGGATAATAGATTTCCTTGTTAATTTTTGTTTTACCCAGTGCAACATTGATTTTTTTATAGGTAGTTGGTCTATCAATCTCTGGGGTTATTATTACACTGTACGACCATCTTTTTAACTTATCTATTGGGAAGTAAGTTATATCATTTGATTTGCAACCCAAGAGAAAAAACAAAAGGAATAAATAAATATAATTCATCATTTTTCAGGTAGAAGTTGATTTGGCATATCAAAGAAGTTTAGCTTTGAGCTAGCGTTTATAACTTTCTCTTTTTTTGCTATTGATGAAATCACACTTTCTTTTTCTTCTTCAGATTTTTCGCCCATCTGAGGAATACCATTCTTAAGATTGACCAAAGCCTTAGAAATTTTTTCATGAACCTCTTTATTATATGGCAAACTATATGACCTTGGTGTACCTAATCCTGCGAGCTCTTCCATATTAGTAACCCATACAAAAATTGAACCCTCTGAATTAATAAGTGCATTTGGTTCATATATTTGCGCTGATACTAGTCTAAATCTTTCTGGTAAAGTGTCATTAGAGGGCCAGCCTAAAATATTTTTAAATGATGTATATGTAAATATATAAAACAAGGATGTAACAATTATCATTGATGATTTTAATATCCAATGAAAACTAGTCCTTAAGTTGAATAATAATAGTAAAAAACCAATTAGAATATAGGACGTTATTATTAAAATTACTTCTGCAGTCATTTTTTTCCCTTTCTTTAGTTATCTGGAACTAATCTTTTATATAGATTTCCAGAAACGGTTACGTTTCCACCTTGAGTAATATTAAATCTTGTGGCGGTTTTTTCTACACCTTTTTTTTCAAGGTTAATTGTACCATAATATATTACTTCGAGTTGTGGGTTAACTTTTTCAACTTTAACATTTACATCTATAGGTTCATTAGTTTTTGTAGCATAATAATGAACATTAACTATATATTCACCTGGTACGACTGCTCTTATTGTAACAACCTCTTGATTTAGAGGGTTTTGAACTTTTTTTCCTTCTATTTCAATTGTATCATTTAACAAGCCCCTATCATCTCTATCTAGATGTACAAAGCCTGCCTCTTTACCTCTAAACCAAACAAGGTCTCCGGTAGGGCTTTGAACATATGTGTCAATATCATCAGGATTATTATCTTTCCAACTTACTGTAATTATATATTCAGCTTTAGGATTGATCACTCCAGTTTTAGGGATAGGGTTCATAAAAATAATTGCTAAAAACATTAATAAAGTAAAGGAGAGTAGTACATTAAATAGTAAGTCAGTGAACGGATCCGCTCTTAATCTTCTTCCAGAATATGACATTACAGACTGTTATCTATACTGACTTCAGAAATTTGGTTTAATAAAGAAAATAATTCTTCGCATCCACTTTCCAAATTATAATATTGTACTGCAATTAAAACACCGCCAACTAGTGCGGATAAAGTTGTATATAAAGCAACTCCCATTCCACTTCCCATTGTTGTTAAAACGCCTTGTAAAAGAGTAACATCAAATGTCGTGATATCTGAAAGAGAGCTAAGCATTATTATAAAACCTATAACTGTCCCGATTAAACCCAATTTGAGCATTACATCCGAACAAAACCAACCAAACTCATAAAAACTGATAGTTTTTTTTCTGTAACTATCTAAAATTTGAACGTGACTAGTGGCTCCATTTTTTTTAAGCCCTATTAAATCTTTAAAATAATCACAAACAATTCCGTTAGTTATTACACCTTTTGAAGTTAAAATTAAGTTCTCCTCAACAATTTTTAATTTCACATTTTCTTTTATTAGACTTTTATTAATTACATGAGCTTTGTTTAACTCGCTAGAAATTATAAATGTATGATAAACACAGTGAAAACTTACAATTACAAAGAAAAGTATTATTAAGGTTGTTATGTAACTCCTATCTGACGATATAATTTTAAAAATAACACCTTGATCACCTAAGAAATATATAAAAAAAGTTATTAAACTATATTGTAATAACCAATTTAGAAAAAGTTTGTGGAATCGTGTCATAGTCAATATTTAATAAGTGTTTGATATGGAAAATTGAGTTTTTCTCTTCCTTTAAGAAATGTAAGTTCGATCAATGAAATAAAGCAACATATTTCTGCACCTGATTTCTTTAGTAGATTGGCTGCAGCATTTACGGTACCGCCAGTTGCGAGCAGATCATCAATTAAGAGAACTTTTTTTTTATTTACATTAATATTTATTTCTAAAGTATCCTTTCCATATTCAAGATCATATTCAATGGAAAAAGTTTTTCCTGGTAATTTATTTTTTTTTCTAATCATTAACTGAGGGCAATTGAGGCTGTAGCTTAATGCGGAAGAGAAGATAAAACCTCTTGCATCAATTCCTCCAATTAAGTCGAAATCAAATTTTGATGCAACCTGTTTTAGTAAATCTATTGAAGATTTAAATGCATCTGCATTAGATAGTAAGGTTGAAATATCGTAAAATAAGATACCAGGTTTCGGAAAATCTGGTATTTTGCTTACATATGATTCAATCTCATTGATTTCCATTTAAAAAGTTATTTTAAGGTTTTAAGATAAGTAATAATATCATTAATTTTTTTTTCTTTTCCAACACATAGAATATATATATATATAGTAATTACAACCTCAATATATGAATAAATTAACAAAAAAAAAAGTAATTCAACAATCATTTAAATTAATCGAAAAGATTGGTTGGAGTAATTTCTCATTAGAGAAATTAGCCACTCTTGAAAAAATTTCTTTAGATGAACTTAAAGAATTAATAGTATCAAAAAATAATATTTTGAGTGAATATTCAAAAATGATCGATCAAAATGTTGAGGCAATTATTGATATTGAAGATTTCAAAGATTCCACTGTAAAAGATAATTTATTCGAACTTTTAATGTGTAGATTTGATTCAATGAATAAATATAAAAAAGGTTTACAAAAGATAATTGAGTCAGGTAACGATCCAATTTTAGTTAAAAATATTGCATGTAATGTAATGAACAGCCTTGATTTTTATTTGGAATTTTCCGGAGCTTATGATGGGACTCTTTTTGATAATTTTAAAAAGAAAACTTTTCTTCTGATATATGCATATTGTTTTAAAATATGGCTTAGAGATAACTCTAATGATCTCTCTCAAACGATGTCAGAACTTGATAGATTGCTTACAATTTCAGAAAAATTCTCACGAAAAACTAAAGATTTTTCGTTATTTTAACATTTTTTAATATATTGTGTTGCCTATCGTGAAGTTCTTTCAAAGAGAAATTTTCAATTAATTTGTTGAATTCTCTAAACCAATTTACCTTCGCATCTAAATGTAAAAAAACTGAACCCATTCCAATTGCTGCTCTATCCATGAAAACGAATTCCCTAGGAGGTTTCACACCTCCTATCTTTTTTAATTCATTATGAACTTTAGAGGCTGCCTCAGCTCCATATACAGAGGAATTTGTTTCATGCATTTTTATAGCCTTGTCTTCAAGTAATGGCGAGTAAAGAAATTTCGCCCAAATATTTAGAGTTTCAATTAAATTTTTAGAGATATTTTCAAATCCCCAGCTTTCGTATGCATTAACAGCCAGGTCCTCATCATTATTTTTTATTGCATTATATAAATCTATCACACCTTTAACAAATGAGGCTTTAAAAAAACGTATGCACCCAAAATCAAGCAGGTTAATTTGAAAATTATTATTTGCTGAGTAATTTCCAAGGTGTGGATCACCATGAATAATGCCGTATTTATAAAATGGTAGATACCATGCTTTGAACATGTTAGTTGCTATCTTAACTCTATCATCATGCTTATTATTTTTAAATTCCAGTAATTTTTTTCCTTCAAGAAACTTCATTGTTAATAACCTGCTTGTTGACAATTCATCGATAACATCTGGAACATTTACAAAATTAAATTTATTAAATATTATTTTGAAAATATTTAAATGCTTTTTCTCTAAAACATAATCAAGTTCTTCTCTAACTCTGGTGGTAATTTCCTTTTCTATCTCTGATGTATTAATTGTTTTATCAATCCTTTTGTATATTGAGAAAATAAGTTTTAGTTGATTGATATCCGCTTCAACTATAGACATCATGTCAGGATATTGAAGCTTACACACAATTTCATACTTATCAATCATTGCTTTATGAACTTGTCCAAGTGAGGCTGCTGCAAATGGTTCTTTGTCAAAATAATCAAATTTATTTTGCCATGTAGTTCCCAGTTCATTCTTCATTCTTCTTTTTACAAAATTCCAGCCCATTGGGGGGGCGTTTGATTGCAGTTTAGTTAATTCATTGGCATATTCAGGGGGTAGTAGATCCGGCACAGTTGAAGCTAGTTGGGCTATTTTCATAATGGGCCCCTTGAGATTTCCGAGAATATCTGTTAGATTTTCCGCATTATTACTTTTTTCATCCCCAAATATTTTAGTTCCAAGAAATTTGAAGGCCAGAGTTCCAGCTGAAGAACCTAAGTCTGTATATCTCTTGAACCTTTTTGAAAACTTATTAATTTCATCCATACTTAATAAGTTAATTAATTAATGAGTAAATTTAAATAAAAAAAGTCATTACAATAAAAATAAGTAAGAAAAAAATGTAATATTTTGAGAAAAACTCTAGTAATTTAATTTTCATATACTGTATTGAAGAAGAATCTTTGTAATCAAACATAACCGTTTGTAGCAAATTTCATTCCAATTTTAGTTATGTCTTTCAATTAGGTAATTTACTAGTTTTGTCATCTTATCTTTTTCTGGGCTGTCTTCAAATATGCCTAGGCTATCCTTGGCCATTATTGAAAAATGTTTAGCTTTATTTAAACAATCTTCCTTTACTGAATAGTTATTCATTATTTTGACAACTTTATCAAAGTCGTCTTTTGTTATATTTTTTTTGGATAATATGTATTCTATTATTCTTTTCTCTTGGATGTTACTTCTTTTATAACATAATATTAATGGTAATGACATTTTCCTTTCTTTTAGGTCATTTCCTATTTCTTTTCCAGATTGTTCGGAACTGTAAAAATAATCAAGTGTATCATCAACTATCTGATAAGCCAAACCTATAAACTTACCAAAATCAGATAAAGCATTTTTTTTAGCTTCATCAATTTCACAAATTTCAGCACTTATTTTGCAAGCAGCCGAAAATAATTGAGCGGTTTTATCTGATACAATGTCTAAATATTGGCTTTCAGTTGTTTCTAAGTTACTTATGTGGATCAATTGCTTTACTTCACCATGTGATAAATTAACAGAAACATCAGAAATTATTTTTATACACTTCATTGAGCCATCGGATGTAAGCAATTTGAAGGCTTTGCTGAGAAGATAATCTCCAACTAGGATACTAGATTTATTATCCCATACATAATTTGCAGTTCTTCTTCCTCTTCTTTTCTTACTGTTATCAACAACATCATCATGAAGTAAGGTCGCTGTGTGAATGAACTCTATAACAGCAGCGTGAAGTATGTGTCTTGAACCAGAGTAACCACAAAGTTTTGAGCAAGCAATAGTTAGTAATGGCCTTATTCTTTTTCCACCAGAGTTGACAATATGATTCGACAGTTTATTTACAAGCGAAATACTTCCAGCCAAATTTTCAAGTATAAACTTATTTACTTCATTGATATCTGTATCTAGCCAATCGGTAAAGGTTTCAAAATAATTTTTATTATCTTTTTGAAGTTTGACTACGTTCATGTGTTAAGTTCATAAATTATTAATAAGCAATTATAATATATAGTGTATTTAAATAATTTAATATAGTATTTAGAATTAACAATGCTTACTTTTCAACAAATAATTCATAATCTCCAAAAATATTGGAGTGAAAAAGGTTGCTTGATTGCACAGTCCTATGATTTAGAAATGGGCGCTGCAACATTCCACCCCTTTACATCAATAAAAGCTCTTGGATCAAAGCCATGGAACGCAGTATTTGTGCAACCTTGTCGACGGCCTTCTGATGGAAGGTATGGTAAAAACCCAAATAGACTTCAGCATTATTTTCAACTTCAGGTAATAATGAAACCTAGTCCCTTAAACTCTCAAGATTTATATCTTGAGAGTTTAAAGCATGTTTTAATTGAACCAGATGATAATGACATAAAGTTTATTGAAGATGATTGGGAAAGTCCAACTCTTGGAGCAGCTGGATTGGGATGGGAAGTTCAGTGTAATGGAATGGAAATAAGTCAATTCACTTATTTTCAACAAATCGGTGGTATTGATTGTAAACCAGTAAGTCTAGAAATAACCTATGGTTTGGAAAGGCTGGCAACATATGTACAGAATACTAATAATATATATGATATTATTTGGGATAAATCTGGAACAAAATATGGAGACATTTACAGTAAAAATGAAGAGCAAATGTCTGCATATAATTTTATGTATGCTTCAGCAAATTATCTATTGGACACATTCGATAGTTATGAAGAAACTACCGAAAAACTTCTAAAAAAAAATTTACCAATACCAGCTTACGAACTTTGTATTAAAGCCAGTCATTGTTTCAATCTATTGGATTCTCGTGGCCTAATATCTGCTGCAGAGAGACAAGCTTTTATCTTAAGAATAAGAAGATTGGTTCATGAATGTTGTATACAATTTAATGATGAATAATTTTTTATTAGAAATATATGGAGAAGAATTGCCTTCATCAGCACAAAGGTTAGTTGAAAAAGAACTTGTTAGGCTAATAAGTAGTTTATTTTCATCATGTAAAGTCAATTATACTAAAATTTTTTCTTATTCTTCATCTAGAAGAGTTTCAGTTTTAGTTAATAATTTAGAAAAAGAAACAAAAGAAGATATTGAAGAAATTAGGGGGCCATCCACAAATGCAAAACAAGAAGCTATCAATGGTTTTTTAAAAAAAAATAATATTGTTTTTGATAATCTTAAAAAAAAAATCGTTAAAGATAAAGAGTATTTTTTTTTTACAAATAAAACTGGACCTTTAAAAGTTGAAAAAATTCTTGAGAAAAATATTCCAATTATATTAAGTTCCATAAACTGGAAAAAATCTATGAGATGGAATGTTTTTTCAGATAGGTGGATAAGACCAATAAAGAATATCCTTTGTATTTTTGAGGGAAAGAAAATTTCATTTGATTATGCAGGTATTTCCTCAGAAAATTTTACATTTGGAAACTATAATTATGGGGAATGTAAAATAAGAATTAATAACATTGCCAATTACGAAAAAACTTTAAGAGAAAATAATGTAATTATTTCACGTACTGAAAGACAAAAAATTATTACTAAGGAAATTAATAATTTCTGCAGAAAAAATAAACTAACGTATGTTGAAAATAATAATTTATTTGAAAAAGTTTCTGACTCTGTAGAGTTTCCTAATGTTTTTTTTGCAAAGTTTCAGGATAAATATTTCAGTTTACCAGATTTTTTGATTAAAAGTGTGATGTTTGATAAGCAAGATTACTTTTGTTTTATGGATAAAGAAAAATTAAGTAACAGATTTGCTTTTTTATCCAACCATAAAAAAATTAAAAAGAAAAGATTAGTAGATGGTAATGAAAACGTTCTCAAAGCTAGATTCAGTGATGCAATATTTTTTGTAGAAGAGGATACTAAAACTAAATTAGAAAATAGATTAAATGAATTAAAAGAAATAATTTTCATAAGTGGGGCGGGAAATTTATTTCAACGAGCTGAAAGGATTAAATTAATTACTGAGAAAATATCTATAATTCTTGATTATAAATTAGGTGAATTAAATAAATATATAATTTTATCTAACGCAGATTTAACTTGTGAGTTGGTAAAAGAATTTCCCAACTTACAAGGAAAGGTAGGGGGTTTTTATGCATCGATTGAGAATTTGCCTAAGCAGATATCTCATGCTTTTTTCAATCAATATAATCTGGAGTTTAATGATACTTCTAATAACACTTTATCATATATTTTATCTATTTCACAAAAATTAGATAGTGTCGTTGGCTACTTTATTTCATACAAAAAACTTTCAGGTGCAGGTGATCCCTTTGGAGTAAGGAGATCTGTTTTATCAATCATTAAACTTTGCATAGATAAAAATATAAATCTAAATTTTATTGAACTTATTGATTTTAATCTACAAAAATTTAATTCGCAAAATATTAAATTTAAACTTGATAAAAGTATTATAATTGATTTTTTTAATAAAAGAATGAGAGTTTTGTTTAATGAATATGGTTACGAAAACGCATTAATAGATTCAGTAATATCTAATAAAATAATTAATCCAGTTAAAAATCTTGATAATATAAAGTCGATTTATAATTTTTCTAAAACAGCTGAGGGTATTAATTTTTTTAAAGCATATAAACGACTCTCTTCAATTAAAGAGGAAATTTCAATGAAAAGCGTTAATATTGATCTTTTTGAGTTTGATGAAGAAAGATTATTAAATAAAAACACTATTGCTTTAGAAAAAGTAGATAATACCATTTCATTTATAAAAGATAAGAAACTTGTTAAGATTACAACGAAAAATTTAAATAATTTTTTTGATAATGTTAAAGTGAATGTTGAGAATAAGGAATCAAGAGAAAACAGAAAACAGCTAATAAATAAAATTTATAGAAGTATATGTAAGCTGATAAATTTACAATAAAAATTATTATATGAGTTTAACATTAAAAAAAAAAATCGAACTTTCAAAATTTTTAGAGCAGATAGAGGTTAATAGAACCTCTGAGATTGTTATTAAACAGTTAGATTTAATGCACTCAAAACCAAATGCTCATGTAATAGGTATTACTGGATCTCCAGGAGTCGGAAAATCATCTTTGATTGATAAATTTATTCAGTATTTAAGAAAGAATAATAAGTCTGTTGGAGTTATTGCTGTTGATCCATCTTCTAGACAAACAGGTGGTGCCCTACTTGGAGACAGGACCAGACTATCGCTTGACCCGAGTGACAATGATATATTTGTAAGATCAATGGCCTCTAAAAATTACCTCGGAGGTATCTCAGAATTAACCTATCCAACAATGATAGCAATGCGATCTATATTTGATTATATTTTAGTTGAGACTGTAGGTGTTGGGCAATCAGAGGTATTTATTAAAGATATTACAGATACCGTTGTTTTATGTGTTCAGCCAGGAGGGGGAGATACAATTCAATTTATGAAATCAGGAATATTTGAAATACCTGATATCGTTCTAGTTACTAAGAGTGATATGGAAAGTATATCAAACATTACTTTTGCAGATTTAAAAGCAAGCCAGAGTTATTTTGAAAATAAAAATCAAGGAAATATTGAAATTATTAAAGTTTCTTCACATAAGAATTTTGGATTTGATAATCTTTATAATTCCACTGTAAATAGATGGAAATTATTAAAAGAAAAAGAAATAATTTTTAGAAGTAGAAAAGAACAAGATCTCAAATGGATAGAAAGGAGTATAATAGATGAGTTTGGTATTAACGGTAAAGTTAAATCAAATAAACTAATGCAATTAAAAAAAAATCCTTTTAAACAACTCCAGAAAATAAGGGAATTTTTGAATAAATGATTTTATTCACTCCACCATGGGTCAAAAACTTTTAGAGTTGAATCACCTGAGTAAAATATTTTTAATTTATCATCAGCTTTTAGCTTTTTTAAATACGCCAATCCATTTTTTTTATCATGGCTTGTAATAATCCCTATATCTGAACCATCCAAAAATATTGTATCCTCAACCTTGGTATTAAAGTTTATTTTTATTTGATAAATTTGTTTTGGAATTTTTTTTCTATAGTGCATTCTAGCTGTAATTTCTTGTCCAAGATAACATCCTTTATCCCAAGAAATCCCATTAAGTTTATCAAACCTCATCTCCATTAAAAAAGATTTATTAAAAATTTTGTCAACCTGAAAGTCTGGGACTCCATTTTTTAACCTTATGTATTCAAATTCTGCTCTACTTAATTTGCGTAATTCAAAATCTTTCGTATTTAACTCTATATTATTTTTAAATATGTAATTTCTTACGAAAAGATTTTTAAATCTTGGATCTTGAAAGTATGTTGAATTATTTTTTATCAAACCTGAAAGCTTATCATTGGAAAGAATAATTTTAACGTTTTGAATAGTTTGAATAGAAATGTCAGATTTTAATTTGAAAAGTGAAAATTTCTTTAAAATTTCTTCAAGATTTTTATTGTTAATTTCCACTAAAAGATTATCATCATATTTGCTTATGATAAAATCTGAGATAAATTTACCTTGGGGCGAAAGGATTGCAGAATAAACCGAAGAATTATTTTTGAGAAGGTATATATCATTTGAGATTATACCCTGAAGAAACTTGAATTTATCAGAGCCACTAATCTTGATTATGGAATTTTCGGATTCTTCAAAAAAATAATTATCTTCAAACATTTTATTATTTATTAATTTTAAATTATATCATAACTTTATGAAACGAATATTAATTATTTCCTCCAATAGGTTGGGCGACTCAATACTTTCATCTGGCCTGAACAAATATTATAAGAATCTATATAACGATTCATACTTGACTTTAGTATGCGGTGAAACTCCAAATGATTTATTTAAGTACTGTGAATATATTGATGAAGTGATAGTTTTGAAAAAAAAAAAATATTCATTGCACTGGTTTACTTTATGGAAAAAAGTTTTTTTTAAAAAATGGATACATATTGTAGATTTACGAGGAACTCTCATTAGTTTTTTTCTTTTAGGAGCTAATAAAAAAATTTTAAAAAAAAACAAATCTGAAACTCTTCATAAAGTTGAAGAAATAAGTAGACAAATCACAGGGAAAATTATTAATCCTTCAATTAAGTTAAAACTAAATAACAATAAAATAGCTTCTAAGTTTGGAAAAAAAAAAATAGTTGCTTTATGTCCAACAGCAAATTGGAGTGCAAAGATATGGCCACAAGATAATTATTTGGATATGATTAATAAATTATCTAAGACTGCAACTTTCAAAAATTTTCTTTTTATACTTATTGGTCCAATTAGTGAGAAAGGTATGATAAATAAAATAAAACATCGTAATATATTAAATATGTATGGTAAGCTTTCACTCGCGGAAATTTATTTGTTACTTAAAGATTGTAAACTTTTCATTGGGAATGATTCTGGATTAATGCATCTTGCCGCATTGGCTGGAACACAAACAGTAGGTTTGTTTGGTCCTAGTAGCAAAATCAAATATCGCCCATGGGGAAATCAAACATTGGCTTTATCGGGTAAAAAATCTCCAGAAGAATTAATGGTAAAGGGGAACTTTAATTTTAGAGATGATCAATGTTTAATGTATGACCTAAAGACAGACTTCGTAATAAATAAAATCCTAGGGTTTTTCAAAAATGGTTAAGATTTCAGCTTTAGTAGTTATTCATAACGAGGAAAATCAGATTAATAGTTGTTTAGAAAGTTTAGGTTTTGCTGATGAACTAGTTGTTATCCTTGATAATTGTACTGATGGTTCAAAAGATATTATAAAAAAATTTACCACAAAATACTATTTAGGTGATTGGCCAATAGAAGGCGATAGAAGAAATTTTGGTATAAATAAATGTAGTAATGATTGGATACTTGAAATTGATGCTGATGAAAGAGTTTCTAATGAACTGAAAGAAGAAATTTTAAATGTCATAAATGAAAGTAAGTATGACTGGCATCAAATTGAGGTAAATAATTTTATTAAAAATAAACTTGTTAAGTACGGATGGGGTGCTTATTTTGGTAAATCAGCTTATGCAGGACTGTTTAAAAGAGGAGTCAAAGTCTGGGGTAGACAAAGAGTTCATCCTCAAATAAATTTGTCAGGAAAAAGAGGAAAAAATCTAAAAAATCGATTAACACATTATTACTGTTCAGATATATCAGATTTATTAAAGAAGTTAGATAGTTATTCTAATGCTAGAGCATTAGACTTAAAACACGAAAATTCAAATGAGAGCTTATCAAAAAATATTAGGAGAATATTTTCAAGATTTTGGAAATGCTTCTTTTTAAGAAAAGGTTTTAAAGAGGGTAAGTTTGGGTTCTTAATAGCAATAGTAGCTGGTCTATATCCGTTGATTTCATACTTAAAGTTTAAAGAAAAAATAAAATGACTAAAATTTTATTAGTTGATAACGGTATTACATTTGACTCAAAGCTAATTAGAGAGAAACCATTCGGAGGTGCTGAGGTCGCTTTTGTTTCTTTAGTTGAAAGTTTAGCAAAAGAGAAATTTGAGGTTATTGTATATAACAATTGCAAAAATAGTGGTTTGATAAATGGTGTAAATTGGAAAAAATTAGACAACAACATAGAAAAAGAAAGATGTGATGTTTTTATTGTAAATAGAGGAGATAAGTTTTTAAATTATAAAAAAGATTGTAAAAATAGAATATTTTGGATTCATAATCCTGCAAATTATCTTCTAAAATATAGATATTTATCTAAATTATTTTTTCGTCAGTTTAAAATAGTTTTTTCAAGTAGGTACCATAGTAAAACTTATCCATTTTGGGCTCCATCTATGGAAAGAGTTGTCATTCCATACGGAGTTGATGAAAGTTTATTTAGACAAAAAAAAGTTTCATCTCGATTTTCAAATAAAGCCATATTTACTTCAAACCCAATGAGAGGTTTAGACTGGCTATTAAATATGTGGAAAAAAAATATTTTTAAGCAGTCAAACGGATCATTTTTAGAAACTTATGCAGGAAAAAATACTTATGGTTCTTTTGGAGAAAAACATAAAAGTGAAATTAACAGAATCATAAAAAAAGCTGAATCACTTGAGGACTATAATGTAATTGTTAAAAACCCTGTTAAAAGAAATATACTCTTTAAAAAAATCAAACAATCAAGGGTTTTTTTATATCAAGGAAGTCCTCATGAAACCTTCTGCATGGCTGTTGCTGAGGCACAAACGTTGGGAATTCCATCAGTTGTAATGGATTTTGGATGTATGAATGAAAGAGTCATTAACAATAAAACTGGATTTGTTTGTCAAAACGAGTTGGAGTTTTGTGAGAAAACAATTAGTTTACTAAATGATAATACCCTCTGGTTAAGAATGCATAAAGAGGCTTTAAAAAGAAAGAATTATTTTAAATGGAAAAATATAGTAAAAAAATGGAAACAAATACTGGTTTAAAAATTTTAAATATAATGTCTGGTTCGGAAAATGGTGGAGCTGAAAGGTTCTTTGAGAGACTTGTATGCGCAATTGAAAAGAATGGTATCACACAAAAAGTTGTCATTAGACATCACAAGAAAAGATATCAACTATTAAAACCTATAATAAAAAACATCTCATCACTTTATCTATTTAATCAATTCAATCCGTTTTGTCATTTAGCTATAGAGAAAATTATAAAAAATTTTGAACCAAACGTAATATTAACATGGATGAATAGGGCATCAAAAATCCTACCAACCGAAAGATTTAATAACGAAATTGTAGTTGGAAGATTAGGAGGATATTATAATTTAAAGAATTATAGTAATTGTGACTACTTAATAGCTAATACTATAGATATAAAAAACTTTTTGATAGAGAAAGGTTGGCCAAGCAAAAAAATATCTGTTATTCCAAATTTTGTAAACTCTTATAAAGAAACTAAAAAAAAAATAAATTTATCAAATAACAAAACAATAATCTCAATGGGAAGATTTCATGAAAATAAAGGTTTTGATATTTTAATAAAAGCATTGTCCTTTTTACCTGAGTTCAATTTAATTTTGGTGGGAAGTGGGCCATTAAATAATTTCTATGTGAACCTTATAAAGCAGTACAATTTATCAAAAAGAGTAGAAATCCACAATTGGACAGATAATATTTCAAAATATCTCAATTCAACGTCATTATTAGTATGTCCTTCAAGGCATGAGCCATTTGGAAATATTATTATTGATGCTTGGGCTCACAAAATACCCGTTATAGCGTCTAATATAGGAGGTCCTGGCATACTTATAAAAGAAGGAGTCAATGGTTTGAAGTTTGAAAATGAGGATGTATTTGATTTAGTAAAAAAAATAAAAAAACTAGTAAATAATAAAAAGCTTGTAGAAATAATTACTAAGAATGCTTTTGAAGATTTTAGAAGCCAGTTCTCTGAAAAAGTAATAATAGAGAAATATATTTCATTTTTTAAAAAAATAATAAGTTAAAATGTGTGGTATTGCTGGAATTTCATTAAGTAAAGAAAACAAAATTTTGCAAAAAAAATTTCGCAAAATTAAGAAGCTTCTAAAACATCGTGGTCCTAATGATGATGGTGTTTTTGAGAATAAAAATTTATCACTTATACATACAAGACTATCAATAATAGATCTTCAAAACGGGGTTCAGCCTATTAAAAGTAAAAATAATGTTTTAATTGCAAATGGTGAAATATATAATGATTTAGAAATTCGAAAAGAATTCACAAAATTTAAATTTTCAACTAAGTCTGATTCTGAATCAATTTTAGCACTTTATGAAAATGAAGGAGTTAAAGGTTTTGAAAAATTAAGAGGAATGTATTCATTTGCGCTTTATGATAAGAATTTAGATCAGCTAATAATATCTAGGGATGAGTTTGGTATTAAACCTATTTATTTTTCAACGATGATGGAAGGCTTCTTTTTTAGTTCTGAACTCAATGCCTTAAAGATGATCATTCCTGAAAAGAAAAAAATTGATGATAAAAAGGTTATTGAACATTTAAAGTTTCAATATTGTTCTGGAAATAGAACAATTTTTAAAGGAATAAATAGATTAAGACCAGGAGAATCATTGATAATAAAAAATGGAAAGATCATAAGAAGTATATTTAAAAAACTTCTTCCCAAAAAAAATATTATTTGTACTGAAAAGTTTATTAAAACAAAAATATTAGATTCAGTTTCAAGTCATTTAAGAAGTGATGTTCCATACTGTTTGTTTTTCTCAGGTGGAATCGATTCGATGTTATTACTCTATAGTATAAAAGCTCTAGGTATTAAAAATACAAAAGCGTACACAATTAACTTTGTTGAAAATAAACAAAAACAATCGCTTAATTTAGAGAATATTTGTAAAGAAAATAATATTAAATTACATATTGAGAATTTTTCAGAAGATGATTTTTGGAATTCTATATTTTTTGCTGCAGAAAATATTGATGAACCATTAGCAGACTATGCTATTTTACCAACTTTTAAACTTGCAAAAGAAGCATCTAAAGAATTTAAAGTTGCAATTACTGGGGAAGGTGGAGATGAGCTGTTCGGTGGATACGGCAGATACAAAAAAGCTAAAAGAATATTATTTTCAAAAACAATAAATAAAGGATTATTTTCTTCTAATAAATTGTTCATCAATTATAGTAACTTCAAACCTGAGCATTATGAAAAGCAAAAATACTTTGATTTTGACAATTTAACTAAAATTCAGAGTTCACAAATATTTGATTATAAAAATTGGCTACCCAATAATCTATTAGTTAAATTAGATAGATGTCTCATGACATATGGAATGGAGGGTAGAACGCCATTCATAGACAAAGACTTATTTAATAGTTTATTTTACATGAATGATAATGACAAAGTGCGTAATGGTTTTGGTAAATACTATATTAGAAACCTATTATCTAATAAAATAATAAACTATGATGCTTTTGCTCCCAAACAAGGTTTTACCGTGCCTATCTATGAGTGGATACCTAAAAAAATAAATCTAATAGAGAAATATTTACTTAAATTAAAATTTTTATCCCCTTTCTTTTCAAGAGAACAATTATCATACCTTTGTCAAAATATTAAAAAGAACAAGAAAATAGTAAAATCAATTTGGCATATTATTTTCTTCAGTTCGTGGTATCTTATTCATGTGGAGGGATTGAAAAATAGAGGAAACTATTTTGAAGTAATGAAGAAAGTGAACGGCTGATATGGAAAATACTAAATTTGATTTAGTTATAAAAAATGGAAAATTAATTTTACCTAATTATAAAACTGAGTTATTAGATATTGGAATAAAGAATAGGAAAATTGAAAAGTTAGGATCTATTCATGAGGGATTATCTGAAAATGTATTAGATGCCCGCGGATTAATTGTTTTACCAGGTATTATCGATTCTCAAGTACATTTCAGAGAGCCTGGTTTGACCCATAAGGAGGATATCTATCATGGAACAAAGGGTGCTGTACTGGGTGGGGTGACTACAATCTTTGAGATGCCTAATACTAATCCTGCTACCATCAATGAAAAGGAACTTAATATTAAGTTGGATATAGCCGAAAAAGAATCTTTTTGTAATTATAGTTTCTTTATTGGTGCTGCAAAGGAAAATATTTCTGTTTTAAGTAAGTTAGAAAACTTAGATGGATGCTGTGGGGTAAAAATATTTATGGGTTCCTCAACGGGGGATCTACTAGTAGAAGATGATGAAAGTCTAAAAAAAATTATTTCCAATATCAATAGAAGATTTGCAGTTCATAGTGAGGACGAGTATAGACTTAGAGATAGAAAAAAAATTTTAGATGGAGCCAATATTACTGTCAAAGACCATCCTATTTGGAGAGATGATGAATCAGCAATAAGTAGTACAGAAAGATTACTTAAGATTGCTAGAGAAGTCGGAAAAAGCAATTTACATATCCTTCATATTTCAACTAATGAAGAAATAGAGATGATTGGTAAAAACAAAGATATTTGTACTTGTGAAGTCACACCGCAACATCTTTTCTTTAATTCACCTGAATGTTATGAAGCTTTAGGGACCTTGGCACAAATGAACCCACCAATTAGAGATGCGAGGCACAAAAAGGGTCTGTGGAACGGGATTAATAATAAAATAGTGGATGTTATAGGCTCAGACCACGCACCTCACACACTTATAGAAAAAAATAAAGAATACCCTCACTCACCTTCAGGAATGACTGGTGTTCAAACATTACTCCCAATCCTACTAAACTTTGTGAATGATCAAAAATTAAAGTTAGAAGATGTTGTAAGATTAACCTCAGTTAATCCGTGTAAAATTTATAAAATTAAAAATAAAGGTCTAATAAAAATTGGTTATGATGCAGATTTGACTATTATCGATTTAAATAAAAAATTTGAAATTACCAATAATTGGATTGCTAGTAAATCTAATTGGACGCCTTATGATAAGTTTAAAGTTAAAGGTATGCCAATATTCACAATCATTAATGGAAAAGTTGTAATGAGAGAAAATGAAATTGATGAAAGTGCTGTCGGAGAAAAAGTCGAATTTAGTCTTCAATAACTTTGCATTGAATAATTTCCACGCTATCAGGTGAACAGTTATACTTTTTTATTATCCTATTGAGGGCAATGGATTCTGCATCATCCCTTTCAACCGCGTTTACTAATTCAAACTCTTTTCCATAAATAGAAATTTCAAGTTCAACGTTATACCATTTCATATTTTTTCTGTTTTATTAATGATTATGGATACCATAGAATCACCAGTAATATTAACGGTTGTTCTTATCATATCTAGAAACCTATCAACCCCCATAATTAAAGCTATTCCTTCGATAGGGAGACCAACTTGATTAAGCACCATTCCAAGCATAATAATACCAACACCCGGTACACCAGCAGTTCCAACTGAAGCTAGTGTAGAAGTTAAAATAATATTCATAAAGTCTATTAAAGATAAATCAAATCCGTATGCATTTGCAATAAAGATTGTTGCTACTCCTTGCATTATTGCGGTTCCATCCATATTGATTGTTGCACCGAGCGGAACTGTAAATGAAGCTATTTTTTCTCTTACTTTTAAATTATTCTTAAGATTTTCTAAAGTTATTGGTATTGTAGCAGAACTGCTTGAAGTGGAGAATGCAAATATCATTGCTTCTTTCATACCATTTACAAAGTTTACAATTTTTACTTTTCCAATAAATCTTATAAGTGGAAGGTATACAAAAATTACATGAAAAAAAAGCGCAACAATTACAACACTGAAATATTTTAGTAATTCAATAATTGACCCAATACCTTGAACTGCAAAAGTTTTAGCGATAAGACAAAAGATTCCTATTGGTGCTATAACCAGAGTGATTGATAGAACCTTCATTATTATTTCGTTAAAATCATTAAAAAACTGCTTTACTGATTTTGAATTAGTCAGTGAGATAGCACTGCCAATTAAGATAGAAAAAAAGATTATTTGTAACATATTTCCATTTACTAAAGATTCAAAGGGATTATTAGGTAAAATATTTAGTAACACGTCCCTTAATGATGGTGGTTCAGTTAAACTAATATTTTTACCAGTAATGGAAAGTTTAAAATTTTCTCCAGGATTTAATTTATTTGCAATAATTAGTGAACCAGAAATTGCCAAAAATGTTGTAAAAATATACAGAAATATTGATTTAAGCCCAATAGACCCAAGAGTACTGAGTTCATTAAGATTTGCAACACCAGTTGTAAGGGAAAAAAAAACAATAGGAACAACCAACATTTTTATTACTTTTAAGAAAACTTCTCCACCGAAAGAGAAAAGATTGATACAAATTAACTTATAACTCTCATTTAAATCTAATATATTTAGAAGACATCCGATGATTAATCCTGATATAAAGCCAATTAAAATATTTTTTGTTAAATTTTTCATTATAATTTGGTGCCCTCTACTGGTTACGCTCCAGTGGCTGAGTCTTACCAAGACCCTGTTTTACTATTAAACTAAGAGGGCATTCTTGGTAAAAAAAAGTAAAAACTTGATTTAAAAAAAAAATCATTTCTTTTAATATTGAGGAGCAATTAAAATTAATTCTAAATAGAACCTTGTTCATAATTAAAACTTGAAGATTTTACTTTGTTCCAATAAACGTCTATTCTAGGATCAGCAATTATTTTTTTCCCTTTTTTTAAAAGTTCGCCTTTGACTGCTCTTGGATAGATTTGATCTGCTAATAATATTTCGCTTTCAGACAATCTTCTTACTATGTGTCTTCTATTTAATTCACTGGGATGTTTTACTCCAACTGATTCTAAGAGTTCTTTTAAAACAAAAAGAGTATTTCTATGGAAGTTATAAGCTCTATTCGACCGATCCTCGATATCAATTGCTCTATATCGCATTGGATCCATTGTTGCAATTCCAGTTGGACATTCACCAGTGTGGCATGATCTACATTGTATACAACCGATTGAAAACATAAAGGGCCTCGCCATATTAACCCAATCTGCACCAAGAGCACACATATGAGCAATATCAAAGGCCGATACAACTTTTCCAGAAACTCCAATTTTGACTCTTTCTCTTAAACTGGAGCCTATAAGTGCGTTATCAACAAAAATTATTGCATCTTTAAGCGGACAACCCAAATGATCAGTAAATTCAGCTGGCGCTGCACCGGTTCCACCTTCAGCTCCATCAACAGTGATGAAATCTATATATTTTTTTTCTACAACCATTGCTTTTACGATAGAAATAAATTCCCACGGATGTCCAATACACATCTTTATACCAACGGGCTTATTGCCAGAAAGTTTTTTTAACTTTTGTACGAAATTTAGCAATTGGGATGGAGTTGAAAATTCCTTATGCCTTGCGGGCGATATGCAGTCTTTTCCAACCTCTATACCACGTGTCTTAGCGATCTCATCAGTAACTTTTGGTGCAAGTAACATCCCACCATGTCCAGGTTTAGCTCCTTGACTAATTTTTATTTCTATCATTTTAATTTGCTCACTTTTTGCTTTAGACTGAAATTTTTTTGGACTAAAGTTTCCATTTACATCTCTACATCCAAAATATCCCGTAGATATCTGCCAGATGGTATCACCTCCACCTTTTTCGTGATATGGAGACATTGAACCCTCACCAGTGTTGTGAGCAAAATTACCCATTTTTGCTGCTTTATTTAAAGAAGTAATAGCTGGGGGAGATATTGCACCAAACGAAGTTCCAGAAATATTTAGAACTGACATATTATATGCATTTTTTCCAACACCTACTTTTGATGTAAAATTAGAATTACTTATATGTGATGGTGTAATCGAATGATTTAACCAAACAAAATCTTCATTATACATTCTTTCAAGAGATCCAAATGGTCTAACACCTTCAATGTTTTTTGATCTCTGGTAAACCATTGAACGTTGATTTCTAGAATAAGGGACTTCATCATCATCGGATTCCCAGTAGTATTGCCTAAGTTCTGGCCTAATACTTTCTAGAAAAAATCTAAATCTTCCTAGTAAAGGAAAGTTTGATAGGATTGATCTTTTTTTCTGAGAAAAATCCCAAACTGCTACGCCAAATAAAGTTAGGCTAAGAATGAAAAATATACCAAAGATTTTAAAGTAAATCGTTAACAGGAGTAATACAACTGAGGCAATCCCAGTGTAAACTAATAATGAATATCTACCCCAAAACACCTCTCCCATAGTTAGTAAATTCTAGCAATAATAAAAAAAAAAGATATAAATTTTTAAAAGAAATATAAATCAAGTATATTGATAGCAAATTATTAAATTAAAATGGATGAAGAGAAAATAAAAAGGAAACTAAGAGAGTTTGCAAAAGAGAGAGATTGGGAACAATTCCATACTCTTAAAAATTTAGCAATATCTATTAATCTTGAATCGTCTGAATTGCTGGAGGTTTTCCAATGGGAGAAAGAAGGTTCCACTTATAAAAACAGCAAAGTGATGAAAGCAAGAATTAATGAAGAGGTTGCTGACATTCTACTCTATTTAATCAGATTTGCTGACCTATCAAAAATTGACTTAGAAAAAGTTTGCTTGGAAAAAATAGAGTTAAATAAAAAAAAATATCCAATAAATTTATCTAAGGGTAAATCAACTAAGTATAATAGACTAAAAAAAGAGTACAATGATGAATGATAGAGATAAAATTAAGTTCAAAAAATTATCTGATGCTTTAAGAAAAAATCTTAAAAAAAGAAAGGAGATTAAAAATGGGAATAATGCCTGATTCTTGGATAAAAAAAATGGTTAAAGAAAAAAATATGATAAATCCCTTTGTAGAAAAATTAGAAAAAAAAGGAGTTTTATCATATGGCCTATCTTCATATGGTTATGATGCAAGAGTATCTAAAAACTTTAAAATTTTTACTAATGTAAATTCGGCAACTGTTGACCCAAAAAAGTTTTCAGATAATAGTTTTGTTGACAGAGCTGTTGATCATTGCGTAATACCACCTAACAGCTTTGCTCTTGCTAGTACTGTTGAATATTTTAAAATACCCAAAGAAACTCTTGTAATATGTGTTGGAAAATCAACTTATGCAAGATGCGGAATTATAGTTAATGTGACACCTCTAGAACCAGAGTGGGAGGGCCACGTTACTTTGGAGTTTTCAAACACCACACCGCTTCCCGCTAAAATTTACGCTAATGAAGGGGCTGCCCAGTTTTTATTTTTTAAAGGGGAAAAGGTTTGTGATCTGTCTTACGCAGATAGAAAAGGAAAATATATGTTTCAAGAAGGTGTGACTTTACCAAAGCTTTAGCATGGATACAATACAAATAATTGGAGGAAATAGACTCAAAGGCAAGATAAAAATTAGTGGCTCAAAAAATTCAGCTTTACCAATTCTAGCTGCAACACTTTTAACTAATGTAAGTATAAAGTTATATAATGTTCCAGATCTATCTGATGTATCTTCAATGATTAATCTTCTTGAATCATTGAATGTTATTGTTTGTAAAAAAAAGAAAAATTCATACGAACTTAAGGCTTCCCACCCTAAATCATTATATGCATCATACGAACTTGTAAGAAAGATGAGAGCTTCTTTTTTAATACTTGGTCCACTTCTTACGAAATATGGAACTGCAAAAGTCTCATTGCCAGGTGGTTGCGCTATAGGAACAAGACCTGTTGATATTCATCTGGAGAATCTTCAAAAGATGGGTGCTGAATTTTCTATTAAAGATGGTTACGTTGAAGGTAAATTAAAAAAGAAATTTAGCGGCGCAACAATCAATTTTAGGAAAAAATCTGTGGGTGCAACAGAAAATATTATTATGGCAGCTACCCTCGCAGAAGGAAGGACAATAATTAATAATGCAGCAATGGAGCCAGAAATCGCGGATTTATGTAACTTCTTAGTTAAAATTGGTGCTAAAATAAAAGGACAAGGTACTGAGAAAATAGAAATAATTGGTGTTGATGAATTAGGAGGTTGCAGTTACAGTGTTATGCCAGATCGTATAGAGGCAGGTACATTTGCATTATGTGTTTTAGGTTGTGGAGATCAGGTTACTTTAACCAATATTAATGAGGAAATTTTTTCACACCTGAAAGATATTTTTAAACCAATCAAACTTTTAGAAATAAAAAAAATGAATGAAAATGAAATTTTAGTAAAAAAAAATAAGAATAATTCTTTAAATTTAAAAATTATTACTCAGGAATACCCAGGTTTTCCAACAGATCTTCAAGCACAGTTAACATCTGCACTTTTAAAAATCAACGGTATTTCTGAAATAAATGAAAGGATTTTTGAAAATAGATTTATGCATATAAGTGAGCTACAAAGAATGGGAGCAAATGTAAAAAAAAAAGGGTCAAAAGTAAAAATTATTGGTGTAAACAAAATTTATGGTGCAGAAGTCATGGCTACGGACCTAAGAGCTTCCTCATCTTTAATTATTGCTGGCTTGATGGCCGAAGGTAAAACAATTATTAATAGAGTATATCATTTGGATAGAGGTTATGAAAATATTGAAAAGAAGCTTAGATATTGTGGTGCAAAAATTAGAAGAGTAAAAAAATGAAAAAAATGATTTTAGCTGTTCCTAAAGGAAGAATACTTAATGAGTTAAATCCTGTTATGGAAAAAGCTGGTATTTTAGTCGAAAAAGACTTTTACAATACAGATTCAAGAAAACTTTTGTTTCAAACAAATTTCAAGTATTTAGATATTATTAAAGTACGCTCGTTTGATGTAGCGACTTTTGTTGCATTGGGAGCTGCGCATCTTGGTGTTGCTGGAGACGATGTTCTCAAAGAATTTGAATATGATGAAGTGAATTCTGTACTAGATTTAGGTATTGGTAAATGTAAGTTATCTGTTGCGCATAAAAAAAATATTCCTAAAAACGAACAAAATAATGGTTACTTAATGGTTGCTACAAAATATAAGAATACTGTAACTAACTATTATGCTGATAAAGGGATTAGAGCAGAATGTATAAAACTGAATGGGGCAATTGAATTGGCTCCAAAACTTGGCATATGCTCAACAATTGTTGATTTAGTTTCTTCAGGTAAAACCTTAAGTGAAAATAATCTTCAAGAAACTGAAATTTTATTTAGAATAACATCAAAGTTGATTGTAAATAAAATTGCTTTTAAGTTAAATAACGATAAAGTTTCACTCATTGTTAGTAAATTTAAAAAGGCTATAAATGGTTAAGATTTTAAAAAAAAAAAATAAGAACTTTGCTAGTGAATTCACTAAGTTACTTAGAAAAAGAAGTGGCACCGATACTGCACTAGAAAAAACTGTATGTTCAATAATTGATGCTGTAAAAAAAAATGGAGATTCTGCTGTTATCAACTTTACAAATAAATTTGATAAAATAAATGCCAAGAAATTTGATGACCTTGTCGTAAATGAAAAAGAACTAAAGGATGCTTACAATAAAATACCATCAAAAATAATTAAGTCCCTTAAAAATTCTATCAAAAGAATCAAACTATTTCACGAAAAACAAAAACCAAATAATCTTATTTATAAGGATAAAGAGGGTGTGACACTCGGTTCAATTTGGAATCCAATTGAATCTGTAGGTTTATATGTTCCAGGGGGGAAAGCAGCGTATCCATCTTCATTAATAATGAATGCTGTACCCGCGCTTGTAGCTAAAGTCCCCAGGATTGTAATTACAGTACCAGCCACTAATGGAGAAATAAACCCTCTTGTTTTAGCCTGTTGTAAAATACTTAATATTAAAGAAATTTATAAAGTTGGAGGTGCCCAAGCTATTTCTGCCCTTGCAATAGGTACAAACAATATAAGAAAAGTTGATAAAATATTTGGTCCAGGAAATGCCTATGTTGCATTAGCAAAAAAAAAGTTTTTTGGAACCGTTGGAATTGATATGATTGCTGGACCATCAGAAATCCTTGTTTTAGCAGACAAAAAAAATAATCCCCAACATATCGCAATCGATTTATTATCTCAAGCAGAGCACGATGAGTTAGCTCAATCAATACTAGTTACAGATGATTTAAGCTTTGCAGATATTGTGATAGAAGAAGTTGAAGAGCTCCTAAAAATATTAGAGAGAAAGGCTATCGCAAAAAAAAGCTGGGAAAATTATGGAGCCGTTATTGTTTTAGAAAATATTAAAGAAAGTGTAGATGTCATAAATCAATTAGCACCTGAACATTTAGAAATCGCAGTAAAAAACCCTAAACAGTTTTTAACAAAAATAAAAAATGCTGGCGCAATATTTCTCGGAAAGTACACACCTGAAGCAATTGGAGATTATATAGCTGGCCCTAACCACGTTTTACCTACTGATAGAACAGCTAGATTTTCATCTGGCCTAAATTTACTTGATTATTTTAAGAGATCTTCAGTTGTTAGTTGTGATAAGAAAAGCTTGAAAAGGATTGGAATTGATGCAATCAATATTGCTACGCAAGAGGGTTTACAAGCTCATTCTTTATCAATAGAATGCAGATTAAAAGAATGAGAGTTTTATAAATGGCCAAAGATGAATTAATGGAATTTACGGGGACCGTAAAGGAGCTTCTTCCAAATGCAATGTTTCGTGTTCTTTTAGATAACGAACATGAAATAATTGCTCATACGGCTGGAAAAATGCGAAAGTTTAGAATTAGAGTTTTAGCTGGTGATAGAGTGACTGTCGAAATGACCCCTTATGATTTAACCAAAGGTCGCATTACTTTCAGACATAAATAGAATTGTTCGAGAACTTAGAAAAAATAATTTTAGCTTCCTCCTCCTCAAGAAGGCTAAACCTTTTAAAAAAATTAGGTTTGAAAAACATTGAAACTATAAACCATAGTATAGATGAACAATCTTTGATTGATAGTAATAACATTCAAAAGAGTGTGAAGATAATTGCTTATCAAAAAGCTTTAGATGTGAAAAATAAATTAAAGAGTAATAATAAGGCTTACTCAATTATTGCCGGTGACACAATCGTATATAGGGCAGGTACTTTATTTCATAAAGCAAATTCTGCGGAGATGGTTAGAAACTATTTAGAAATACTGTCATCAAGAAAGCATTTTGTATATGGGGGAATTTGTGTCATATCTAATAAAGGAGTGGTTTTTAAACGATTGGTTACAACCGAGGTTTATTTTGAAAAGCTTAATAAATCCGATTTAACTCGGGATATAATCAATGAAGGAATTGGGAAGAGTGGAGGATATGCAATCCAAGGATTAGCATCAAAATTTATAAAAAAAATAAAAGGTTCATATACAAATGTTGTTGGAATATCCATTCCAGAAGTGTATAAGATATTAAAAGTTATATGATTTGTTTCATTTTCTTTAGGCTGAGTAATTATTATTAATTATAAAATGCCCAGGTAGCTCAGTTGGTAGAGCAAGCGACTGAAAATCGCTGTGTCGGTGGTTCAATTCCTCCCCTGGGCACCATTTTTATGAGTTATTTTTATAAAACTATTATCCTCTTATTATTATTCTCTATTCATAGTTGTGAATTAGAATCAGATAATTTTTTTCCTATGAAACTTGATAGTAAATGGACTTATTCAATAAGTATCCATTCTTCTTATAAAGATAATAAATTCATCAAAAGGGTTATGATTACAAATGTAAAGAAAAATAAAAGTAGAAATAAAACTGAACTTGCAAAGTTATATTCAGATGGCAGCTACTATACCTATGAAATTGATAATGATACTAACTCTGTTTTTCGTAAATCAGTTGTTTTGGCTTTTAATGAGGGAATGGTTGAGCCAGTTCAGAAAATAATTTATCCAGACCTAAATTTTAAAAGAAAAGAGTGGGAAGCGAAAGAACAATTATTTCTAGTAAAAGGTTTTCAACCACCACTCAGAAACTTTAAACCAAGAGCAATGGCTGATATGTCTTATAAGATAATTAGAAAAAACTTTAAGTTTTCTTTCAAAAAGAAAAAGTTTAATGATTGTATTGAAATTGAGGGAAAAGGAAAAACAAACTTTATTGCCGATACTCGTTCTGGTCCCATTAGTGTGACAATTAAAAATAATGAAGTATTATGTAATAATATTGGTTTGGTCTTTCAAAAGAGAATTGAGAAAACTGATGCTTCTGCATTTGGAAATATGGAGTTGGAAAAATATTTAGTAAATTTTCAGGAATAAATTAATTGTCATCAGTATCATTTATTATACCTGTATTTAACAAGGCAAAATACTTGAACACTGTCATCACTTCATTGATGCATCAAAAAGGTGATTTTAAACGAGAGTTCATCTTTATTGACGATGGTTCTACGGATAACTCTCTATCTTTAATAAAAACTAAAACAAAAAAATTTAGAAACTGTAAGATTATTAGTCAAAAAAATAAAGGTTCCGCTAAGGCAACTAATGTTGGAATAGAGTTGGCAACAATGAAATATATAAAATTTTTAGATGCTGATGATATTTTGATAAATAAGGCTACGATTTCTCTACTAAATATTCTTGAAAAAAATGATGATGTTATATTAGCTTATGGTCTACAGAGAAAAGTTAAAGATATAAGAAATACAAAATTAAATGATAAATTTGATCCTAAAGATACTTCTTTTTTAAATAAACCTATCGAACTTGCTATGAGAAATTCAATGTTCAATCCATCCCAATTTATGGTAAGAACTAAAATATGTAAAAAAGTCAATGGCTGTGATGAAAGGGTTGTGTTCAGTCAAGAATACTCTTTAACACTTAAACTTGCTTATAAAGGAAATTTTATCAGATTAAATTATCCTATAGCAATTTTACCAAAGAGTGCACCTGGGCAAATATCAGAAAAAAAAAATAACCAAATTTATAGAGTATCTAAATCGTTAGAGCTTTTTTTAAAAGACAACCCTCAATTACCTTTAAGGTACAAACTTTATGCACAAAGAAGACTTACTGCAAGGGCTTGGAGATTTGCAAGAAATAAAAAATTGAGAGCATACTTTATAAAGTATTTTCTCCTTTACATTTTGGGTTTATTAAAAATTAATTTTAAAATAAATAAAGTTTGTGAAGAGGCCAATGCCATCTATAAAAATTTCCTAGATTAAAATACTTTTCCAGGGTTCATAATATTATTAGGATCATATATTTTTTTAATAAGGTTCATAATTCTTAAATCATCTGGACTTTTATATTTCTTTAACTGTTTTCTTCTCAATTGGCCTATCCCATGTTCAGCACTTATAGCCCCCTCATAACTAGAAACATTAGAAAAAATTATTTCATTAATTTTTTTCTTTAAAAAATTATATTCTTCATTGTTTACATCTCTGTCGATAAAAACATTAAAGTGGAGATTATTATCCCCGAGATGTCCAAAATTAATTATTTTTATATTTGAATCGAGTTTTTTTAAATAATTCGTACTTACATCAATAAAATTTTCAATATTTTTTAGAGGTAACGACACATCATGTTGTATAATATTTTTAAGTTGCTTTTCAGCTAACGGTATCTCCTCCCTAATTTTCCAGAAATTTTTATTTTCATTTTCTGACTTTGAGACAATCAGTTCTGTATTTATTAAGTTTATTTTATTTAATTTCTCATAAATAAAATTGTTGTAGTCGTTAATATCCAAAAAGTTAGTTAATTCAACTAAGCAATAATGTTTGCCTGCGAATGGTAACCTTAAACTATCATTAAATTTATTTATTAGTGAAATTGAAAAATCGTTCATGAATTCAAAAGCTGTGATCAACTCACCAAATAGTTTAACAAAATTTACATATGCATCTAAAACTTTATTGAATTCTTTAAAACATAGCATTAACACTACTCTATCATTCACTTTTTTATAAGTTCTCAATACTGCTGCAGTTATAATACCTAAAGTACCCTCTGCTCCAATAAGAAGTTGTTTTAAATCTAAGCCTGTATTATTTTTTTTCACTATTTTGAGATCACTAAAAAGTTCTCCATTTGGTAACACTGCTTCTATCCCAAGAATATTTGATCTTATTGATCCATATTTAATTACATTGAGACCACCTGCATTTGTCGCTATATTACCTCCAATATGACAACTCCCCTTGGAACCAAGTGAAATTGGCATCTCGTGTTGATGTTTACTGAGTTTTTCATTTATATTATCTAGAATACACCCGCTTTCAACGGTTATGGTGTTACTAACATTATCAATATCTCTTATTTTATTTAATTTTGATAAGTTAAGTATTATTTCTCCTTTATTTTTTCTGGGTACTGACCCACCAACTAAACTTGTATTACCCCCTTGTGGAACAATTGGAATACGATTTAAGTTACAAAATTTCACAATTTCAATAATTTTTGAAACTGTTGAAGGAAAAAAAATTAAATCGGAGGTACCTTTATATTTACCTCTCCAATCAATACAAAATTTACTAATAGTTTCCTGGTCTGTACTATATTCATTTTTATTCATTTTTTGTAATAATGTATTGAAGTTTCTTTTCATTTATATGCTGCTCTTTTTAATCTTTCGTTTATAGCTTTACCAATACCTTTTTGAGGAATTGGACTTACAGAAATATTTATTTTATTTAATTTATCTAATTTTCTCAAAAAATTAAACAAATTATAAGCTGCCTCTTTTAAATTCCCATTAATCGATAAATTTAATTTCGGTGAATGATCTATTGAATTTCTTCCGAAAGCTAAAAAGGCCTCACCTTTAGAAGGTCTTTTTACATTAAGTTTTACCGGAGTATTTGGTGCGTAGTGTTTGAATAATTGTCCCGGTGCATTTGGTTTAATATTCTTAGAAATTTTTTTTTCATAAATTTTTAATTTTATTTTTTTTTCCAATTCCTCAATACCAATCACACCGGGACGTTGTAAAAAAATTTTTTTTTTTGATAAATCAATAATTGTAGATTCTAGCCCATATTCTGATTGGCCAGAGTTTATAATTAGATCTACATCCTTTTTAAAAGAATCGAATACATGGTGCGCATTAGTAGATGAAATATACCCACTTTGATTTGCACTAGGAGCTGCTAATGGTCTTCCTATTTTATTTATAATTCTAAGAAAAACTTTAGAATTTGGCATTCTTACTGCGATTGTATTCAATCCAGATACAGCATTATCAAGTATAAGTGAGCTTTTCTTTCTTGGAAGAATTAAAGTTAAAGGACCAGGCCAGAAGTTTTTGATAACTTTTTCAGAAACTTCTCCAACTTCTGAAATAGATCTTAGCATCTTTAAAGTACTTACATGCAGAATCAGTGGGTTGAGCAGTGGTCGACGTTTTGTATGATACAATTTTTTTATTGAATAAATATTACTTGGATCACAAGCTAATCCATAAACAGTTTCAGTTTTAACTGAAACAAGTCCACCAGATTCTAAAATCCTAATCGCTTTATTAATTGCATAGGATGATTCTTTTAGTATATTTTTACCCATGCAATTAATATATTCAAAAAAAAGAAATCTAAAACCACATAAATTTTTTGTTTAAATTAGACACTTAAGGATTTTATTCTCAATATTCCGGAACTTATTAGAATAAAATTTAGCCCACCCCTTTGGAGCAGATTCTTCGCATGTGAATTTAACTTTCAGTGATTGTGTTTTTTTACAAGAAAATTTTTCAAGCTGAATCTTTGTTGCTTTGAGTTCATTATCGAGTGATTTTAAGCAGTCAGCATTAGCAAAGTTAATAGAATCATTAATAAAAAATGTTATAATAAGAATAGTTAATATTTTTTTCATTTATACCTCGTCTCAAAATTAAAAAATAGAAATTAGAAAAAATTAACATATTAATCAAATTTATTATTAACATAAGATTAATTCACTACATGAATAGTATATTTTTTCAAAATTTGTTCTATAATAGTTATATGGACCCTAAGTTTTATAAGATTATGTATTTTATTGCACTTTGCGCATTAATTGTTGCAATTATGACAATCTACAAAGGTCTTACGGAAATAAATATTTTTTTTAATGAAAGAATTAAAATTTAATTTTCTAAAACTTGAATAATTTCTTTAACACTTTTTACTTCATAGTTTGGCTTGACGTTTTTTGATAAAGTTCCGTATCCATAATTTACATAAACAGATAAAATTCCTAATTCATTTGCTGGTACTATATCGTTATCACTATCACCAATCATTATACATTGTTCAGGGTTGTATTTAGTATAATCAATACAATATTTTAACATTTCCTGATCAGGCTTGAGTCTCATTTTTTCTGAGGATCCCAAAACTAGTTCAAAATACTTTCCTATATTAAATCCAGAAATTATTTTATCAGTTAAGTATTGTTTTTTGTTAGTACATATACAAATTTTAATTTTTTTATCACAAAAATATTTTAACGTAGACTCAACATCGTCATAAAGCTTTGTTTCATTGATACAGTTTTTCATATAAAATTCTAAAAAGTCACTTACATATCCATTCATTTTTGATTCGTCAAAATTAAATCCTAAGTGTTGAAATCCTTTTCTAATCATGACTTCAGCACCACCTCCAACAAGATTTCCTAAGACATTTTTACTTACCTTTTCAAGTCCCTCTATCTTAAGAACGTGATTAAGTGAGTTTAATAAATCAGGCCCACTATCTATTAGTGTTCCATCAAGGTCGAAAATGATACATTTAAAATTTTTATTCATAAACAAATATTTATCTGATAAAAAGTATATTAAAAGAAAACTTTTATGACATTATCTATCATTGTATTAGCAGCAGGTAAAGGTTCACGTATGAATTCTTCACTACCAAAGGTTTTTCACGAGGTTGGGAATTATCCAATGATTAATCATGTTTTAGATACAGTGGAATTACTTAAGCCTAAAGATTTTATAACCGTTATCTCAGATGAATTAATTGAGTTTGAGAAAAAATTGAGCGAGAAATATAAACAAATAAAATTTGCAAGACAAAAGATTAGAAATGGAACTGCCGACGCAGTGAAAGTTGCTATGAAACAGTTTAGAAATGATAAAACTATAAATACAATTATTTTGTATGGTGATACACCTTTAATTGAAAGCAAAACTCTTAACAAAGCGTTGAGTTATTTTAAAAAAAATAGTTTAGATTTATGTGTACTTTCCATGCTACCAAAATCACAACAAAATTCTTATGGCAGGCTATATTTTGATAATGGAATACTTTCCCAAATAATTGAGAAAATTGAGATTACAAAAGATAATATAACCAAGTGCTCTGATCTTTGTAATACAGGGATAATGATTTTTAATACAGAAAAACTTCTTGAAAATATTTATAAAGTAAAAAATAATAATAAAAAGAAAGAATATTATCTTACTGACTTGGTTAATATTTTTTATCAAAATCAATTAAAAACTGGCCATTTCTCATGTTCCGAGGATGAGTGTAAAGGTGTAAATAATATGACTGAACTCTCTTCGATAAACAAAATCTTTCAAAGAAAAAAAAGAGACTTTTACCTAGAAAAAGGTGTCAATTTAATCGATGATGACTCAGTTTTTTTTAGTTATGATACTAAGATTGGAAAAAACGTACTTATTCAGCCACATGTTTTTTTTGGGAAAGGTGTTGATATTGGTTCAAACGTAATAGTAAAAAGCTTTTGCCATATTGAAAATAGTACAATTCACGCAAATTGTACTATTGGTCCATTCGCAAGATTAAGAGATAATACTAATATTAAAAGTGGAACTAAAGTCGGAAATTTTGTTGAGATAAAAAAATCAGATATTCATAAGGATGTAAAAATCTCTCATTTATCATATGTAGGCGATGCAATAATTAAAGATAGAACTAATATTGGAGCAGGAAGTATTACTTGTAATTATGATGGAATAAAGAAAAATAAAACTACGATTGGTTCAGATTGTTTTATTGGATCGAATACTTCATTAATAGCTCCCCTTGAAATAAATAAAAACACTACTATTGGTGCCGGGACCATTGTTAATAAAAACACGAGTGCAAACAGTTTGATTTACAGAAAATCTGAGTTAATTAGAAAAGAAAAGAAAAAAAAATAATGTGCGGAATTTTTGGAATCCATTCTAAACGACCTGTTAAAGACTTAATTTTAAAAGGGTTGAAAAAATTAGAATACAGAGGTTATGATTCGTCTGGTATCTCAATCTTAGATGATGAAAAAATATTGACAATTAGGTCTGAGGGTAAACTTGCAAATTTACAAAGAAAACTTAAAGAAAAGCAAATTAAGGGAACAATAGGTATTGGTCATACTAGGTGGGCTACGCACGGTGTACCATCAACTAAAAACGCTCATCCACATAATTCATCTAATGTTTCAATTGTTCATAATGGTATTATCGAAAATTATTCAGAATTAAAAAAATTTTTGAATAAAAAAAATTATAAATTTAAATCAGAAACTGATAGTGAAGTTATTGCTCATTTAATTGATCATAATCTTAAAAAAAGTACCCCAGAGTTAGCCTTGAAAAACACACTAAATAAATTAGAAGGTGCATTTTCGATAGCAATTTTATTTAAGAGTCTGAATTTATTAGTGGGGGCAAGAAAGGGAAGTCCATTAGCTGTAGGCATATCAGATGGTTCAATATTTCTTGGTTCGGACTCTCTAGCATTATCTCCATTTACTCAAAAAATAATTTATTTAGATGAAGGTGATAGTGTTTTTATAGATAATACTAAATTTAAGATTTATAGTTCTGAATTTAAAAAAGTAAAAAGAAAGATAACAACATCATCTTTCGGAGACTCAAATCTTGGCAAAGGAAATTTTAATCACTTCATGCAAAAAGAGATTTATGAGCAACCAAATATAATTAGCAATTCACTTTCAAGATTTTTGAATCCAATAAAGAAAAAAATAAGTATTCCAAGCCTAAAAATTAATTGGAAGAAAATAAAAAAAATTGATTTAATTGCTTGCGGGACATCATATTTTGCATGCCAAACTGCTACCTACTGGTTTGAAAACTACTTAGGAATTTCTTCAACAGCTCATTTTGCATCTGAATATAGGTATAAAAAGAACTTACAAACCCAAAATTGTTTATCCATCTTTATTTCACAATCAGGCGAAACTGCCGATACATTAGCAGCGCTACGGTATGCAAAAAAAAATAAGAGTATGATCCTTAGTTTGGTTAATAACAAGGAAAGTAGTATTGCAAGAGAATCGGATTATGTTCTTACAATTGCTGCGGGACCTGAAATAGGAGTAGCTTCAACAAAGGCATTCACGGCACAGTTAAGTATTTTATCCTGCCTATGTCTTTTAATAGGAAGCTCCACAAAAAGTATAGAATATAACTTAGAGAAGAAAATTATAGAAAGCCTTATTGAGATACCTTCAAATATGTCTAATGTTTTAAATTTAACTGAAAAAATAAAAAAGTTGTGTAAGCATATTTACAAGGCTAAAAGCGTTTTGTACCTCGGAAGGGGTTCTTGTTTTCCAATAGCAATGGAAGGTGCCCTCAAACTCAAAGAAATATCTTATATTCATGCAGAAGGATATGCTTCTGGTGAAATGAAGCACGGTCCTATTGCTCTTGTTGATAAAAATCTTCCAATTGTTTTTATTGCACCTAAAAATAAACTTTTTGAAAAAAATATTTCAAATATGAAAGAGGTATTAGCTCGTGGTGGAAAAGTGATATTGATTACGGATGCTAATGGTCAAAAGTCTGTTGATGATAAAAACATTATGAAAATAATAATCCCTGTAGTAGATGAATTTGTTCAACCAATCTTGATAGCATTGCCAATTCAGTTATTAGCTTACTACACAGCTGTGCTAAAAGGTACGGATGTAGACCAGCCACGAAATCTTGCAAAGAGTGTAACTGTAGAGTAATCTTGAAGGTGGGGTATTTAAATCCCTTAATAGAAAATATTGA
>JBELJQ010000009.1:0-52455 GCA_042090305.1 Candidatus Pelagibacteraceae bacterium | reverse complement strand
GAGATTTATTAGAAATCCTTTTTATATTAAAAAACTTTCAAAGCTAACAGGTGAAGATACTGAAGTTAAGAATTTCATAAAAAAGCAAACTAATTTTAATTTTTTTTTTGAGACCATAAGTCCGTTTTTTGATAAAATAATTACTGGTTATAAAGAAGAGGGTAAGAATTATTTGACGATTGCTTTTGGATGCACAGGAGGTGTGCATAGATCCGTTGTATCTGCTATGAATTTTTATGCTATTCTTAAAGAAAATAATAAATTAGAAGTTCACCTTGACCATAGAGACTTAAATAAATGATTGGTGTTGTAATAGTTAGTCATGAAAATATTGCAAAAGAATTTCTTAAGGTTCTTGAGCATATAGTCGGTAAACAAGATAGAGTTTTTGCTGTTTCAATTTTTCCGGACGACGATATGGAAAAGAAAAGAAACCAGATTTTAGAATCAGTAAAAAAGGCTGAAACAGGTAACGGTGTGATTGTTTTAACAGATATGTTTGGAGGAACTCCATCTAATTTAGCTTTATCTGTTATGAAGGATGAGAAAATAGAAGTAGTTGCAGGAGTAAACTTACCGATGTTAATAAAAATGATGTCGCTGAGAAAAAAACTTACTTTGAAAGAAGTAATTAAAAAGTCACAAGACTCTGGTCGAAAGTATATTAGCGTTGCTTCTGCTTTTTTTGAGGATTCCAAAGATTGCAAGAAAAAAGACTAGAAAAAAAAATACTTATCACAAACAGACTAGGTTTACATGCTAGAGCGGCGGCAAAATTTGTAAATCTAACCTCAAAATGCAAATCCAAATTTATTGTAAGAAAAGGTAATAATACAGTCAATGGAACATCATTATTAGGCTTGATGACACTTGCTGCTTCAAAAGGTACTGAAATTAGGGTTCAATGTGTTGGAGAAAATGCAAATAAGGACCTCAGTAGATTAATTGATTTAATAAAAAATAATTTTGGAGAAGAGAAACCGTTGTCAGAGAATTTGAAGAAAGAAAAAATAATCAAAGGGATAGGGGTATCAGCAGGTTTTGCTATTGGCAACTGTATTTTAAAGAATGAATCTGACTTATCACATTCTGAATATAATATTTCAATATCAAACATAAAAAGTGAAGTTTCACGTCTTGAAAAAGCTGTGAAACAAACAATTCAAGACTTAAAAAAAATAATCAAAAAAATTCATGTCTCAAAGAATGAAGTTTATGGTGAGATGAAATTAGTCTTAGAAGCAAATATTTCAATACTTAGTTCATCCTCACTAATAAAAGATGCAAAAAAGAGAATAAGTAAAGACCTAATTAATGCCGAATTCGCAATTAATGAAGAATTAAATAAGCATTTTAAAATTTTTAAAAGAATGAAGGATGATTACCTGAGGGATAGATTCGATGATGTAAGAGATGTTTGCAAAAGAATATTGGATAATCTTCAAAAAAAAAATAAATTTTCTAATAAGGCTAGAGCAAACCAAATTTTAGTCGCCCCCGAACTTGGCCCAGCTGATTTATTTACAGAATCCAAAACGAAATTCGTTGGGCTGGTAAGTGGACTTGGTGGTCCAGAAGGGCATTTTGCTATAGTAGCAAGATCTTTATCGATTCCAACAATTGTTGGCGTAAAAAATACCTTAAAAAATTTAAAAAACAATGAAGAATTAATAATAGATGGTGAAAAAGGTATTTTAATTTCTAATCCAACAAATACGACATTGTCATCATATAAAAAAAAAATAGAGGAAAAGAAATATCAAGAAAAAAAACTTGATTCATTTGCAAACATAGTCCCTAAAACAATAGATGGAAAAAAAATTAAGATTGAAGCTAATGTTGATAATGAAGCTGAGGTAAGGGAATCAATAAAGAAGGGTATAGACGGAATTGGACTTTATAGAAGTGAATATTTATTTATGAATAAGAAAAGAATGCCTACTGAGCAAGAACAGTTTTTATCAATTAGAAAAACTCTTAAATACTTAAAAGGTAGACCACTAACTATAAGAACTCTTGATGTTGGTAATGATAAAAAAGTACCTTCAATAGAGAAGTTTTTAAATAAATCACCAAATCCTGCATTAGGACTGAGGGCAATAAGATTGACCTTGGCTTATCCAAAAATTTTTAAAAAGCAATTATCAGCAATTCTGAGGTCAAGTTACTATGGTAATATTAGAATAATGCTACCAATGGTTTCTAATGAGCTTGAATTAGTTGAAACAAAGAAATTAATTAAAGAAGTATCAACTGAGTTAATAAAGAAAAAAAAAAAGTTTAAAATTCCACAGATAGGTGTTCTAATAGAAACTCCTGCTGCAGCTTTAATATCAGAGTCACTTGGAAAGTATTGTGATTTTTTTGCAATTGGAACAAATGATCTTACTATGTATACACTTGCTACTGATCGAGGAGATGAAGAGGTTGCAAATATCTATGACCCCACTCATCCATCCGTTTTAAAATTGATTAACCTAACAACTATGTCTGCTCACAATAATAATATACCAGTAAGTATTTGTGGAGAAATGGCTGGTGATACATTATTTACACAAATTCTAGTTGGGCTTAATATAACATCCTTATCAATGGGTATATCTAGTATTCTAAAGATAAAACAGTTTCTCAGTAATATTAGTTTTGAAGAGGCAAAAAAAATTTCTAATGAAATTTTAAAAGATCATGATAATGTCCTTATAAAAAAGAAATTGGATAATTATAGAAATTATATTTCCAATAAAATAAAGTTAGGAGAGACATGAGTGATTTTAAAGTTAAAGATATATCGCTAGCCGATTGGGGAAGGAAAGAAATTAAGATTGCGGAGACAGAGATGCCTGGTTTAATGCAACTTAGAGAAGAATATAAAGATTCAAAACCCTTAACTGGTGCAAGAATAGCTGGATGTCTTCATATGACAATTCAAACAGCTGTGTTAATTGAAACTTTGATGGATTTAGGTGCGACTGTTAGATGGAGTTCATGTAATATATATTCAACTCAGGATCAAGCTGCAGCAGCGATTGCAAAGGCGGATATTCCAGTTTTTGCTTGGAAAGGTGAAACCGAAGAAGAATTCTGGTGGTGTATAGAACAGACTGTAGATGGTCCTGATGGATGGAAACCTAATATGATTCTTGATGATGGTGGAGATTTGACAAAATTAATGCACGAGAAGTATCCAGAATATCTAAAAGATGTCAAAGGGTTATCCGAAGAGACAACAACAGGCGTATTGAGGCTTTTAGAAATGGAAAAAAGTGGTTCGTTAATGGTTCCATCAATTAATGTAAATGATTCTGTTACAAAATCAAAGTTTGATAATAAGTATGGTTGTAGAGAGAGTCTTGTCGATGGTATAAGAAGAGCAACTGACGTAATGATGGCAGGAAAAGTTGCAGTTGTTGCTGGTTATGGTGATGTGGGAAAAGGCTCGGCTGAAAGTTTAAGAAATGCAGGCTGTAGAGTTTTAGTTACAGAAGTAGACCCAATATGTGCCCTCCAAGCAGCAATGGATGGATATGAAGTGGCCACAATGAACGATGCTTCTAAAAAAGCGGATATTTTTGTTACTGCAACTGGAAATGTAGATGTAATTACTATTGAACATATGAGGGATATGAAAGATAGAAGTATTGTCTGCAATATTGGTCATTTTGACTCTGAAATTCAAGTTGAAGCACTTAGGAACCATAAATGGGATAATGTGAAGCCACAGGTTGATGAAATAGAATTTCCTGATGGGAAAAAGATAATATTACTTGCCGAAGGAAGACTTGTAAATTTAGGTTGCGCTACTGGGCACCCAAGTTTTGTCATGTCGGCCTCTTTTTCAAACCAAGTTTTAGCACAAATTGAACTATGGAAAAACTTTAAAAATTATGAAAAAAAGGTATATGTGCTTCCAAAAAAACTAGACGAGAAAGTAGCAAGTATACATTTGGAAAAGATAGGAGCTATGCTTACAACTTTATCTAGCAAGCAAAGTAAGTATATTAATGTTCCAGTCGGAGGGCCTTTTAAATCAGACGAGTATAGATACTAGACCTTATTTATTCCTTTAGTAGTGGAATACTCGAAATGTAAAGATTTATTTGGAAAAATTCTGTTAAAACAGTGATGCGAAGCTATTGCTGCCTCTGAAAACCCAGATAAAATTAATTTTAACTTACCAGGATAATTGCATATATCACCAATTGCGTAGATTCCATCTTCAGAGGTTTGACAGGAGGTCTGGTTCACTTTTAATATTTTTTTCTCTAATTCAAGTCCCCAATTACTTATAGGTCCAAGTTCAGTTGAAAGACCATAGAATGGAAGAAAAAAATCAATTGCCAGCTCTAACTTTCTTTCCTCAAGGTCTCTAACAACAAGTTTTTCAATCATACCATTTTGTCCAATCAAAGAATCTATTTGATAGGGAATAACCATTTCTACTAACTTTTTATCACTCAATTCATTCAATATTTTGACATTACCTTGTGCTGCACGTAATTTTGTTCTCCTATGAATAAAATATATCTTTTTTGCTATTTTTGATAATTCAATGGCCCAATCAACAGCTGAGTCACCCCCTCCAGCGATTGCCAAAGTCTTATCTTTAAATTTTTCTTTTAAATTAACACTATAAAAAACAGATTTATTTTCAAATTCATTAATATTGGTTAATGGAGGCTTGTTTGGTCCGAATACTCCATTACCTGCGGCAATAAAAATACACTTGGCTACTATTTTTTTCCCTTCAGAGGTATCAATGATAAATTCATCATTAGTTGGAGATACCTTTTCAACTCGTTGCTTTAAAAAAATAGTTGAATTAAATGGCTCTATTTGACTCATTAAATTGTTTACCAGATCCTGCGCGAGTATCAACGGATAACCGGGAATATCATAAATGGGCTTTTCGGGATAAAGTTCTGCACACTGTCCCCCAATTTTATCCAAACTGTCGACAACGCAGGATTTTATTCCCAATTGTCCTAACTGAAAAACAGAAAAGAGACCAACTGGTCCAGCACCTATTATTAAAACATCAGTATTAATTTGTTTCATTTTAAATATTTAAGTCTAAGTATATTTATATTAGAATAATAAAACAAAATGAAAGACCATTTTAAATTTTTTTTAAAAACCTTAGAAGATACAGAGAAATTCTCTACTAAACTCGTCAAATATTTATTGCCAAAAACATGTATTTGCATTAGAGGAGAGCTTGGTGTTGGAAAAACAACACTTGTAAGATATGCATTGAGAAAACTATCTAATTCTAAACTTAATGTAAAAAGCCCCACCTTTTCTCTAGTCAATACCTATGAATTTAAGACAATAAGAGTGTGGCATTATGATTTATATAGATTAAGAGATAAATCTGAGATTTATAATTTAGACTTTGAACTTGCCATGAATGATTGCATTATAATTGAATGGCCAGAAATAATAGAGGAAATTTTACCAAAAAAGCGTATTGATATTTTTATGAAAGAAAAGGCTGGTAATGTTGAATTATCGCTTATACCTATAGACATGAAGATTGATATATGAATAATAAAGTTGAATTAAAATTAAATAATATACTTTTGGAAGAAAAAATAGATTTTAGTAATCTTAAATTTCTAGCTGGAGATGCGTCAAATAGAAAGTATTTCAATATTTATGTATTTTCGCAAAAGTGTGTTTTAATGTATGATGACAATTCCGTCAGTTTAGAGAACTTTATTAAAGTTTCTAAAATGCTTAATGATATTGTTTCAATTCCAAAAATAATATTAAACCTTCAAGATAAAAATATTTTAATAATCGAAGATTTTGGCAAAAACAAGTTTAGTCAACTTATAAATAAGAAAAAACAGAGTACTTTTTACAGCTTGGCCCTGAATACGCTTATAAAATTACATAAAGAAAATAAATCTTATAATCTTGATATTTATACTATTAAGGAATTCACAAAGGAATCAGATTTATTTTTTGATTGGTTTGTAAAAAAGGATAAAAAAAATAGCGAGTTTTTAAAAAAAGAATTCAATTCACTGTTTGAGCCATTACTAAAAAATATAGAGTTAATTCCCAAAGTTTTTATCCATAGAGACTATCATGTGGATAATTTATTTTATCTTAAGGAAAGAAGCGAACATTTTAAATGTGGATGGATTGATTATCAAGATGCACTGATTGGACCATGCGTATACGATCTTGTATCCCTAACACAAGATGCAAGAATAGATGTTTCAATAGAAATCGAAAAACATTTAGTTAATACTTATTTAAGCAATTTTAATTTTATAGACAAAAGTTTATTTGATTTATGCTATAAAATAGTTGCAATACAAAGGCATTTAAAAGTTTTGGGTATATTTAAAAGATTATTTTTAAGAGATAAGAAAAAGATTTACTTAAATCATATTCCTCGTGTAATTAGTTTACTTGATAAGAACTTCAAAGATGAAAAATTTAAAGAAATCGTCAGATTAATTCAACCAATTATAAAAAATTATGATTAATCAGGCTATGATTTTTGCGGCTGGCTTAGGTAAGAGAATGCTACCACTTACGCATTCAATCCCTAAACCCTTAGTCAAAGTAAATGATTATAGTTTATTGGAAAATAGTATCGAAAAGCTTCTAAAATTAAATTTCGATAAAATAGTTGTAAATTCTTTTCATTTGTCAGATCAAATAATTGATACTACTGCAAGATTTGGTTCCAAGGTTGAAGTAGTAGTTGAAGAAACTCGTTTAGAAACAGGCGGTGGTTTGTTAAATTGTTTAATCAAAGGAAAATTAAATAAAAAATTCCCTATAATTTTAATTAATGGAGATATTTACTGGGAAGATATTAATTATTCTAGTATTAGTAAACTATTAGAAAAATGGGATAATCAGAAGATGGATATAATAATGTGTATGAAAGAAAAAAAGTTATTCTTTGGTTACGAGGGAAATGGTGATTATGACTTGTTAGATAATGGAGAAGACTCACAACTGATTAATGCAATAGACCCAGAGTTTGTTTTCACTGGACTTCAAATAATTAATCCCAGCATAGTAAGTAATGAAAAAAAAATTTTTTCTCTTAAAGAAGTAATTGATAAGTCAATTGAAAAAAGAAAGGTATACGGGATCAATGATAAGAATCCTTGGTTTCATGTCGGAACTATTGAAAGTATAGAAAAAATTCGAAGGATTTTAAAATATGGATAATTTTATAGCCTATGACTTTGAAACAACAGGAAGAGATGCTCGATTTGATCAAATACTTCAAGCAGGTATAATCGTTTTTAATAAGAATTTTGATAAGATAGAAGCTTTAAATATTAGATCTAGATTAAACCCAGATATAGTACCGTCGATAAATGCATTAAAAGTGAATAAGCTAAAAATATCTAATATTTTATCTGAATCTAATACTTATTATCAAATGCTTTTAGACATGAATAAGTTTTTATCTCAATATAAGAACTCATACTTTGTAGGTTTTAATTCCATAAACTTTGATGAGGAATTCTTTAGACAAATTTTATGGGAACACTTCATGTTTCCTTACTTAACTAATACAAATGGCAACTCTAGGTTGGATATATATAATTTTGTCACAATGGTTCATGCTTTTAGAGGTGAGAAGGTAAATGTCCAAAAAAATGAGAATGGTAAAATAAACTTTAAGCTTGAGAATCTTGCCAAAGCAAACAATTTCAATAGTGATAATGCTCATGATGCAATTGCAGATGTTAAGATTACAATGGATTTGATGAAAATGCTGGTTGAAAGAAACGCAGACTTATATGGATGCTTTTTAAACAATTCAATACCAAATAGTGTTTTAAAAAAAATAACCCAAGAAAAGGTTTTCACACTCCATAATTATTTGTTTAATTCTCATAGAATTTATATGGTTAAGTATTTACTAAAACATCCGGTTTATAAATCTCAAGTATTAGCCTTTGATTTAAAGTATGATCCAAGTGAATTGATAAATTTTAATTATGAAGAGTTATATAACACTTATAAAAATAAAAGTTTTTTTAGAAAAATTAAAATTAATAAACAACCAACTATCTTAGATTATAAATTTGCAAAAAAATATAACCCATACAGTGATTTCAGTGATGAAGAAATAGAATTAAAATGCAGACAATTAGATAATGAAGAATTTTTAGCAAATATTAATCGTATTTTAGAACGAGAGGCCGAAGAATATAATGAAAATAAAAGTCAAGTGCAACCTTACGAGGAAGAAACAATCTATACTAAGAACCTTGATTTTAGAGATACTACGACAATGCATAAATTTCATTCTGAAAACTGGGATAAAAAATGGGTATTAGCAGAAAAATTTATTGATTCGAGGCTGAGATTTTTTGCTGCGAGGCATATTTTTAGAAATAAACCATCTGAACTTCCTAGGAAAATCTTTTCATTATTACATAGTAAAATTTCAGAAAGATTATTGTCACTCGAAAGTAAAAAATTTACTACAATTCCAGCAGCAATGGAGGAAGTTGATACACTTTCTTATAAACTTGAGGAAGAAAACATGAGTAGTTTTGTTGAGGAGCAGATTTCTCAATATAATATTTACATTAATTTTTTAAGTGATTATTATAAAGATTCGAACCCAAATCCAATACTGTTTGATAATGAACTTTCAAAATCTTTATTTGGATAGTAAAGGAGAAAAAATGTCAAAAATTATGAACTTAGACGAAAAAAACTTTGAATCAGAAGTAATTCAATCAAATGAGCCATGCCTGGTTGATTTTTGGGCTGAGTGGTGTGGCCCGTGCAAGACTCTAGGACCTATTCTAGAAGAAATATCCAATGATATGGGCTCTAAGGTTAAAATTGCTAAGGTAAATTTAGATATCAGTCAAGATCTTGCAATGAAATTTTCGATAAGGAGTATTCCAACAATGCTATTTTTTAAAGATGGAGAGTTAGTTGATACAAAAGTTGGATTACTTCCAAAAAATGAATTAATTGATTGGATAGAGTCACTCATTTAGTTTATTTAATTTTATAACCATCAGATTTAAGAACTTCACCTGCTAAATATAAGGACCCACAAACTAAAATTTTTCCAGACATAACTTTTCTTTTTGTGACTTTTAAAGCTTCCTCAATATTCAGACAACATTCTATATCAAACCTGGGGTTGAACCTTACTTTAACATCATTTTTTATCTTATATGGCATAACATATTGATGATTTTCTATCGGTAATATAATTAATAATGAAATTTTACTGATAATCTTTTTTAGAAAATTTATAGGATCTTTTCCGTAAATCATACCAATGATTAAAACAATTTTTTTTTCTTTCCATTGAGAAATTGTTTTGGCAATAATATTTGAAGCATCAAGATTATGTCCTCCATCCAGCCATATATCGAATTCTTTCCCAATTATTTTTGATAGTTTACCTTTTTTTAAATTCTGCATTCTTGCTGGCCATACAGTTTTTATTAAACTTTGGTTGATAGTTTTATTTGAAATATTAAATTCACTTAAAGATAAAATTGTTGCTATAGCTGTTGATGCATTTTCAACTTGATGATCACCCATTAATGAAGGAAGTTGAAACTTAAGTTCTTTATTCTCATAATTCATTAAAAAGTTTCGTTCACCAAAATTTGTATTAACAATTTTCCAGTTAACACCTTCCTCTAAAAGCTCTATTTTCTTTATTTTTGTAATATTTCTAGCTATTTTCCGAACCTCTTTTTTTTGTTTAGATAAAATAATTTTTTTGCAATTATTAACGATACCTAGTTTTTCTTTTGCTATTAATTCTAGTTTTGAACCCAGAAAATTCATGTGGTCCATCGATATCGGGGTTATCACACTACATAATTTTTCATTAATTATGTTAGTAGCATCAAATCTACCACCCAGACCGGTTTCTAGAATAAGAAGGTCAGATTTAATTCTACTGAACGCTAAGAAAGCGGCGGCTGTAGTAATTTCAAAAAATGTAATTTCTTCACCATCATTATAATATTCACACTCTTCGAGTAATTCATTTAAGTAACTATTACTTATTAATTTGGAATTTATTCTTATTCTCTCATTAAATCTAATTAAATGGGGAGAAGTGTAACAGTGTACTTTGAATTTGGCTGTTTCAAATATATTTCTCAGAAAGGAAGTCACTGAACCTTTGCCATTTGTGCCAGCAATATGAATGGTTGGGGGTAATTTAAAGTGAGGATTTTTTAATTTATTTAGTAATACATTTAGCCTAGTTAGAGATAAATCAATCTTTTTTGGATGAAGCAATTCAAGTCTTCTGAGAATTTTTTCTGACTTTTGCATTATTTATGGATTTAAGTAGCTTAGAATATCAATTATCTTTGTTCTTAAATTCTTTCTATGTAACACAATATCAACCATACCTTTCTCAAAAAGGTACTCAGATTTTTGAAAATTTTGAGGAAGTTTTTCTTTTATTGTATCTTCAATTACTCTTGATCCAGCAAATCCAATTGTTGCATTTTTTTCAGCAATAATCAGATCACCTAACATTGCGAATGATGCTGAAACCCCACCAGTTGTTGGATCAGTTAAGATGGATAAAAATGGTTTATTTGTTTTGCAAAATGAATTAACTGCAATAACAGTTCTCGGCATTTGCATTAGTGACAATATACCTTCTTGCATTCTTGCCCCACCAGAAGAACTAAAAATTATAAGGGGTAACATATTTTTCTTCGCATATTCGCAAGCTGTAACGATTGCTTCTCCTGCAGCCATACCCATTGATCCACCCATAAAATTGAAATCAAAAATTGCTACAACAACTTTGCCTTTTTCGAGGGTTCCGGATGCAACTAGAACTGAATCCTGAAGGTCTGTATTTTTTTTTGCTCTTTTAAGTCTATCCGTATATTTTTTATTATCCTTAAATTTCAAGGGATCATCCTTTATTTTTGGTGTTTCAATTATCATATAATTATTACCAAAAAAACTTTCTAAACGTTCTTTAGCATTAATCCTGAAGTGGTGATCACAATGTTTACAAACAAACAGTGCTTTCTTTAACTCCCTTTTTAAAAGCATCTGCGAACACTTTGGGCATGTTTCCCAAAGATTATCTGGCACCTCTTTTTTCCCTACAAATGATTGTAATTTTGGTTTGACGAAGTTAGTAATCCAATTCATTTTATTCTCTTTTTAACTTTAGTAAAAATCTTCTAATATTTCCTGAAATTTTTTTAGGATCCGACTTTTTATTTAAATTATCTTCAATTATTTTTATTATTGCTGAGCCAATTACACATCCATCAGCCACTTCATTCAAACTTTTAATCTGTTGATAACTATCAATGCCAAAACCCACTAAAACTGGAAGGTTAGTATTTCTTTTTATTTTAGAAATAGCCTTCTTTACTCCAGATATTAATGGTTTCTTTGTTCCTGTAATACCTGCTATTGAAACATAATAAAGAAATCCACTAGTATGTTTTAGTACTTTTTTTAGTCTACTGGAATCTGTTGTAGGAGTAATTAATCTGATATTATGTACGTTATATTTTAGTGTGTACTGATTAATTAATTCATTCTCCTCAGGTGGTAAATCAACAATTATGACTCCATCTATACCTATTGACTTACATTTTATGAAAAAACTTTTTAAGCTGAATTGAAAAATAGGATTAAAATATCCCATCAAAACTATAGGAATATCATTATTTTTAATTCTAAATTTTCTAATAATCTCAAATGTTTTTTTTAAATTTGATCCAGAGGAAATTGCTCTTTGACTAGATCTCTGGATTGTTGGCCCATCAGCCATAGGGTCAGAAAATGGTATACCAATCTCAATCATATCGACACCGTGTCTCGGTAAATCATTTAAAATATTCTCACAAATTTTTGGTGATGGATCTCCAGCTGTAATAAAAGTAACAAGAGCTTTCTTCTTTTCCTTTTTTAGTTGAGTAAATCTTTTTTCAATTCTATTAGTCATTTTATTACTTTATAATTTTACACCAAGTCTGTCGGATATAGAAAAAATATCCTTATCACCTCGCCCACACATATTCATTATAATTAAATCTTTTTCCGAGAAATTTTTAGAATTTTTTAATAAATAGGCAAGTGCGTGTGATGGTTCTAATGCTGGAATTATCCCTTCAAGTCTTGAGCAAACTTTGAAAGCGTTCAATGCTTCAGTGTCAGTTGCACTTACGTACTTGACCCTACCAATTTCTTTTAGCCATGAATGCTCTGGACCAATACCTGGGTAATCAAGCCCAGCAGATATTGAGTGTGCATCGTTTATTTGCCCATCATTATTTTGTAGTAAGTAAGTGTAATTACCGTGAAGAAATCCCGGTTTACCTTTGGCAAGAGAAGCAGCATGCTTGTTTGTGTTAACACCTTCTCCACCAGCCTCCACTCCGATAATTTTTACTTTTTCATCATTTAAAAAAGGAAAAAACAAACCCAAAGCATTCGACCCTCCTCCAATACATGCTACAAGAAGGTTAGGGAGTTTTTTTTCAAATTTAAGGATTTGTTTTTTAGCTTCAATTCCTATAACAGATTGAAAGTCTCTTACCATCATTGGATAAGGATGTGGACCAGCTGCCGTTCCAATAACATAAAATGTATCAATGACATTTGACACCCAGTCTCTAAGTGCTTCGTTCATCGCATCTTTAAGTGTTGATGTCCCAGTTTTAACAGGTTTTATTTGCGCTCCAAGGAGTCTCATTTTAAAAACATTAGGAGCTTGTCTTTTAATATCTACTTCACCCATGTAAATTACACACTTAAGGTTAAATAGAGCGCAAACGGTTGCTGTAGCTAGTCCATGCTGACCTGCCCCAGTTTCTGCTACAATTCTCTTTTTACCCATTTGTTTTGCTAATAAGATCTGGCCTATGCAATTATTTATTTTATGAGCCCCAGTGTGATTAAGTTCATCCCGCTTGAAATAAATTTTTGCCCCATTTAATTTTTGAGATATTCTTTCTGCAAAGTACAAAGGACTGGGTCTACCAATGTAGTTATCAAAATAATATTTTAACTTAGTATTAAAATCTTTTGATTTTTTTGCTTTTTTATACTCCTTTTCAACCTCAAGTAGCAGTGGCATTAAAGTTTCTGCGACAAACCTTCCTCCAAATTTTCCAAACCTGCCGTTTTTATCTGGAAATCTTTTAAAGTCAATTTTTTTATTATTTTTTTTACTCATAAATTCTTCACATATTTTATTATTTCTTTAATTTTATTTTCGCATTTTAAACCAGGTTTTTTCTCTACGCCTGAAGATAAGTCAATAATTGGTGCTTTGGTGATTTTTATGGCTTTTTTAATATTACTTTTATTTAATCCACCAGCAATTATCCATTCTTTTGAGGATTTAAATCCATTAAGTAATTTCCAATCAAAGCTTAATCCAGTACCTCCAAACAAGTTTTTATCAGATTTTGTATCAAATAAAATCATATCACAAAAATTTTTAAATTCTTGTGAAATATTTATATCTTCTCTTGTTTTGATTGGCACAGCTTTTATAAGAGGTTTATTTACTTTTTTTTTAAGTTTACTCATATAAGCAACATCTTCGTCACCATGAAGTTGTATGATATCTAAGCCTACCTCTTTTGAAATTCTTCCAACAGAATCAATACTTTGATTGACAAATAGACCAACTTTTTGAGGACCACCCTTGAGTCTACTGATTATTCTTTTCGCTAGTTTAGAATTTATATACCTTGGCGATTTATTAAAAAAAACGAGTCCAATATAATCGGCGTCTCTAGAGGCAAGAGCAGATTTTTCGTCATTAATACCGCAGATTTTAATTTTTACTTTCAATTTCTGTTCTTATATTTGCAATTATTTTGTTTATTGAGTTTATTGGGTTTACCGAAGATGTTATTGATCTTCCAATAACAAGTAATGAAGAACCATCAGAAATTGCCTTTCCTGGAGTTGATAACCTTTTCTGATCATCGCTATTGTCATTGGACATTCTAATTCCTGGAGTAATATAGATTAACTTATTTCCAAATTTTTCTCTCAGTTGTTTAACCTCTAATGGAGAAGACACTACTCCGTCAACACCTGACTCACAACCAACTTTTGTTAATTTTTCCACAAATACTGATTCCGATATGTTTATACCAAAGCTTTTTAGATCATTCTTTTCTAAACTAGTCAGCATAGTTACTCCTATTATTTTTGTTTTGTTTTTAACTTTCACTAGTTCTTTAAGCATATTTTTACCACCACTTATATGAGCAGTTAGAAATTCTGGATTTAAGTTTATGATATTTTGAGCAGCTTTTTTTACAGTGTTAGGAATATCGTTTAACTTGAGATCAAGAAAAATTGGTATACCAAATTGTTTAATTTTTTGGACACCTTCAATTCCATATTTTAAGAAGAATTCAAGTCCAAGTTTGACCCCTCCAATTTCTTTGGATATTTCTTGTGTAAAATTAAGAGTTTTTTCTAGACTACTGAAATCAAGTGCGCAGTAAACATATTTTTTTAAGTCCATAATTAATTATAGAGTTTTTCTTAGATAAAAAAATAAAAAACCTAATACGAAACCAAGAAAAAGTAGAGAAAAAATTAAAATATAAAGAGGTAATTCAATATAATATGGCACTGGAAAAAAATTTATTTTTACAATAGATTTATTACTTATTGAAAAGAAAGAGCTGATTGTGATTATTATAAAGAAAAGAAAAAAGCTGACTGCATTCTTAATCCTACTTTTCATTTAATTTCTTCTTTAAATTTTTCCCAGGATTGAAATGAATAAAAACCTTTTTCTTAATTTCAATTTTCTCTCCAGTTGAAGGGTTTCTTCCCACCCTTTCTGCTCTCTTTTTTATTGAGAAAGCTCCAAAGTCTCTAAGTTCAATTCTCTTGCCTTGGGAAAGATTATAAGAAAAAAAATATAAGATTTTTTCTATAGTTCTTTCAACTTCTCTTTTTGGAAGGTACTCAAATTTTTTTTCTAGAATGGAAATTATGTCAGACTTTTTCATAAATTAGGTATCCAAATTGCAAGAAAGCCGTTATAAAACTTTGTTTGCAAGGCATTTATCTTATTATTAAAAAATTTAAAATTAATTAATTTTTCATAATTTTTCTCTTCAGAATAATTAATTATCTTTACATTGTCATCTAAATTCGCCTCATTTTTTAACCATTCAATCGAATCATCTTCTGAACCAACAGCGTCTATTAAATTTAATTCAACAGCTTGATTTCCTGTAAAAATTCTACCATCGGAAACTTTTATAATTGAATTTTTGTTTAATTTTCTATTATTTTTTACAAGCTCCAGGAATTCCGATTGCATTACTCCAATTATTTCTTTTAAATAGTTTTCGTCACCACTATCAAATATCTCAACCGGGTTGGGAGTGGCCTTTAAATCCCCACTTTTTATGACAATAGGCTTAATTCCAATTTTCTGCAATAGTGTTGTAACCTCTGCAGTTTGAAGAATTACACCTATTGAACCTGTGATAGTACCACTACTACTAAATATCTTTTGAGAGGCTAGTGATACCAAGTATCCCCCAGATGTGGCCATTTCGCGCATATAAGTAGCGACTGGAATTTCAATTCCTATTTCCTTGATTTTATCATAAAGATCCTTACTACTGACAAATGTCCCACCTGGACTGTTTATTTTTATAAGTAAAGCCTTTACATTAGGTGTGTCTTTAATTTTTTTTAATTCCTTAAGAGTTTTGGTAGGGTTATTTATAATACCCTCAATTGATATTTGAGCTATTATTTCATTTTCTTTATTTACAAGAGTTAGCAGAAATGCAATTGATATTACAACTAAAATAGATAACGAAAAACGTTTAACTAATTTTTTCCTTTTTGATAGGTACTCTTCAAGAATTTCATTATTTTTCATCTTTTTCTTTAGAATCTTTATTTTTATCTTCCTCAAGCGCAGCTCCAATTATATCTCCAATACTAGCACCTGATGATGATGATCCATATTCTTTCAATGCCTCTTTTTCTTCTTCGATTTCTAAATCTTTAATTGATAACTCATAAAGACCATCCTTATTATTTTTTCTAATAACTTTTGCATCAATCTTTTCACCTTCAGCAAATCTTGATGTATTTTGCTCAGTTTTTGTTTTTGCAAGGTGTGATTTTTTAATAACCCCCTTACTCTTTTCATCAAAATTCACGGAGATTTTGTCTGCATCAATTTTTTCAATGATACATGTAACAGTTTTATTTATGTATTTATCTGATTTTGATTTATTCTCTGTTAATTGTTTGACTCCAAGTGATACCCTTTCTTTATTAACGTCGATTTCTAAAATTTTAAATTTTACTTTATCACCTGTATTATAATTCTTAATTTCGTTTTCACCATTATCTTCCCAGCTTAGATCTGATAAATGAATCAAGCCATCGAGTTCACTGGTAAGTTCTACAAATAAACCAAAATCTGTAATATTCTTTACTTTACCTTCCAAAATATCACCAGCTTTACTATTTTTTGAGAATTCAGCCCATGGGTTTTCAGTACATTGTTTTAATCCCAAACTTATTCTTCTTTTTGCATTATCGACCTCTAGTATTAAGACTTCAACCTCTTGACCGACTTCTAGAACTGTATTCGGGTTGACATTCTTATTAACCCAGCTCATTTCAGAAGTATGAATTAAACCTTCCACACCCTTAGACAGTTCAATAAAAGCACCATAATCAGCTATACTGGTAATATTTGATTTAATTTTGTTACCAACTTTATAGTCATTTTCAACATTCTTCCATGGATCATCTGTTAACTGTTTGATACCCAAACTAATTCTATTATTTTCTTTGTCATATTTCGTTACCATGACGTCAATTTGATGTCCAACTTGAAACATTTCGGATGGGTGATTTACTCTTTCCCAAGAAAGATCAGTTACGTGAACAAGCCCATCTAAGCCTCCAAGGTCAACAAATACCCCATAATCTGTTATATTTTTTACTGTACCTTTTAATTTATCGCCTTCACTAATATCTGATAATAATTTTGATCTATCGGCTTTTCTCGATTCTTCCAGAAGCGCTCTTCTAGACACAACGATATTCCCTCTGAGTTTATCCATTTTCAGAATAACCATTGGCTGAGGTTTATTCAACAAAGGTGCGATATCTTTTATGGGTTTTAAATCAACTTGACTGCCAGGAAGAAATGCAACTGCACCATTAATGTCAACAGCAAAGCCACCTTTAACTCTTCCAGTTATAACGCCCATGACTTCTTGCCTTTGATCTTGCATATTTTCAAGTTGAGACCATGATTCTTCTTTTCTAGCTCTCTCCCTGCTTAGTAGAGCTTCGCCCTCCTTATTTTCAAGTTTTTCAAGATAAACGTCAAACTTATCCCCAATCTTTACGTTATGCTCTTCACCAGGTGAATGGAACTCTTTTAATGGCACACGGCCTTCTGACTTTAGTCCGACGTCAATGACGACAGTATCGTTAACGATGGATAAAACTGTACCTTTAATTATTTCACCTTCTTTATATCTAAATCCAGATAGGCTTGTCTCTAATAATTCACTAAAATTTTCTACCAATAGTTATTCCTAAAAAAAAAATTCATGATAACCTTTACAAAATTTTATAGATATATGCAATTATTTAATAAATTCTGTGTTTTTTTTTAATATATCAATTGCTAAGTTAAATACTTCTTCCCGATTCATCGTAGAAGTTTCGATTAAATGACAATCATTAGTTTTTATTAAAGGAGAAATTTCTCTAGACTTATCCTGTTTGTCCCTTTTAATTATATTCTCCAGTATTTCTCTGTAATTAGATGTATCTAGCTTAAGTTCTTGTAGTCTTCTTTTTGCTCTTATTTCAGCACTAGCGTCAATATAAAACTTTAAATCTGCGTTTGGGACTACTATGGAACCAATATCTCTTCCATCAATAACCGAACCCAATTTATTTGGAGGAAAGTCTGCAAAATTACGTTGGAATTTTAATAAATACTTTCTTATCTCTATATCTTTAGAAACAATTGATGCAAATTTTGAAATTTCATCAGAGCGAAGGCGGTTTAGAATTTTTTTATCATTTAAATAATTTGAAATATTGATTCCGGAAATTTCTTTATTTTTTATTTTTATTTCATAAGCACATATTCTGTAAAGAATTCCTGTATCCAGATGATCAAAACCTAATTTAAGAGAAAGACTTTTTGCTAAAGTCCCTTTTCCTGAACCAGCAGTGCCGTCAATGGCAATCACAGGCTTTGAATTTTTAAACTGATTCGATTTGAGCACCAATTTTCTCGAAAATTTCCTTAAACCCTGGAAATGAAGTTTTAATCATTGACATATCATCGATTGTTATCTCACCATTTGAAGCCATGCCAAAAACAAGGACAGACATAGCAATTCTATGATCACGAAATGTTTCGATTTTCTTTATATTATTATATTTCTCTTTTCCGACTATCTCTATAAAATCGTCACCCATTTTTATATTTACACCAAGAATTTTTAATACATCATGCATTACCTTAAGCCTATTGCTTTCCTTGACTTTAAGTTCAGCTATACCACTAAATTTTGATCTTCCCTTTGCAAATGATGCGGCTACAAATAAAATTGGAAACTCATCAATCATTCTGGGACTTATTTTTCCAGTAGTTCTTACACAATTTAAATTCGAAGTTCTAACTTCTATATCACCAACTAATTCATTGTTTATAGTTTTTCTATTACTAATACTAATAGCCCCTCCCATTTTTGAAAGAATATCTAATAATCCTGTTCTGAAAAAATTTAATCCAACATTGAGTATTTTCACTTTACTATTTTTTGTTATTAATACTGCAACGATTATGAAAGCTGCCGAACTAAAATCTCCAGGAATTTTTATATTATTGGGACTCAGACAATTTGGAGATTCTAAGCTAATTAGATTTTTTTTACTTTTAATCCTAGCTCCTAAGTATTCAAGCATTATCTCGGTATGATTTCTTGACGGTATTTTTTCAAGAATAGTAGTTTTTCCTTTGATATTAAGTGAGGCAAGCAAAATTGCACTTTTAACTTGCGCAGAACCTAACTTTAAGATGTGTTTATATGGAATGAAAATCTGATTATCCTTTGATATCCTTATGGGTAGAAAACCATTATGACTTTCTAGTTTGATGTTCATTTTATTTAAAGGATTAATAATTCTGTTCATGGGTCTAGAAGATAATGAACTATCTCCAACAAGATTTGCGTCAATTTTACTTGTAGATAATAGGCCCGCTAAAAGTCTTACCCCAGTTCCAGAGTTTCCAAGGTCAAGCTGTCTAGTTGGAGATTTGTAGAGCCCACCATTTCCATGAATAGAATAGTAATTATTCTTTTTTTCAATTTTAATACCAATTAATTTCAATGCTTTAAGAGTATTTAGAACATCATCTGAGTCCAGTAAATTAAAAATTTTACTTGTTCCAACACAGTATGAAGTTAAAATTAAAGCACGTATTGATATAGATTTATCTGCTGGGACATTTAAATTACCAATTAGGCATTTACTTTTTGATGATTTAAGGGTAAAAGTTCTTTTCATTAGTGTTAATGATGTTAGTTTATTTATGTTCTTATTGAAAGATTATTATGGAAAATTTTGAAAAAGGTGCAAAGAGAAAGTGCACAAAGTGTAGCACTCTATTTTTTGATTTTGGTAAATTTCCAATATCTTGTCCAGCTTGTGGAGCAGAGGTAAGTTCTCTATTAACTAATATTTCAAAAAGAGGTCGACCACCAAAGGTTGTTAAGCCTGAAGCCACTCCTGAAGCCAAAGATTTAAAAATTGAAGATATAGATGTTGAAGAAAGTTCGGATGACCAAGAAAATGACGATGATGATGTATCTTCTGTTGACGATATCGTAGAAATAGACAGAGAAGAAGTTTAAAACGTCAGCGCATTTAAAATTTTATTATATCAAGGAAACTTGATTTTAAGTTTCTTAAACTTAAAATATAAATATGAGATATTTACATGTTTTGTTGATTCTTCAATTGTTAGGTTGTGGTACAATTGGCGGAACTATTTCTGGTGTTGGAGAGGACATAAAAAAAGTTGGAGATATTATTAAGTTTGAAGATTGAACTTATTTGATCTATGGGGCTGTAGCTCAGTTGGGAGAGCGTCTGGATGGCATTCAGAAGGTCGTCGGTTCGATCCCGTCCAGCTCCACCAAAATATAAATAAGTAGTAATTATTTAGTGAGTTTCCATAATGTAGAGTTTTTTTGGTCAGTAACTATAAAAATGTCCCCGTTACTGTCAATTTCAAAATCCCTAATTCTTCCAATATCTTGATTAAGAATTATTTCTTCATTTATAACTTTATTATTTCTTAAACCTAACCTCAATAACATACCTGTTTTTGTTGCACTAACAATTAAATCACCATTCCATTCTTTGAAAGTCTCTCCTGTGTAGAAATTTATTTGTCCAACAGCTATCGATGGAACCCAAGTTATAATAGGTTTATCATATTTATCTTTCAAATCAGAGGTTCCTATATTTAAGCCGTAATACTCTTTGCCTCCCCATGCAATATCTTTCCATCCCATATTCCCTCCTTTATTGATAACACCTATATTGTCGCCACCTCTCGGTCCATGTTGCGAAAAAAAAATTTTATCACCATCTATAGACAATGCCATCCCCTGTGGGTTTCTGAACCCAATTTGGTAAATCTCAGGTAGCCAATTATTTTTATCCATAAAAGCTGGATTATCTTTTGGTATGCTACCATCAAGCTTTATTTTAATAATACTTCCTGGATACTTCTTTGGATCTTGAGCAATCATTCCTTGCCCTCTTTCCCCGAAACTAGCATATAAAAAATCATCCTTAATTACCAACCTTGACCCCCAGTGTCTATTATCTTTAAATTTTGGTTTACCAAAAAGTAAAATCTCTAAATTTTCAATTTTATTGTTAACTAATTTCCCTCTAGCAATTGTTGTACAGGATTTGTAAGATTTACTTTTGATTTTATTGGTATCAGAAAAGTTATGGCTATAGGAAAAGTATACAAATCCTTTATTGTAAAGAACATCCAACAATCCGCCTTGATTACTCCCTCCCGAATAAGGAATACTTTTAATTGAGTGTTCGATATTTACAGTATTACCATTAGTGATATTTACCTTAAGTAATCTCCCGCCTTTTTCTGTGATCAATAAGTTTTCATTGTCAATAAATGACATTCCCCACGGATAATCTAATCCCTTAATTACTGGTTTTAGTATAAATTCAGATTTTGTTATTTTATAGTTTCTGTAATTACTTAACTTTGTATTAGATTCCGTTGAAATTGGAATAAATAAGCAAAGTAGACTCCAAGATATAAATAAATTTCTCATTTTTTTCATAAAGCTAATAAAGTCTATATTAAGAAAATTATTACTATAAGCTAATACATAATAAAAAATTTTTGTTGACTATAATTTTGTTTTTTATATTAATTAGATGAACGCTTTAATAGGTTCACTAAAATTGCTCAACTGAGGATTCATGAATAGAATGTCAATTTTTAATAGTCCATTTTTGCTAGGTTTTGATCAGTTCGAAAGAACAGTAGATAGAATATCAAAACTTTCATCAGATTCATATCCTCCATACAACATAGAACAAACCTCACCCAATGGCATAAGGATTACAGTGGCAGTAGCTGGTTTTAAAAAAAATGAGTTAGATGTTAGTCTCGAAGGAAATCAATTGCAAATAAGAGGAGTTAAAGAGGAAGATAGCAGAGAGAGAATCTTTATACATAGAGGAATTGCCACTAGACAATTTCAGAGAAATTTTGTTCTAGCTGAAGGTATTGAAGTAAGAGAAGCATCAATGGACAATGGATTGTTATATGTTGACTTGTCTCAACCAATTAATAATGACCAATCAGTAAAAATTGAAATTAAAGATTCAAAAAATCCTAAAAAAAATTTAATCAGCTTTGGTAATGAGAAATCTAACATTAAATAAAATGAAAAATAATGATTTCATAGAGTTTGGTAATGCCTCTTTAGCCTTTGTTAAAAAAGAAATTCATAACGAAGAAAACCAATCAACAGATATTTTTTCTGTCTATTGCGCCGACGGAACATTGATTGCAGCATTTGAAAGTAAAGAATCAGCTATAGCAGCCATTATTCAGTCAGGCCTTGAGTATATAAATCTTCATTAAAACTTTGAAAAGTAATCATAAATTCTTTCAGCATTGTTAAGCTTTCTTATTCTATCAAGTGTACCTTTTCTCTTTAAGAATTTAGAAATTGCCGATAAAATTAACAGGTGCTCTGATTCAGAGTTTTCTGGCGCTACAATAGCAAAAATTATATCCACATCTCGTTCATCAGGTGAAGAGAAATCTATTGGTTTTTTTAGCTTTAAAAATAATACCCGTGTCGCAGTGATAGATTCAATTTTTGCATGTGGAATTGCAACACCATCTCCAACACCAGTGGAACCTAGCCTCTCTCTTTCGTTTAATTTTTCACTTATTGAAGAGACATCAACAGATTCATTATCTGTAAAAACTTTTGATATTTTCTTAAAAAGATTTTTTTTACTATCCTCTTCGACATTCACATAGATGGAGTTTAAAGTAATAAATTCTGTTAATTTCATTTTTTTGGGTCTAGCCAACCAATATTCCCATCGGATCTTCTAAAAAGAATATTTAGTCTTTTTGATTTAATGTTTTTAAAAAAATATGCATTTTGGTCATTTAGATTCATTAACATCATAGCTTCACTTACAGATAACGTTTTTATTATTTCCTCGGATTCAGCCACTATAAATGGTTCATCATTTTCATCATTGCTTACTCCTGAAGAATCTTTTAATACGTATTGACTTGCTTCAGTATGTTTTGAATTTTTTTTAAATTGCGATCTGTGATCAACTAATTTTCTATGATATCTTCTTACTCTTTTTTTTAATTTATCATTTGCTATATTAAAGGCTCCGTAAGCATCATTACTTAATGCATTGCCCTTAATAAAGATTGAAGAGTCAATGTGAATGTTGATGTCACATTTAAAATTATAGGAATCTTTAGATAGGAGAACATCGGCTGAGATGAAGCTTGAGAAGTATTTTCTCAGTGTTACAAAAAGGTTTTCTCTAACATGTAATGTTAGAGATTTACCAACTTTTGTTTGTTTTCCTGAAACCTGTATATCTTCTTTATCTTTCAAAAGTCATTACCCAAATAAAATGTCCTAACATTTTTATTTTTTATGATTTGATCAGGTCTTCCCTGAAATAAAACTTTTCCTTCAAATATAATATATGCTCTATCTACAATCTCAAGAGTACTTTTCACATTGTGGTCGGTAACTAAAACACCAATATTTCTTTTTTTTAGATTATGAATCAAATTTTTTACATCTTTAATAGCAATTGGATCGATTCCGGCTAATGGTTCATCCAGTAAAATGAAACTAGGATCTGATGCTAGACACCTTGCAATTTCCAACCTCCTCCTTTCACCTCCAGATAATGATAAAGAAGACGCTTGTCTAATATGCTCAATACCAAATTCTGAAAGTAATTTTTCAAGTATTTTATTTTTTTCATCATCATTTTTTTTGGTTTTTTCTAATATTGCCATTATGTTTTGTTCAACATTCATCCCCCTAAAAATTGAAGATTCTTGAGGTAGGTAACCTAAACCTAGTTTAGAACGTCTGTACATTGGTAGACTTGAGATATTATCATTATTGATAATAATTGATCCCCCATCTGATTTAATCAAACCCATTATAATATAAAACAAAGATGTTTTTCCTGCACCATTTGGTCCCAAAAGAGCAACGGACTCTCCTCTTTTCAACTGTAGTGAAACGTTATCTAATATTTTTTTTTTACTGTAGGATTTAGTGATATTTTTAATTTCCAATCCACTATTATTGACCGCTATAAATGGCATATCTATTTGATTCATCTTAATTTTTACTCTCTTTATCTATTAGAGCTCTTACTTTGCTCTCATTTGGTCCTTTCTTTGGTGATGGCAAAATCTTACTTATACCACTTTTTAGGTCCATCTCAGCATACTCTCCCGTCAAAAAACTATCTCCTCTTTGCAACTTTACATTGCCAAATAACTTACAGACTTCTGTTATATTATTATAAATACCTTTATCGCTAAATGCTACCTCATTATTGGACCTTATAGACACATTATTAAAACCTATTATACTCTTAACTCTTATTTTTTTATCAATTTCATATAAATTCCATACAAGTTTATCTGCTTTTACTACGAATTCATTTTTTTTTTGAGCCTCAGCTCGACCTGTAGCTACAGCAACTCCTTTTGTTCTCCAATATTCCATTTTATTGTTAGATTTGAGAGTATTGAGTTCTGAAGTTAAAATTAAATTTTTACCATTCACCTTAAAATAATCTTTCTTAACATCATATTCAGCAAACTTTCCCCCTTTAATCATCATTTTTTTATCACTAATTATTACATTTTTTTTTGCAATTACTTTTTTTATATCCATCGAAGAATCGTCAGATTCATCATAAAATGCCTCTATTTTATCGGATTCAAGAGACAATCCGCCTGAAATAGCCTTTGCATTTCCTATAGCTACATATTTCTTCTCATTTTTATGCCATTCTATTCCACTATCTGCATTAATCTCAATTGGTTCATTTTCTTTTGAGGAGGTAATTACTTGTTGTGCAGCTGTAAAATTAAAATTTACAATTAAAAACAGTAGTACAATAAATTTTTTATTATTATTTTTCATTAGCTAATAGAAGTTTTGTTTTTCCCGTGAAAATTATTTTATTTTCTTTGTTAAAAATCTTGATGCCCTGAGAGACAATCGTTGAGTTATTTTTTATTCCTTTTACCTTTTTATCTCCAAAAAGAACTTGATCTTTAAAATCAAAAAAGACTTCAGTGGTGGAGAAACTTAGGTCATTCAAGTTTTTAAACTCTACATTTCCATTGATCTTTAATTTTTGTATATTTTTTTCGTAAACTCCATTTTTTCCACTTAGAAAGTATTTTTCTTTTCCAAAAGTAATCTCCCCTATGGGATTTTCTAAATAGAAAATATCCGAGGTTTCTTTGTATCGAGTGGCTTTAGATGCTGAAACTTTAAAAGGTTTTTCTTTATTATTTAATCCAACAAAAACTGGCTCAATTAACACTTGACTAACTGAGCTATCAAATCGCTGCGAGGAAGTGAATTTACTTTCTGGGATTTTTACTTGATTTTGTCTATTATTTATAACTATTAAAGCAAGCATAACAATAGAAATTCCTAAAAAGAAAAATTTAACAGTTTTAATGAATTTAGAATATGTCATAAGCTTTTAAGCCTCAATAAGTCTTGCATATGAATAATTCCAACAGGCTTTTTTTTATCTATAACAAAAATATTTGTTATAGATTTCTCATTCATAATATCAAGTGCATCAGAGACTAAAGTAGTTGTTTTTAAAAAAAGTGGTTGAGGTGTCATAATATCTTCTACTTTTTTTTCTAGCAAAACAGATGTCATATGTCTTCGTAAATCACCGTCCGTTATCATTCCAACAAGACTTTTATTTTTTGAAATTATTCCCACACAACCTTGACCTTTAGATGACATTTCTAAAATTGCATCACTCATCATACTATTTTTTTTAATTAATGGCAGACATTCTCCAGTTTTCATTATTTCACCGACTTGCAATAACATTTGACCTAATTTACCACCTGGGTGTAATGCGTGAAAGTCATCTGAAGTAAAGCCTCTTTTTTTAAGAAGAGTAACTGCCATTGCATCGCCTAAGGCAAGCGTGCAGGTAGTTGAACTGGTTGGGGCTAATTCCAGTGGACAAGCTTCAACATTATTTGGTATCAAAATGACAATATTTGATTTTTTAGCTAATGTACTCGATTCTTGACTAGTAATTGAAATAATCGGAATCTTCAACTTTTCACAATGTAATATGATATTTATTAACTCAGAAGTTTCCCCAGAGTTTGAAATCAAAATTGAAGAATCCCCTTTATTAACCATTCCTAGGTCACCATGATTTGCTTCGCTAGGATGAAGAAATAAGGATGGTGAACCAATAGATGAAAAAGTAGAAGATATTTTTGACGCAATGTGGCCACTTTTTCCTAGCCCAGAAACTATAATTTTTCCTTTAGTTTTAAAAAGAATATTAATAGCTCTAGAAAATTCACTTGAGAGTAGATTTTTAAGTATACTTAGAGCCTGGATTTCAGTTTCAATAACTTTTTTTCCTAGATTTATATCAAAATTTCCCAACTTTATCAGACCTTTTAATGTGAAAATATATCTATTTCATTCCATCCGGAAAGATCTAGCTCTACTCTACTTGGAAGAAACTCAAAAGCTTTTTTTGCTAAACTAATTCTTCCCTCCCTTACAAGCATTTTCTCTAAAATTGTCTTGAGCTTAAATAGGTGAATAACATCATGTGAAGCATATTTTAATTGATCGTTAGATAATTCCTCGATAGACCAATCAGATGATTGAGATGATTTATTTAAATCTTTTTTCAGTAGTTCTTTACATAAATCTTTTAATCCATGTTTATCTGTATACGTTCTTACAAGTTTTGAAGCTACTTTAGTACAAAATACATTGCTAAGATTTAGTTCTAAAAATTTTTTAATCATAGCTAAATCAAATCTTGCGTAATGAAAAATTTTAGTGATATTTGGATTTGATAATAAACTTATCAATTCATTAGGTTTTTTACCTTCCTGAAAAAAATTATTATCAAATTTTATAAAGTGACATTCCTTATCTGAAACTGCTAGTTGAATTAGACATAATTTATCTCTTACTAAACTTAGTCCAGTTGTTTCGGAGTCAATAGCAACTACATCCGATATATTGACATTCTTTGGAATGTCATTCTGGTGAAGATGTATTACAGTATTTCCAAATTTGTAAGTTTTCATTTTTGAATAATTTTAAATATGATATTAATACTTAAAAAAAAAGATAAATAGCAAAAAAAAAAAAAATGGTTCAAGATCTTAACGGAAAAAAAGTTATAATTTTTGGTGGCTCTGGTTTTATTGGTTCACATTTAATAAGCGATTTATGTAAGAATTCATGTCAGATAGAAGTTGTAACCAGAAAATTAAATATAAAAAGTAACCATTTCTTTGGAAATGAGCCAGGCCAGATAAAATATAAGTACATAGCCAATTATGACCAACAAACAGTCGATAAATTGACACTTAACGCAGATTTAGTTATTAACCTAATAGGAATTCTTTTTGAAACAAAAAAGAATAGCTTCGAGTTTGCTCATACGCAAATTCCCCTAATGATTGCAAAAGCTTGTAGCAAAAATAAAGTAAGAAACTTTATTCATATTTCGGCCTTGAATATTAACAAAGCCAGTGATTCAAGTTATGCAATTTCAAAGCTCAATGGAGAAATAAGGATAAAAGAAAACTTTAAAAATGCTTTAATTATAAGACCAGGAGTGGTTTTCGGAAAAGGTGATAATTTTACAAATTTTTTCTATAAGTTATCCAAATTCAGCCCATTTCTTCCTTTAATAGGTACGCCAGAAATTAAAACAAAAAAATCATTTTTACCATCTGTTAATTTCAAAAAAAGAGTTTTATTTCAACCAATTTATGTTGGCGACCTGGTTGACTTTATCATTGCAATTATTTTTCTCACCTCAAAAACATTTGAAGTTACTGGTCCAGTGATATGTTCTTTTGATGAAATTTTTGATGATATTTTAGAAACAAAAAAAATGAAAAGACTTTATATTCCTATCCCATTTTTTTTAGCATCATTAATTGCTATCATTTTAGAGAATTTACCGTACTCTCTGTTAACGAGAGATCAAATCAAATTAATGAAAGTTGACAGCACATCATTAAAGGGTATTCAAACCTTAAAGAGATATGTCAAAAACCCAACTTCAATTAAATCAATGGTTGATACTTATTTATAAAAATAAACTAATAATGATATCCCAAGAATAATCCTATAAAAAGCAAATATTGAGAGTGAGAATTTTTTTACCCAAGTTATTAAAAAGAAAATAAAAAACAAGGAAAATATAAAACTAAGAATAATTAACAATATTGAATCAAATGAAATAATGTTGTGAAAAGAAAATGAATTAAAATTTTTAGCTACTAAATAGCATACCGCCCCCAAAATTACTGGAATACTTAATAAATTTGAAAATAGAACTGAAAACTCCCTTCGAAACCCTAGAAACCTCATAATTGTAAGTAAGGCACCTGATCTGCTAACACCAGGGCATAAGGCTAAACATTGAAACAAACCAATAGTCAAGGAAATTTGAATAGTTAATGCATTCTCATTTTTTATTCTCAAACAAAATTTATCAATAAAAAGTATAAGAAAACCAAAAATAATACTGGTTAAACCGATGATAAACAAAAGCGATTCATTTTCGTAATCAAAAAATTTAGCAAAAAAGAATCCAACCAATACAATTGGAAGGGTAGATACTATAATATGGTTTAATAAAAAAGCATCAGAGTCTAAATCAGGTCGAATGATCATTTTCAAAGATTTAATAAAAGACAATAATTGTTTATTATAGATAAAAATGACTGCTATTAACGAACCAAAATGCGCATAAATATTAATCTCTAGAGTTGATAAAGTTGATTCATATTCATAAGAAAAAAATTTATTTACAATTATCAAATGACCCTGTGAACTTATTGGCAAGAATTCAGTAAAACCTTGCGTAAAAGCTAGAAGAAAAATCAAGTAAAGGGGCATAAATTGTACAAATTATAACACATAGGTAATATAAAAAAACAATTTTAAATAGAAGTTAAATATTATCCCCTGTAAAAATAACTATTATTATGATATATTCATTTCATGAATATTAAGAATTTTGATTTAAATCTATTGTTAGTCTTTAGGACACTTTTTGAACAAAAAAATGTTACCAAAGCAAGCAAGGAGTTGGGAATAACCCAGCCTGCTATGAGCAATGCACTCAATAGATTAAGATACCTCATCAAAGATGAATTGTTTGTGCGTGGGCCCAGAGGGATGCGTCCCACTCAAAGAGCTATCGACCTATCACTTCCGATAACTACAGCTTTGAATAATTTAGAATTAGCTCTTTCATCAATAAACTTTAGCCCTGAAACGACAAAAAAATTATACAGAATTTCAATAACTGATGATGTAGCCTCTATAATTCTACCTAATCTTATAAATTTTTTAGAAAAAAAATCTCCTAATTCTTCTCTAAGAATTAGAGCAGAACAGGGAAATGATGCAATAAAATTATTGGATAGCAATGAGATTGACTTTGCAGTAGGGCGCTTTGAAATCATTCCTAGTAGGTTTGGCTCAATCAACTTATTTACTGAACAATACGTCTGTATTATGAGAAAAGAACATCCATTATCAAAAGAAGATAAGCTTTCAATTGAGCAATATTTGTCTGCAAAACATTTGAGAGTGGCACCCAAAAATGCTCCAGCAGCTCCGATTGATAGGTCCTTAAGTCAACTTAATCTAGAAAGAGACATATTTGTCAGAATTGATTTAATAACCCTTGCGCCCTCCATATTAAAAAATGCCAACTTAGTGTTGACTTTGCCTTCTAAAACAGCGCAAAGAATGGCTAATAATTATAATTTCTCGATTGTTGAGCTTCCTATCGAATTAGGAAAAAGGCAAACAAAATTACTTTGGCATAAAGAACTAACTAATCATCCGACCTTTGATTGGGTTAAAAAACAGATAAAACCAGATTAAAATGAGACTTGTCTTTTTCGGAGCAGGTTATTGCTCAAAATTTTTAATTCCCTTAGTTGGAAATTCATTTGAAATAATATGTACTCACAATGATGTTGTAAAAGAAGAAAAATTTGATAAAAAGTTCAACGTCAAAAGATATACATTCAAAAACTTTTGTAGGAATTCTAAAGATATTCTAAAGTCATCACAGTATATTATTAATTCAATTCCCCCCAATGGTGACAGTGATAAAGTTGTAAGTTCATTTGAACAGGAGCTTTCTAATTTTTCTAATTCAATCAAGTGGTATGGGTATCTATCTTCAACTAGTGTTTATGGTGACCATATGGGAGAGTGGGTTAACGAAGATTCGAAATTGAAGCCTAAAACAACTAGAGGAAAATTAAGATTATCTGCTGAAAAAGAAAATTATAGATTATTTGATAAATATAAAATTCCTGTTCATATATTTCGCTTACCTGGTATTTATGGGCCTGGAAGATCAATTTGTCAAAAAATAAAAAAAAATCCCTTAGTTATAAATAAGCCAGGTCATTATTTTTCTCGTATTTTTGTAGAAGATATTGCATCCGCTTTACAAAAAAGCATTTTTAATCCAACACCAGGGAATATATTTAATTTGACAGATAATCTTCCTGAAAGAATAGATATAGTTGCAGAGTATGCAGCATCTCTTATGAATATTAGACTAGAGAATATTGATATTAGAGATAAAAGAATAAATGAGAAAACTCTGGATTTTTACAAAGAGAACAAAAAAGTGAGTAATAAAAAGATTAAAAGTATGTTAGATTGGAAACCAAAATTTGAGGACTATAGATTAGGAATAAAAAAAATACTAGACAGTGATTTATGAGAAAAGTTTTACAAATTCTTCCTGAACTTGACTTAATTAACGGTGGAGTTGAACGAGGTACGTTGGATGTTGCTAAGGAACTTATAGACAAAGGTTTTGGTTCTGCAATAATTTCATCTGGGGGAGTTATGGCAGATAAGTATAAGTATAAAGGGGTAAGTCATGATGTAATAGATATTAAAAGAAAAAACTTTACCAATTTTTTTTTCTTAAGAAGCAAATTTCAAAAGCTTATAAATACAATAAAACCAGATTTAGTTCACATTAGAAGCAGATGGCCAGCATTTTGTTTCAATAGTGTGGTAAAAAGAAACAATATTCCATTAGTCACCACTTACCATGGAACATATAATGGTAACAATTTTTTTTTAAAAAGAAATTATAACAAGGTTATGACTGACGGTGAAACCGTAATAACCATTTCTAAATTTATAGACGATCACGTTAGGTATTATTTTCCGGATGTCAAACCTAAGTTATGTCAAATAGATAGAGGTATAGATTGTAACTATTTTGATATTAATTCAGTAACACAAATTAGAAAGGAGAATATTTTAAGGTCATTATCAATTACAGAAAAAACACATATAATTTTATTACCAGCTAGAATAAGTAGATGGAAGGGACACCTTGTAGCTATTGATGCTGTTAAAAAAATAATAGAAAATAGGCCCGAATTAAATTTTGTTTTATTGCTTGTTGGTGGATTAAATAAAGCTGATTTTTCAAATAAATTAAAAAAGGTAATTAAGAAAAATGATTTGGAGGGTAGGGTTGTGTTTGCTGGTAATATAACGGATATGCCTGCAGTTTATTCAATTTCTGATATAATCTTATCTACATCAATCGAACCTGAAGCTTTTGGCAGGGTATCCGCTGAAGGTTGTGCAATGTCAAAACCAGTAATCGCCAGTAAGCATGGTGGATCAAAAGAAATTATTGAGAATAATAAAACAGGCTGGCTAGTGGAGCCAGGAAGTTCAGAGGAGCTATCAAAAAAAATCATACAGGTATTAGAATTGAAGCAGGAAGATAAAGACTTGATTGGAAACAATGGAAGAAGGAGAGTAAAAAAAAAATTTTCATTACAGTTAATGTTAGATAAAACTTTAAATGTTTATGAGGAATTAATTGATAGAAAAAAAAGTTCTAATTATTAAATTTGGAGGACTAGGTGATGTTATACTTTCCTTAGATTCACTTTTTTCAATATTTAAACACCATAAAGCAAGAAATATTGTTCTACTTACAGAACAACCGTATGACGATATTTTGAAAAACTGTGGTTGGTTTAATGAGATAATTGTTATTAAAAGAACATACTTTTATTATTTGGATCTTCTTCAGATCAAGAATAAATTATCAAAATATAAATTCTCTCATGTATATGATCTTCAAACATCAAAGAGAACGTCATATTATTTGAAATATTTCAGTGAAATGCAATCAATTACAAATGGCATAGGTGAATACGCGAAGATTTGTCACGATAACCCTAAGCGAAATCTTATGCACACAGTCCAAAGGCAAAAGGAGCAATTAGAAAAATGTAATATTTCTTACAGAAGAGAAGAAAGTTTAAAGTGGTTAGAAGATAATTGCGTCAAAGTTCCTAAAGAAAAGTTTGCCCTAATCATTCCTGGTGGTTCAGGAAATAGAAAATATAAAAGAATTCCATTATCAGTTTTTAAAAACGTTATTGATTTTTTGATCTATAAGAAAATAAAACCAATATTAATTGGTGCTGCTGATGATAAGAAAATTTGTAAATTATTATCGAAACAAGATAGTCAAGTCGTAAATTTATGTTCTAAAACCAGTGTTGGAAATTTATTATTCTTATCAAGACATACTGACCTATCAATAGGTAATGACACTGGACCCATGCATTTAATAGCTAGAGGGAATAAAAAAACAATAGTACTTTTTACCAAATATTCGAACTCAAGTTTATGTGCACCAACTGGTAAGAAAGTTGAAATATTAAAATTTGATGATGATAATGAACGTTTTTTAATTAAAATAAAAAAATTAATTGAAGATTAAACAATCATTGATTGTTGACATAGTCTTTCAATTATTTTAAGTAAACAAAATGCTAAATATTTCATTTCCTGATGGAAGAGTAGAAAAATTTAAAAAAAGTGTAAGCGGTTCTTTTATCGCTGAAAGTATATCTAAATCATTACTAAAAAAAGCTGTTGCTATAAAAGTCAATAATAAGTTAATGGATCTATCTGATGAAATTAGTCAGGATTCATCTATAGAGATAATCACGGACGAATGTGATGAGGGACTTGAAATAATGCGCCATACATTGACTGCCCAAGTTTTAGCTAAGGCTGTAAAAAACTTATTTCCAGACTGTAAACTTGCAATTGGCCCAACTATTGAGAATGGCTTTTATTATGATATTTTATTTAAAGAAAAAATTTCTATAGATAAATTCCCTGAAATTGAGCAAGAGATGAAAAAAATTGTTAACGATGGTAGTCAAATAATTAAAGTTTTAAAGAAAAAAGATGAAGCTGTTAGAATTTTTAGGGAAAGAAATGAATCCTATAAAGTTCAGATTATTAATGATTCTGAACAGGAAGAAGATTTTAAAATTTATATGCAAGAAAATAGCGATTTCCTAGATCTATGCAGAGGTCCGCATCTTCCTAATCTAAAGTTGATCGGTGCTTTTAAATTAACAAAACTAGCTGGAGCATATTGGAGAGGTGATTCTAAAAATGAGATGTTACAAAGGATTTATGGAACTGCGTGGAAAAATCAAAAACAACTTGATATTTATCTCGAGAATTTGAAGGAAGCAGAAAAGAGAGACCATCGAAAAATTGGAAAAGATTTAGATTTATTCCACTTTCAAGATGATGCGCCTGGAGCTGTCTTCTGGCATCCTAAGGGTTGGATGATTTTCAGAATACTTATTGAATATATGAGAACAAAACAAGAGAATAATGGATATCTAGAAATAAGTACACCGACAGTTATGGATAGAACTTTGTGGGAAAAATCGGGTCACTGGGAAAAGTTTCATGAAAATATGTATACAACAGAAACAGAGGATGAACGCCTCTTTGCTTTGAAACCAATGAACTGTCCAGGTGGTGTTCAAGTATTTAATTCACATATTAGAAGTTATAAAGAACTTCCACTTAGAGTTGCGGAGTTTGGTAAAGTTCATAGATATGAGCCATCAGGTGCACTACATGGGTTAATGAGAGTAAGGGAATTTACCCAGGACGATGCTCATGTTTATTGCCTTAAAGAACAAATGCAAGACGAGTGTATAAAAATAATAAAATTAACTTTAGAGATTTATAAAGACTTTGGATTTGAAAATATTAAAATTAAATTCTCTGATAGACCTAAAAAAAGAATAGGGGATGATAAAACATGGGATTTTTTGGAATCAGCTTTAATTAAATCTATCGAATCTCAAAATCTTGATTTTGAAATAAATAAAGGAGAAGGAGCATTTTATGGCCCAAAGATTGAATTTGTTTTAGTGGACGCTTTATCAAGAGAGTGGCAATGTGGTACAATCCAAGTTGATTTGAATTTACCTCCAAGATTAGGAGCCAGTTATGTTGACTCAAATGGAGAAAAAAAGTTCCCTGTAATGATACATCGAGCATTTTTTGGTTCACTAGAGAGGTTCATCGGAATCCTAATTGAAAATAATGCCGGTAAACTCCCTCTATGGCTTTCACCACTACAAGTTTGCATTGCCAATATTAATGATAGATGTCTGGATTATTGTCATTCTGTGTTTGCAAAGCTTAAGGAAAATGGAATAAGATGTAAGATTGACGATAGAAAAGAAAAGCTTAATTATAAGATAAGGGAATCTTCATTGGAAAAAATTCCCTTTATAGTGGTTGTTGGAGAAAAAGAAGTTGATGAGAATACATTGACAATTAGGGAATTAGGGAGTGATAATCAAGTTACAATGAGTATTGATGATTTGATAAAAAAAATAAAAAATTCTTGCAGAATCGACTAAATTATGCGTATCTTGGTCTCATGTACTTGATTAATAATAAAATGAAAGGGTAACTTAAATTTATGCAACAACAAACTTATGAATAAAAATAGATTCAATTCTTCAAGGCAGGGTCCTGCAATCAACGAAAGAATAAATTCTAAGTCGGTTAGAGTAATTTCAGAAAAAGGTGATATGGTTGGTGTTCTCGAGACAAGAGAAGCAATAAAAATGGCTTTTGACCAAGGTTTGGACTTAGTGGAAGTATCACCGAATGCATCACCTCCAGTATGTAAAATAATTGATTATGGGAAATATAAGTATCAGCTTCAAAAAAAACAGGCTGAGGCAAAGAAAAAACAAAAAACTTTTGAAGTTAAAGAGGTTAAACTCAGACCTGGGATAGAAGATCACGATTACAGTGTTAAGCTCAAGTCCATTCAAAGATTTTTAAGTGAAGGTGATAAAGTTAAAATAACACTTAGGTTTAAAGGTAGAGAAATGACTTATCAACAAAGGGGAATGGATGTGTTAAAAAAACTTGAAAGTGAAATAGAATCTTTAGCAAAAATAGAACAAGTTCCTACTCTTGAGGGTAAACAAATGATTATGGTTGTTGCACCAAGATAGTAAATTGAAAACACTGTTGCTTTAGGTAAAAAAAACTATATAAATATTAAAAAAATTATAAAGTTTATTATGCCAAAGATTAAAACTAAAAGTGGGACAAAGAAAAGGTTCAAAGTGACAAGCACAGGTAAGATACTAATGTTTGCTAGTGGTAAAAGGCATAACCTGACTAAGAGAACAAGAAAAATGAAAAGAACAGCAAAAGGTCCAACCGTGATGTCCAAAGCAGATAGTACAATTGTTAAAAAATATATAAATATGAAGTTAAGGTAGGCATAAAATGTCAAGAGTAAAAGCAGGTACCACAACTAGATTCAGACATAAAAAAATTCTCAAAAGAGCAAAGGGTTACTTTGGTAGAAGAAAAAATACGTTTCGAGTAGCCAATCAAGCTGTTGAAAAAGCAGGTCAGTATGCATACAGAGACCGCAAAGTTAAAAAAAGACAATTTAGAAGTTTATGGATACAAAGGATAAACGCAGGTTGCAGGTTACATGGTATAAAGTATTCAACATTCATGAATGGCCTTAAAAAAGTAAACTTAAACTTTAATAGAAAAGTTTTGGCAGATCTCGCAGCCCTTGAGCCGGATTCTTTTAAGGAAATAGTAAACAAAGTTAAGGCTGCCTGAACGTAATATTGTAATGAATGATCTTAATCAACTAATTCAATCAGCATTGGATGAGGTTGAAAACTCAGAAGATATAAAGGTTCTTGAAAAAGTTAGAGTTAAGTTGTTAGGTAAGGCAGGTGTCATTACCCAAGAGCTCAAAAACTTATCAAAATACTCAGAAGAAGATAGGAAGAACTTCGGAAAACAACTAAATATTGCAAAGGTAAAGCTTCAAGAGTCAATTGAATCAAAAAAAGCTGCATTTGAAAATAAAGAATTAGAGTCGAAGTTATCTAAAGAATTTACTGATTGCACTCTTCCTACTAGAGATAATACAAATAGTATTTCAAAGGTTCATCCAGTAAGCCAGACTATTAATGAAATTGTTTCGATTCTTGGAAATATGGGATTAGTATTTCAAGAGGGACCAGACGTAGAAGATGATTTTAATAATTTCACGGCTCTAAACATCCCAAAGAATCATCCCGCACGTGAAATGCATGATACCTTTTATTTAAAGAATTCTCATAAGAATGAAAAACTAGTGCTTCGAACACATACCTCTCCAGTTCAAATCAGAACCCTAAAAAGAAATAAGTTTCCTATAAGGATTTTTGCTCCTGGTAGAACCTATCGTTGCGATTCAGATATGACACACACCCCTATGTTTCATCAAGTCGAGGGTCTTGTTGTTGATGAGAATATAAAGTTTTCACATTTAAAATGGTTTGTTGAGGAGTTTTGCAGAGTTTTCTTTAAAAATAGTGAATTAAAGTTGAGGTTTAGACCTTCATATTTTCCGTTTACTGAACCCTCGGCTGAAGTAGATATTAATTGCGAAATTAAATCAGGGAAAATTTTTCTTGGTAAAGGAACAAAGTGGATGGAAATTCTAGGTTGTGGAATGGTTCATCCCAATGTATTTAAACTTTGTGAAATTAATAATGCTCCAAATTTAAGTGGATTTGCTTTTGGAATGGGAATTGAGAGGTTGGCGATGTTGAAATATGGAATGCCTGACCTCAGAGAATTTTATGAAGGAAATTTAGATTGGTTAAGACACTATGGATTTTCACCATTTGATACAACAGATCTAAATTGGCGATGATATGAGATTTACTGTAGGTTGGTTAAAAGAGTATTTGGATTTTGATAGTTCGATAGATGAACTGTGTAATAAATTGACAAGTATAGGTTTAGAAGTCGAAAATGTAAATAATCCCAAAGACAAATTAGAAAAATTTGTTATATCCTCCATAAGTGAGGTCAAAGATCATCCAAATGCTGATAAGCTTAAAGTATGTAAAGTTAATGATGGAAAAAACTTTTATGAAATAGTTTGTGGAGCACTTAATGTTCATGAAGGTATGATAACTGTTCTTGCAAAAATTGGAGCAATTATTTATCCATCTTCAGATAAAGAATTTAAAATTACTAAAAACAAAATTAGAGGTATCCAATCAAATGGAATGCTTTGCTCCTCTGAAGAGCTAGGTTTATCTGGTGAATCTGATGGGATCATCGAGCTTGATGAAAATTATATTATTGGAGAAAGTTTTAGTCGGTATATTGAAGATGATGAAATAGATATTGAAATTGCAATCACTCCAAACCGTGTTGATTGTGCTGGTGTATATGGAATCGCTCGTGACCTAAGTGCTTCAGGTTTTGGAAAACAAAAAGAGTTAAGAATTAAAAAACATAATTCATCATACAAAACAAAGTTTAAGGTAAATAATACGATAAGTGATTCAGATTGCCCTCAGTTTTTGATCAGAGAAGTAAGGAATATTAAAAATGGAGATTCATCAGAATTTATAGTTAAAAGATTTAATAAGACAGGAATTAAAGTTATTTCCTCACTAGTTGATATTACAAACTATATTAATATTGATTATTGTAGACCATTACACGTTTTTGATTCCGACAAGTTAAGTGGTGATATAACAATTCGTCATTCAAAAAAAGGTGAAAGATTCATTGGATTAGATGAACAAGAGTATGTTCTTGATAATAATATGATTGTAATATGTGATGATGAAAAAATAATCAGTCTAGCAGGGATACTAGGGGCTAAAAATTCAGGATGTGACGAAAACACCAAGAATGTTTTGATTGAAAGCGCATATTTTTTACCAGAGTCAATTTCTTCTACCGGTCGAAAATTGAATATTCAAAGTGATGCACGATATAGGTTTGAAAGAGGTATAGATCCATTATCAACTAAAGATGGAATAGAGATGGCAACGGATATGATCAAAAAAACTTGTGGCGGGGAAATTGGAACAATTGTTAATGAAACAATTAGCATCGAAAAATCACCAGAGATAAATATAACTTTAGAGTTTCTTAATAAACTACTTGGCATAAATTTAAAAAAGGACATCTTTACACAATCCTTAACAAGGATAGGTTGCAAATTAAAAGAAAAAGATGGAAAATTTTTGGTATCACCACCAAGCTGGAGACAAGACATATCATTAAAAGAGGACTTGGTTGAAGAAGTAGCCAGACTCTATGGATACGACAACATTGAAAGCACCCCTTTGAATTTTAATAATAAAAACTATGAGGTTACAAGTATAGAACAAAAGTCAAAAAAGAAAATACGAGAAATTCTTGTTTCTAGAGGAGTAACTGAAACTATCAACTGGTCATTTGTTAATCAGAAATGGGAGGATATTCTAAAAACACCGTATAAAAAAGTCCTTTTAGAAAATCCAATTAGTACAGAACTATCAGTCCTCAGAACTAACTTAGTTGGAGGGTTGTTGAATATCTTGAAAAGTAATCACAATAAAGGGTTAAAAAATATTTCAATATTCGAGATTGGACCAATCTTTTTTGAAGAAAAATTAGTTGATCAATTTGAGAATATAGTTGTTGTGAGATCTGGAAAAGCAGTAGAAAAAAATTGGATTGAAAAAAATAGGGACTTCGATGTTTTTGATTTGAAAGCTGATTTAATAGCTATTTTTGAGATTATAAATCTAGATTCTAGTATAATTGATTTTTCAAACTCAGCGAATTCTTATTATCATCCTGGTAAAAATTGCTTAATAAAATTTGGGAATAAAATCATTGGTAGTTTAGGGCAAATTCATCCACAAATAATCAAAGATTTCGGCTTAAAGAATGATGTTTCTATGTTAGAAATTAATTTTTCAAATTTAAAATATTTTTTAAAAGATAAATCGGGCTCAAGAAAGGAGTTTAAGAAATTAAACTTTCAGTCTTCAATAAGGGATTTCTCCTTTGGCATCGATAAAACAACTTCATCTGGCGAAGTTGTTAATTTTATTAAATCCTTAGACAAAGAATTAATAAGAACGGTAAAAGTTTTTGATGACTACTCTGATGATTCACAAAATAGAGCCATAGCAATAGAGGTTAAAATACAATCGGAAGTAAAAACCTTGAGTGAATTGGAGATTAATAAAGTATGTCAAGAAATTGTAAAAAAAATAGAAGAAAAATTTTCTGCTAAGTTGAGATAAAAATGTCATTAAAAAATATTCGTAACTTTTCAATCATAGCACACATAGATCACGGAAAATCCACCCTTGCTGACAGAATAATTCAAAAATGTGGAGGACTTTCTGATAGAGAAATGAAAGAACAAGTTTTAGATTCAATGGATATCGAAAGAGAAAGGGGAATCACCATTAAGGCTCAAACTGTTTTTTTAAATTACAAAAACAGCGATGGTAATTCTTATAACTTTAATTTAATGGATACTCCAGGGCATGTTGACTTCTCATACGAAGTAAGTAGATGCTTAGCTTCTTGTGAAGGTTCACTGCTAGTTGTTGATGCGTCACAAGGTGTTGAGGCTCAAACATTAGCAAATGTTTACCAGGCAATCGAATATGATCATGAAATTATACCTGTTCTAAATAAAATTGACTTACCAGCCGCCGATCCAGATAGAGTAAAGAAACAAATAGAGGATGTAATAGGTATAGACACATCTAATGCTATTCTAGTTTCTGCAAAAACTGGTGAGGGAGTTGGGAACTTACTAGAGGCCGTAGTTAAGAGGTTGCCTTGTCCTACTCCCAGTCCTGAAAACACACTCGTAGCTATGCTAGTTGATAGTTGGTATGATACTTACCTTGGGGTGATTATTTTAGTAAGAGTTCAAGCAGGAGTTTTAAAGAAAGGGATGAAAATTAAGATGTTGGGGACAAATGCAACCTACAATATAGAAAAATGTGGTTTTTTTACTCCAAAAATTGAATATACACATGAACTATCTGTTGGACAAATTGGTTTTTTTACTGCTGGAATTAAGCATGTTAGTGACTGTAAAATTGGAGATACTGTTACGGATGAAAAGCTTCCCATTCAAAATCCACTAAAAGGTTTCAAACCAAGCATCCCGGTAGTATTTTGTGGTCTTTATCCCGTTGAGGCTGATGACTATGATTTATTGAAAGATAGTTTAGAAAAATTAGCATTAAATGACGCTAGTTTTACCTATGAAACTGAAACATCAGCCGCGCTAGGTCTTGGTTTTAGATGTGGTTTTTTGGGCTTACTCCATCTGGAGATAATTCAAGAAAGATTACAGAGAGAATTTAATTTACTTCTTATCACGACTTCACCCTCTGTTGTTTACAAAGTTGAAAAAACAAATAATGAATTGATAAATATTCATAACCCATCAGAACTTCCAAATATTGAAAAGATCAGCAAAGTATTTGAACCAATAATTAAGGCTACAATTTTACTTCCCGATGAATATCTAGGTCCAGTTATTCAACTATGTACAGACAGACGAGGAGTTCAAAAAGATCTTACTTATGTTGGTAAGAGAGCGATGGTTATATATCATCTACCTCTTGCAGAAGTAGTGTTTGACTTTTACGATAGATTAAAGTCAATTACTAGTGGTTATGCAAGTTTTGATTATGAGTTTAAAGAGTATAAAGAAGATAAACTTGTGAAAGTTCAAATTTTAGTAAACTCAGAACCTGTTGATGCTTTATCCTTCATATGTCATGAGCTTAAATCTGCATCGCGAGGAAAAGTCTATTGTGAAAAATTAAAAGACCTTATACCTAGACAACAATTTAAAATTCCCATACAAGCATCAATTGGAGGCAAAATTATCGCAAGAGAAACAATAAGCAGTTTTAGAAAAGATGTCACAGCAAAACTATATGGTGGAGATGTAACTCGAAAAAATAAATTATTAGATAAACAAAAAAAAGGTAAAAAGAGGATGAGGCAGTTTGGAAAGGTTGAAATACCTCAATCAGCTTTTATAAATGTTCTCAAAACTTCAGGGAGCTAATAGCTATTATGGAGAGGTGGCCGAGTGGCTGAAGGCGCACGCTTGGAAAGCGTGTAAACATTTTTGTTTCGAGGGTTCGAATCCCTCTCTCTCCGCCAATTACTTTGATCGATATTGAATATATTTCTCCATAATATTTAATTTATGTGCTACGAAAAAATATATAAAAACTAACAACTATAAATAAAACGCTTGTAAGATAGATTATTCTTAAGAAATTTATATGGAACATTTAATTAACCATTTATTTAACGAAATTTACTGAAATCTTAGGGATTTTGTATTTAGATTTGTTCACGTAAGTATAATGCTAGTAGGATATTATACAGGGTTTAGTATAAATAGATTTTTAAAGATTATATCAAAAGGCCATAAAGCTGAAATATTAGGAGCTACAATGTCTCATATAATAACAGATTTTGTTGCAAGTAATTTAGATCCACATTTACGAAACATGATAATTGGCATTGTAATAGAAGGGATTGTCCCACTTCTTTTTATTCCAATATTTGAGAAATTGATTTTTAAGCGTAAAAACCATATTGTGGCTAGTGATCATGAAGATGTAAAAAAAGATTTAGATTCTCATCAATAAGTTGTAAGATAAAAATATTGAACTCTACTTGATTTTTGATGACTCAGACTTCTTTTAAATTCAGACAACTTAAAAACTGTAAATGCTTTAAAATACGAAGAGCTTCAAGGTTAACAACTCAGCTTTATGATAGAAAGCTTAAACCGCTTGGCCTAAAAATAACACAATTTTCAATACTTTCTTTCATTGCTACAAGTGGAAAGAAAAACCTAGTTGCACTAGCTGACGAATTATTTATGGATAGAACAACTTTGACAAGAGGGCTTAATATTTTAATGAAAAGAAAACTCATAAGGAATATTAATAATAAAGATCTAAGAAAAAGAGTAGTTATTTTAACAAGTGATGGTGAGGAGATATTAGAAAAGGCAATTCCACTCTGGTTAGAAGCAGAGGAGGAAGTTTTCGATGAATCTAAAAAAAATAATTTTTCAGTTATTTAGTGAAAATCTAAGTTCCACAAAAGGTGTTTCGGACTTGTTCATTTATTTTTGGAGGACTAATGAATTTTTTGTTTTCTGTTTCACTAAAAGGGTTTTTCATAACCTCTAGAAACTCGTCTAAAAGAACATAATTTTTGTTTAAAGTTTTGTTGATGGTTTCCTCAACAATATGATTTCGTGGTATTACAAATGGATTGATCTGTTTCATATCACTAAGAATTTTAATTTTATTATCTTTTTCTTTTATAAGTCTAGACTCCCAAAGACGAACCCAATCCCTAATCTTTTTTTGTTCTTTAAAAAGGGTAAAGAATTTATCATTTAAGGAATTTTTATCCAAAAAATAAGATAGATTTCTGAAGGCTAGTGTGAAATCAACATTATTAGTATGAAGAATTTCAAGAAAATCAGTTGCTAACTTGGCGTTGATATTATTATTTACTTTCAGTCCAATTTTTCTTTTCATACTTTCAGTCCAATTTTTCTGAAAATAGTCAGGATACTTTTCCAAAATACTTAATACCTTTTTGATAGCTTTTTTCTTATCACTATCGATCAAAGGCACTAAAGTTTCAGCAAATTTTGAAATATTCCAAAACATAATTTTACCTTGATTAATGTATGAGTATCTTCCTCCTTGATCAATAAAACTAAAGACTTTATTGGGATCAAAAAAATCCATAAAGGCACAAGGGCCATAATCAATTGTTTCTCCTGAGATGGTTGAGTTATCTGTATTCATTACACCATGAATAAAACCAATACTCATCCACTTACATACCAATTTAATACTTAATTCTTGAACTTTATTTAAGAACTCTAGGATCATATCTTCTTTACCAATTATTTCTGGAAAGTGTCTGTTTATTGAATATTCAGTAAGAATTCTTAATGACTTCAAATCTTTTTTATAGCTAAAATATTCAAATGTACCAAATCTAATATGACTTGAAGCAACCCTGGTAAGTATGCCTCCTGGTAATAATTTTTCTCTCTGAACAAATTCTCCAGTTTCCAACATGGCTAAAGATCTTGTTGTTGGCACATTTAAATTAAACATTGCTTCGCTCATAATATATTCTCTTATTACTGGCCCCAAAGGAGATCTGCCATCACCATCTCTAGAAAATTTTGTTTCACCTGACCCCTTAAGTTGTATATCAAATCGTTGAGAATTATTATTTACTATCTCTCCAAGTAACACTGCTCTACCATCACCAAGTTGGGGAACAAAATGTCCAAATTGATGACCAGCATATGCCAAAGCAATGGGATCTGATCCGTGAGGCAAGATATTGCCAGACAGTATTTTTCCAAGATTCACATCATTTTCATTCAAATTTAAATTTAGGAAATTATTAAGTTCAGAGTTGAATTTAATTAGCTTAGGCTCCTTAACACCAAAAGGCTTTATCTTTTGGTAGAATTCCTTAGGTAATTTTATGTAAGTGTTCATAAAATTAAAATCTTTTTTCTTTTTCAAGTTAATTAACCTATAATACTAATTGATAATCCCATTAAAAACCCAAAGACTCCTCCCCATACTACTAACCACCCTAAGTGTTTATGAATTATATTTTTTATAATTTGCTTAACATCCACTGGGCTTAATTCATCTAATCTTTTATTGATTAAAGATTCAATTTCAAACTTTATTTCATTATATGATTTATCTCCAATTAAATTTTTTTCCATTAAATCATTAAATATAAGCCTCATTTTAGTTTTTAGTGGTGCTTTAAGTGGTTCAAGAGCTTTTTTCCCACCTACCATACTTAGCATTGAACCCATTGATGATTCTTCAATTGATTCTACAAACTTATTAAATATTTCATCATAGTTAATCTTTTTAAGAATACTCTCTTTATCAAATGTCTTGTTAGAAAAATTTGATTCAATCGATTCATTAGAAAAAAATTCATTCATTATAAGCTCCTTTATACCTTGCTTAAATTCACTGAACCTCTGGATGATGACACCAGAACCATAAAGGAAGGGAACTCTTTCAAAAAGCATATGAATTGCTAACCAATTTGTAACACTTCCTGATAGACTAAATAGCCCGGCTAAAGTAATCTCGTCATTGTAGACTGGCGAAAATATTCCTAAAGCAATTATAAATAATGCCGTAAAGTTTGTTATAATAATTTTATTCATAAATAATTCTTTCTGAACTAAAATTGTCAATTAGTTTAAGGTAATTCATATGCATAGACATCGAATTATATTCTCTAAACTGAATTTTAAATTTTTTTATATTAATCATCGTAAGGGATTGATGAATGATGGAGGCTAATCTTCAATTCATTGTCATTAATTTTTATAAAACCAAACGTATATTCAACTTTAAGCAGCTTATTTTCATCATCTTCAAAATAATAATTACCCATTGATAAAAAATAATCATTGCAATTAATTATTTTATAGTTTTCAAACCTGATGGATTTCCAATTTTTAATTGCAAATCCTTTGTCTTCTTTACAAACTTTATTCTTTCCCAAAAAGTAAGATTCAAACTCTTCTTTTGTTGACCTAAATTGTTTTTCCTTAGCTAATGTCGGCTTAAATAAAACATCACAATGATTGAAAGCATATATATCATTAAGTAATTCTGAAACTAGATTTTCCAAATTGCTTTTATTTTTATAAGCCTCGCTAATAGCTAAAACAACAGAGGCCCACCTTTCCTGAGTTTGAATAATTAAATTTTGAATTTCCTTTCCTTGCATTTTTCCTCACAATAAAAATTTTTAGATATCACAACTAAGTTTATGATTGTTTTAATAGTCAGTTAGATTTTTTATATTAGTTATGGTAATTATTATTATATGAATTTTTTTTTTTTTTCAATTTTTCTTTTGATTAATTTATCATCTAATGCAATGAATCTGATTGATGAAAGAATGAATAAATCCCAAGATTTCTTTGAAGATTGGGAATATATAAGTGATCAAGTAATGGGTGGTGTTTCAATTGGAAAAGTCGAAATTTTGAATGATAATAAAATCTTTTTGAGATTGTCAGGTGATGTTAGCACAAAAAATAATGGAGGTTTTATTCAAGTCAGAAAAAAGCTTGCGCTAAATGACAAAAGTTTCACAGGCATTAAAATGAAGGTTAGAGGTAATTCCGAAAATTATTTTGTCCACGTAAGAACCTCAAAATTAATTTTTCCATGGCAATTTTATTCAGCGAAGTTTATGGCAGGCAGATCCTGGAGTGAGATTATAATCAACTTTAATGAGTTCTCGAAATCAAACTTCTATCAACCGGCTTCATTTTCACCTATAGATATTGAGTCAATAGCGTTTGTTGCATTTGGGAAGGATTTTAACGCAAGGCTTGAAATTGAAGAGGCTAAATTATTTAGATGAAAAAACCTGATAGACCTCAAACTAGAGTAAAAAATACTGAGCCAAAAGAAAAAAAATCTATCGATTGGATAATTTGGGCAGCATGGGCCGATAGGATTACGTTTGAAGAGATAAGAGAAAATACAGGTAAAGCCGAATCGGAAGTAATAAAAATAATGAGAAAGAATTTAAAGCCTTCGAGTTTTAGGTTGTGGAGGAAAAGGGTTAACCAAAAATCAATAAAGCATAGGAAATTGTTTGAAAAAAGAAGTAAGCAGCTTAAGGGTCTAAATTTTGATTCCTAGGTCATTTTCAGCTGCACTCTTTATCTCTGCGGCCTCTTTCCCTGTCAAATGAAATAAACCGGTCAATTTTCTCATTAATGCTGCTTCAAAATCATCAAGGTGACCATCTGAGAGCACAACATACCAAATATATTTAACAATTCCTTTGATTTCATCTGCATCGAAATTATCCCTTATGTCTTTTGTTATTGAGTACATTTCTATGTTGTCTTGATTAAGTTCCAGGGTTTTATAAAAAAGATCATGTGCTGGCTTGTCCTCAAGTTTTAGCTTATTCTTTATAATAGAAATAATTTTGTCTATCTCAGCCTTAGAAAACTCCCCATCGGATTTTGCAGATTCAATTAAAACTGAAACGATTAATGAATTTTTCTCATCAGGGTTAATATCATCAATTTCTTTAGTTTTGAATTTTTCTAAAAAGTTAAACATGTATTATACATAATATATTGCTCAGTAATGTTCAACAGGGGATTAAAGAGTTGCATTTTATTATGTTTTTTTATAGTATTATAATTTAGGATGGATAATTAAGGGGGGGTATATTCATGCAATCAATTATAAATAGAATAAATAATAAATATAAAATTATTTATTTCATGAATGCATCAATTTTTGCTCTCTTGGCCCATAACCCTTTATATTCGCAAGACAAAACATATATAGCTCCAGATGTTAATATCATCTCTGTAACACCTGTTCAAGGATCTGGGCTAGATTTGGAAAGAGTACCTGGTAAAATTCAAACTTTAAGTAGAGAAAAAATAAGTAAAAAGAAAAACTTCTCTATCACCGAAACATTAAACAGAGAAGCAACTGGTATATCTTTATTTAATCTAAATAGTTCCCCAATGCAAAATGATATAAACTTTAGAGGGTACGTTGGTGGTCCACTACTTGGTACCGCTCAATCTATAGCTGTTTATCAAAATGGCATGAGAGTTAATGAGTCGTTTGGTGAGGTGGTTCAGTGGGATCTTGTTCCAGAATTTGCTATAAATAGTATGCAAATTTTCACAGGTGGTGATCCAATTTTTGGACAAAATGCACTTGGTGGAGCCATTACTATGGAAATGAAAAATGGTTTTAACTTTGCAGGAGCAAATATTACTACATCTGGAGGGAACTATGGACGGACAAATGAAGTACTTGAGTATGGACAACAATTTGATGATGTCGCAATTTACCTAGGCGCAAATTTTAATTACGATTCGGGTTGGAGAGATAAATCTGAATCATACCTTAACACTGTTTTTGGTGATGTAAGATACAGACCAGATGAAGATACTGAGCTTTTCATTAATTTTGGACAAGCCTATACCGACTTGAGGGGAAATGGAGCTGTTCCACTTACTTTGATGGATTTGGAAGGTAGAGATGCAGTTTATACTTATCCTGATAATACTCACAATAAAAATTACTATGCTAATCTTGGAGGAAATCACTTCGTTAATGACAAGTTATCTATCCAAGGTAATATTTATTATCGTCACATGGAAAGAAGAAATTACAACGGTGATGAATTTGAAGCTGGTGATTGTGGCTTGGGTTATAATACTGACAGAGGAACTGCGGATGGTATCTTATGTTCAGAATTAGAAGTTTCTGGTAGTTCAGATGAAACCTATTTAGATGTTTCAGGAAATACTATTAGTTATACTGCGTTAGGGTTAGAAGCTGATGATGATGAAAATGAAATTGAGAGTATTGGAGCAATAAATAGATCCAACACAAAACAAAATCAAATGGGATTCAACTTTCAGTCAACATATGACTCTGACTTTTACAACAAGAATAATACCCTTATTACAGGACTCTCATATGAATACTCACATAACAGCTTTGCCTCGTCTACTGAACTTGGCATTATTCAGGGTGATAGGGGAGTTCAAGGTACAGGGGTTCTATTAAGTCAAGATGCTGAAGCTGAAAATATTTTTATTACAAATATAGAAGCTACAACTCACAATTTAGCTCTGTATGGAAGTAATACAATTGATATAGATGATTCTACATCTTTAAACCTCTCTGGTAGGTGGAACTGGGCATCCTTAAAGATGGAAGATCAGTATGGAACTGCTTTAGAGGGACACCATTTCTTTAATGAATTTAACCCCGGCGTTGGTGTAACAAGAAAAATTGGAGAAACACTAATTCTTGGTAGAACTTCAGTTTATGCAACCTATAAAGAATCAAGTCGTACTCCCTCCGTAGCTGAACTTGGTTGTGCAGATCCTGACCAACCATGTAGACTGCCTAATTCATTTCAGGCAGATCCTCCGTTGGACCAAGTCAAAAATAGAAGCCTTGAAATGGGAGCCAGAGGTTTGAAGGGAGGCAATTTATTCGGTATGGAACATAATATAAACTGGAATGCTACAGCTTTCGCTGGACGAAATTACAATGATATCATATTTATTGGAGGAAACAGAGTAGGTACCGGATATTTTAGAAATGTTGGTAACACTCAGAGAATGGGAACAGAACTTGGGTTAAACGGTAAGTTGGGTGATAAATTGTCCTGGTACGGAAACTATTCTTATGTAAGGGCATCGTTTGAAACACACCAAAAGATTGCAAGTGCTGGTCATTCAGAAAACCCTCACGCTTGTGGAGGTTCTGACGAGTATGGTGCAAGCGCTGCAGGGGATACTGCTGCTGAGGCTGATCAAGAATCTTGTGAATCTAGGGAGGCTTATCAAATACAAGTTGGTCCAGGAGATGCAATACCTGGTCTTTCTCCTCACATTGGAAGAATTGGTGTAGGTTACTCTGCGACTGATAGATTAAGTCTATTTGTAGATACCGAGTATAATTCACAACAGTTTTACAGAGGTGATGAAAACAACGCAGAGGGAAAACAAGTAGCGGGTTATTTCTTGTTAAATGCATCCGCTGAATATTCAGTTCCACTAAAGCCAGGAACACCATTCAGCTCAGTTTTTTTCATTGAAGGAAGAAACCTCTTAGATACAAACTTTGAAACCGGCGGCATTTTGGCTGAAAATGAAGTTGATGGAACAGGTGAAAGCGGTACATTTGTAACTCCCGGACAACCATTATCTATATTTGGTGGAATGCACATAAGGTGGTAGATTAATAAGACTTAATAAGTTACAGGAAAATAAAAAAATATTAAGTTTACCATGTCAATTTACAAATTTAAATTGAACAATGAAATCTACATCAGGTATAAAAATAGGTTAAGACAAAAATATATGGCTACTTCATACTTTTGGAAATAGACTAGAACATCCAGATAAACTAGGAAAATTACAAGAGAATTATTTTGCAGTCTATTCGATTGCTATCTGACCTAAGATTTTTTTAAAAATCTATTATTAATTTTATAATAAATTAAAACTTAAAAATTCAATCATAACTGAAGAAAAAGGATATGTTATCATCTCAGAACTACATTACACAATTCAATAAAAACAATAGTATTAAAAGGGTATATGAAAAAGTGAATATCCCTGTAAACTATCTTAATTACCTTGCCTGTTTAACAGAATTATATATGAGGGTTAGACTTGCTTATTAAATAAGCTAGTCAAAATGTACACCAAAATCTTATTAGATCTTGGTATACATTCATGAAATTATTATTACCTTCTCTCTAGTGGTACTAGGTCGAACAGATCGGCATTTAGCCACAAATGAACAACAATACTTGCAGCATAACCTATTAATATTGCCCAAGACCATCTTAGATGCGCAAAGAAAGTATAAACTCCCCTTGCTTGGCCCATTAATGCAACTCCAGCGGCAGAACCAATCGACAATAGTGATCCACCTACACCAGCCGTCAAAGTAATCAATAGCCATTGACCCATATCCATGGATGGATGTGCTGTAAGTACAGCATAGACAATAGGTATATTATCAATGATAGCAGATAAAAATCCGACAAGAATGTTTGCATAAGTAGCACCTAAATTTACATACATATCATCAGATATTAATTTTAAATATCCGACAGCTGCTAAACCACCTACACAAACTAAAATACCGTAAAAGAATAATAATGTATCCCATTCAGCTTTTCCTGTGAGTTCAAAGATATCGAATTTGTTTTTTCCAGGATATCTGGTTTTAAGAAAATAACCGTAAGTACCAAGCATTCCCAAACCAAACATCATACCGAAGACTGGAGGCATGTGTAAAACTTGATGTCCAGCTACAGTAATTGATATTGTAAGAATACCTAATAAAGCAATTACATTACCACCGGGTTGAACAACAACCTTTTTTCCATCTCCCTTTGGCACTTCATTTGGAATTGCAAAGTAAATTATTGTAGCGGGAATTACGTAATTAACCACTGATGGCAAGAAAATATTAAAGAAATCAAAAAATGATACAAAGCCCCGTTGCCACACCATCAGTGTAGTGATATCACCAAACGGAGAGAATGCTCCCCCAGCATTTGCAGATACGACAATATTTATTAATCCGGGAACAATGAATGCCTTGTTACCTCGTCCAGCAACGGTTACAACCGTTCCTAAAATAAGCGCAGTAGTTAAATTATCGGCTATTGGTGATAAAAAGAATGCAATAACGCCAGTTATGACAAAAATCTTTTTGTAACTAAAATTATTATTTGAGAGCCAAGCGCAAAGAGCATCAAACATTTTTCTTTCCGTTAATGCGTTAACATATGTCATGGCCACGAAAAGAAAGAAAAATAACTCTGCAAATTCCAGAATGAGGTGTTTAAATTTTCCTTCTGCCCAATGAGCTGAAAGACTTGGGTCAGTACTTGCATAAAACGCAATCATAGCCCATATGGCGGTTGCTGCTAATATAACAGGCTTGGACTTTCTGAAGTGAGTAAATTCTTCTGCCATAACAAATCCGTATGCAATAACAAAAAGTAAAAGACAAGCAATTCCAATTGGACTGCTAATCATATCTAGAGTCGCCGGCCCATCGTTAGTGGCAGCTAAAACCAAACTCGGAGAAACTAAAGCTATAAGAAGAATTGGTAATTTTGAAAAGATATTAGTAAAGAAGTTCATAAACCCACCCGTAAAATTGATATTTAAATATAAATCATTTTTTGTTATATAACACTATGATTTCAAAAAAAAGTAATAATAGTAAAAATAAAAATGAACTTTCCATTTATTTAGAGCTAAAATTAGTTCCAGAGAATTTAAGAAAATTTTGTAAAGATTTAAGACTAAATCAGTTAAATGAAAAAAGTTTTTTAAAAAACTCTAATCAGATAAACGTTCTTTTAACGAACTTCGATTTAGACAAACTACAGATGAATTTTTTCTTATCACTTATTGGAAAGAGACTATATAACTTCTGTGGTACAGGTAAGTATAATTTAAAGATTTATGGGGGTGATGAACTTCAAAAATCTAATATTATACTTGGATGGGAGTTGGAACAATATAAATTCCAAAAATTTAAAACAGTAACGACAAAGAAAATAACCAAATCTCTTACTTCAGTACCAAAAGATATTAAAAATAAAAAAGAGGCATACTTTTTTATTAGAGACTTAATAAACTCTCCTGCTAATATTCTTGGTCCTAGTGAAATATATCATGCTGCAAAAGAATACCTAAATGATGATTATGTATGTAAAAAAATAATGGGAAAAAAATTGGAAAAAGCATTCCCGTTAATTTCTGTTGTTGGAGGTGGTGCTAGCAAGAAAAATAAACCAATCTTTGCGTCATTTATCTCTAAAAAAAAGCATAAGAAAAAAATTTTTATTATCGGTAAAGGTGTTTCATTTGATACTGGTGGCCTTAATTTAAAAACTGGTGTTGGTATGTCTTTGATGAAAAAGGATATGGGTGGAGCAGCCAATGCCATTGGTTTAGCAAAACTTTTAAGTAAAAAAAATTTAAATGCTGAAGTTGATTTATTACTATGTCTGGTAGAAAATTCAGTATCAGATAATGCAATGCGACCATCTGATATCTATAAATCTAGGAGTGGTGAATTTATCGAGGTAAGTGATACCGATGCTGAAGGAAGATTGATAATGGCTGACGCATTGACATACGCATCAGAAAAAAATCCTGATCTAATCATTGATCTAGCCACATTAACTGGTGCATCTAGAGTAGCAATGGGCTTAGAGGTTCCAAGTTTTTTTTCTAATAATATAATTTTATCAAACCTTTTAAATAAAGCATCTACTGAAACAGGTGATCCTTTGTGGCAATTACCACTCTGGCAAAATTACAATGATCAAATACTTTCTAATCATGCTGACTATAAAAATATTGGAAATAGTGGTTTTGGGGGAGCTATCACTGCAGCACTATTTTTAGAAAAATTTATCAAGAAAAAAATCCCTTGGATTCATATCGACCTTATGGGATGGACTCGTCCAAATAAATATTCAAAATATGAAGGCGGTGAAGCAATGGGAATTATTGCCTTGTCTAGGTTAATAGATTATATGTTTAAATAAAAGCAGACTGTATTAATTTTTTTGTATAACTTTCCTTTGGCTTTGAAAAAATTTCTTTTACCGACCCCTCTTCAATAATTTCTCCATGTTGCATTACAACAACTTGATCAGATAAAGC
>JBELJQ010000008.1:0-55481 GCA_042090305.1 Candidatus Pelagibacteraceae bacterium | reverse complement strand
TATATAATAAAATTTAATAATAATAAATATATTAAAATAAAAAATATTAAAAATCTACTTGAGCCACTAAAAAAAAGTAAAAATTGTCTTTTTTTTTCAGCTCATATTGGAAATTGGGAATTAACCTCTCACCCTTTGACTCAAAATGGATATAAGATAAATTTCATTTATAGAGCACCCAATAACAAATATGTTGATGGACTTCTTAGAAAAATAAGACACTCTTATGGAGTAAATTTAATAAAAAAAGGCAAAGATGGTGCGAAGGACTGCATTAAAGTTTTATCAAAAAAGGGTGGAAATATTGGAATGCTAATAGATCAAAAAATGAATGACGGGATTGAAACAAATTTCTTTAAAAGAAGAGTAATGACTGCATCCGCTATTGCAAAGTTCTCACTAAAATTTAAATGTCCCATAATACCAGCTTTTTGTATAAGAAAGAATAAAACTAGTTTTGTTATAAAATATATGAAACCTATTCCATATCAAAAAATAAAATCATTAAAAAATGAAGAAAAAATAATGAATTATCTAAATAAAATTATAGAAAGATGGATAATAGATTACCCTGAACAATGGATATGGTTTCACAATAGATAGAGTCTATAATTCACTACTAATACTAATTGCTACACGCTTTGCTTCATTTAAAGGTTTATATTTATAATTTATGATTGTTCCATCAAATTTTTTTACTAATCCAGAACTAATTAAATAATTACTAAAATTTCTTAGCTTGGGTTTGACTTTCTTGAGATGTATCATGAAAACTGGCTTACCGGTAGATATTGCATCAGATATCATTCCTACCGAGTCCTCTGTTACAATAAAATAATCAGATTTTTCTATTAAATATTGATAAGGATTATTTTGTTCTTTTGGATAGTAATTGTATTTATTATTAATCAAATATTGCTTGACGGAGGATGGAGTTCTTCTAGAAAAACAAGAAACAAAATTATATTTTCTTTCTATACCTTTTAATTTCTGCAAAACATTTGTCACTTCGTTTATTTTTAAATTAGAACTCTTTCCTGATCCACCGATCAAAAATGTAATAATCTTTTTGTTTTTATTAAATTTAACTTTTGTTACTTTTTTTTTATTTTTATAAACAAGAGTACCAATAGTAATAAGTGAATTCTGTAATTCTTTTATTTTTGATTTGTCATGTTCTGGAATAATAATCTTAGTAAAACAATTCCTAAAGATATAAGGATCTAAAATATGTATATTTTTTGAATTATATATCTTTTTATAAATTAAATTATATGGCGCTGTTATTCTTCCACATGAAATAATGAGATCAAAACTATTGAATTTTAATTTCTTATAATTACAAAAAATCTTTAAGTATAAATAGATAAGGATGTTAGGAAGGTAATGAACAATTCCTTTGTTTATAATGAGATAATCAGTTGAAATTCTTTTAATCTTTTTAATCTCACTAATCAAAGCTTCACACAAATTGTTACTACTTTGTTTATTATCTGATAAAACTAAGATGCGATGCATTCTTATCTCTTTGATAAATTTCTTATGTATAAATAGACTAGATATCTATACCCATATGCTAAATAAAGCATTAAGAATAATGCAAATAAATTATCACTAAAAAAATGTCCGCCCATTGATAATCTACAAAAAAAGACAAAAAAACCTAAGATCCAGTTGCAAATAAAAAAAATATGGTTTCTTAAAATTATAGTTCCTACCATAAATGAAAAAGCCCCTGATGTTTCTCCACTTATCCATGAACAATTCGTTTCACATTGATCTGATCTAATAAAAGGGTTTGAAAAAATCTTATTTCCACCAAATTCAGTAATGTGAACCGGTCTTGCACGCCCCCAATTTTCTTTAAAAATTAAGTTAGCAATTACTCCACAACCAATAATAGGTCCAATTAACAACCCCACAACAGCTAACCTAAATCTTAATTCTTTCTTCTTTTTTCTTTGTAGAATAAATAAAAAAAAAAATAAACCGAAGATGGGAATAATGATCATAAGGTTTTTAAGTAATATTCTTATACTTTTAATAATGGAGTATCTTTCTGACATAAAACTATTCTCAGAAAAAAAAAGGCTCGATATTTTTATATCTAATAGCGGAAATATCAGAAATATTAGAATAGATATTAAAAAAAAGAAATTTATGAACTTTAAATGTCTTCGTAGATTTATTCTAATCATTTTTTATTGTTTTCTTTGAAAAAATCACTGTATCTCATTTTCAAAACAATAATAGCAATTGCTAGTATTAAAATTGCAATTGACTCATAAATTAGAATCGAAGGGTCAAGATCCTTTTTTTGCAGTATAATTAATCTTGATATAGCTGTTATAGCAATTATAAGTGGATATGTTATTCGTATTTCTTCCTGTAGTAAGTAAACTCTGATCATTCCCATTACCTCAACATATATAAAAAGTAGAAGAAGATCAGCAAGCTGAATTTTTCTTACATCTATCATATGAATAATTTCTTGAGAAAAACCTATTAAAGAACCAATAAATATGACTAGTACAGAAAAAATTTGGATAAATCTTATTATTTTATTTAGTTCCATGACTTACAACTTTAACTTAGAAATACATTCAACTAAGTAATCTATTTGTTTATATGTATTATAATAATGAATAGATACTCTTAAAGCACTTAGATTTTTTTTTTTTTGTCCCAACGGTTTAAATAATTGTTTTTTCTGTATAACTGATGTCAAAATTTTCTTTTCTAATAAAAGATTGTATATACGTTTAGGATCTTTATCAGAAAAGTTAAAGGTATTAATTCCAGAAAAGTTATTATTATTCTCAAAAGTTATGACTTTAGAATTTTTTTTTAGTTTCTCTCTGAAATAAATTGTTTTTTTCCTTATATCTTCTTCGATGCGCTTGATACCCAATTTATTTATCTGATTTACTGATTCTGATAAACCAATTTTGAGAGCCGGTGAGTATTCAAAATTTTCAAAAATATGTTTATTGATAACTTTGATTTTATTTTCAAATGAGGAATTATGTGAGTCTAAAATTAGTGGAGTTATAATATCTCTAATTTCTTTTTTTATAAAAATAAAACCTGTACCTCTTGGGCCTCTCAAGTATTTTCTTCCTGAACCTATAAGGACGTCACATTTTATTAGTTTAGCATTAATATCCAAGTGACCAATGGATTGGCAAGCATCAATTAGGTAAAGAGCTTGTGGATTTTTTTTCTTCACCAAATTACCAATTTTTTTTATTGGATTTGGATTTCCGTTATTTGATGGTAAATGGCAAACACTAATAACTTTAGTTTTATTATCAATCTTTGAGACTAAGTCATTAAAATCAACCTCTCCATCTTTTGATAATTTAACGACTCTAAAGTTTACTTTATTATTTAACAAAGATATTAAATTGCTCTCATACTCATTTTCTAAGATCACAACATTATTTTCTTTAGAAATTTTTATCGAATTTATAAAAAAATTAAAACCAATAGTTGTATTTGAAATAAAAGATATTTCTTCTGGTTGACAATTTATTAAATTTGATAAATTTAGATAGAATTTAGATAGCTTTGATTTAAAAACTTCGACACAATAATACCCACCTAATCTCTCTTCTTGCTCCAAATATTGTTTGATTTTTAAATTAGTCTGACTAAAACTTCTACTCGATCCAGCATTATTAAAATTAATAAATTCCATTAATCTCTTGTTTTTAAAATAAATATCCCAAAGAAGGATTGTTTATCCGTAAAGACTTTTTGAAATTCAAATCCTACATTTTCACAAAGCTTTTTGAAGCTTGAAATTGTATACTTATAAGAATTTTCAGTATGAATTGATTCTCCAGGTTTTAGGCATACTTTATTATCTAGGATATCTACGCAGTGATGTTTTTTACTTACCAGATGCATTTCTATTCTGTTTTCTTTAGAATTGAAGAACGCTCGGTGATCGAAGTTTTTTTTCTTAAATTTAGAACCAAATTTAATGTTTATACGATTAAGTATATTTTTATTAAATTCTGCAGTAATTCCCTCTGAATCGTTATAGGCCTTTTCTAATATCTTGATATCTTTTTTTAAATCCACACCTACAACCAAAAAATTATTACTTCCTAATATATCATTAAATCTTTTTAATAATTTTTTTGCATCCTCAGGTACAAAGTTTCCTATTGTAGATCCTGGAAAGAAACCAATTTTTGGTATTTTCATTCCTACAATTTCTCTAATATCAATCTTTTGGTTGAGATCTGCACATATCGCCGTTACTTTGATTTCGGGGAATTTATGAGCTAATTCATTTGCATTCTTTAGTAAGAATTTCTTACTTATATCAATTGAAATAATTTCCTCAGGTGAATCAATGATTTTTAATAATTTCTTAATTTTTAAATTAGAGCCACTTCCAAATTCAAGGATTGCTGAGTTTGATGGTAATAACCTACCAATCTCTTGTCTTTGTATATCTAAAATTTCTAATTCTTTTTTTGTAGGATAATATTCATCAAGTTTTGTTATTTGATCAAAAAGGATCGAACCATTTTCGTCATAAAAGTATTTAGAATTAACTCTTTTTTGAATTTCATCTCTTAAACCAAAGATTAGTTCATCAGTATCATCATGTTCTTCAGATAAACATTCAATATAATTCACATATTCCATTATCAAATATCCTTAACAAGTCTTAATCCACAAAATTGCCACCTATCATGTGGGTAATAAAAATTTCTATATGATGGCCGTATATGGTTTATTGGAGTGGCAAAAGAACCACCTTTGAGAACAAACTGGTTACACATGAATTTTTCATTATATTCACCTAAATCTTCTTTAAAAGGTTTAAATTTTTTATATGGCTGATAATAACTGGAAGTCCAACACCATAGGTTTCCATATGCATTGTTTAGATAATCCTTATTCGAAAAAGATATAGGTTGAAAGTTATTTGATTCTAACAGATTTCCTCTTTTTTTATTACTTTTCAAAAAATGTTCAAGCTCAAACTCTGTTGGCAACCTTTGTTTTTTATATTTACAGTAAGCATATGCTTCATAAAAGCTTATATTAGATACAGGTTGTGATTTTTTTAATTTTTCCACACCGTATAATGTAAAATGATGGTTTTCATCTATCCAATACATGGGCATACTAATTTCGTTTTGCTTTATAAAATCCCAACCATCAGATAACCACAAGTCTGGAATACTATATCCACCATCTTCAATAAAATTTTGCCAGTCGCCAACAGTTACAAAGTCTATATTAATTTGGAAGGGGTTTAATTCCATCTCTCCAGATGGACCCTCATTATCATATGAAAATTCATCATCAATATAACCATATTTATAATTTATTTTCTCTTTATTTGACCAAGTAAATTTGGATCTTTTAATATCTCTAATCTTTTGTCTTTTTTTATATGGTGGTTGAAAAGGACAATTATAAAAAATATTCAAGATATCCATTAATATTAATTCTTGATGCTGCTGCTCATGATTGATTCCTAATTCAATCAAGTTTAATACTTTATTATTATCTACATTTTTGATTAAAAGGTTTAATATTTCATTATTTACGAATTCTCTATATTCAAAAATTTTTTTAGTTGTTGGCCTAACTAGTAAACCTCTTTTACTTTTTGGATTATAAAGTCCAATTTTATTATAGTAAGAATTAAAGATGTAGTTAAAACTCTTATCAAAAGTTTTATATTTTTTATTAAACTTTTTTAATATAAAAGTTTCAAAAAACCATGTTGTATGACCTAGGTGCCATTTAATAGGACTAACAAAGTCCTCACTTTGCACGACCATATCTTCATGGTTTAACTTCATTACTAAGTTCAATGTCTTGGATCTCACTCTTTTAAAGTAACTTAGAATGTTGTTATCTCGAGTTAAATTCATTTAAAGAATAGGGAAGTCTTATAACTAAGGTGATGAATAATAAAATAGATTCTAAAAGAATTTTATTTTAAATAACTTCATTAAATTAGTAATATTTATATTCTTAATTAAGATAAATTATTTTTAGAGGAATTTAAATAAAAATCATTGTTTTAATGAAATTAATTTATTGTCACTTTTAATAAAAGACTAAAGTTTACAGTACAAACCCTCATATTTTTTAATTGTCATTTCTAAATTAAAACTTTTGGTAATGATTTCGTAGCTTTTTTTACCAAATCTATTCCTAAGCGATTTACTGATAATTAGTTTTTGGAGATAACTTGAAAATTTTTTATAATCTCCTTTTTCAACTAAATATCCATTTTTATTATTAGTTATAAGCTCTTGATTGCCACCTACATTTGTAGCAACTATCGGTAATTTTAATGTCATATATTCCATTATAGCATTAGAGAGGCCCTCTTCATTAGAGGATAAAATACCAATATCTGATATTTGTGCAATTTTAGAGTAATTAGCCAATTTACCGTGAAAAATAAACTTATTATTAAGTTTATTTTCATTAATTAAACTCTTTAATTCATCTGAGTATTTGTCTTCACCCTCACCGATTATGTGAATTTTATAATCTAAGTTCCTTTTAATTAAATTAGAAGCCATAACCACTAGCTTATGGTTTTTATAAGGAATTAAGTTAGCAATAAATAAAATGTTAACTCTTTTTTGTGATATTTTTTTTAAATCAGGGATTTCTACAAAATTATTAATAACTTTTATTTTTTTGACGGGTACGCCCTCTTCATTAATAAGTTGATTTTGAATAGCTTTTGAGTTTGCAATAATTAACTTCATTTTTTTATGAAGAACCTTTGTCTCTATAAATTTTGTAAATCTAAATTTTCTCTGGTAGAGATTCATTGATCTTCTTGACATTATAAAGCTAATGTTTTTAAAGAAAAAAGAAGTGAGTCCCCCTATTAAATATGAGTGTGGTAAATAAAAGTTAACGACATCTGGCTGTATTTTTCTTATTATAAACAATATCCTAAAGAATATTAATGAATATTTGTATATTTTTCCAAAAGAAGGATCCGTTAAATCAATTATTTCGATACCTAATTTTTTAAAATCTTCATAAAGAAAACCTCTTCTTTGAAAGATTAATAACTTAAAATTAAAATTGTTTTTTAAGTATCTTAATTTATATAATATTTGTTTTTCAGTTCCACCCAGCTCTAAACTACCAATGACTATAAGAATTTTTTTTTTCATATATTGGCGGGATAGTAAAAAATAACAGAAGCAATAGCAAATTTTTTCTCGTGACTAATTGAAATTGTAGAATAGAAATCTTTTTTTATAATTTGCTCAACTTTTTTAGATACTATTAATACTGGTTTCCCTGATTTATCGTTAAATATTTGAAAATCCCTAAATTTTAGACCATTTGAAAAACCAGTACCAACTGCTTTTGCGGCTGCTTCCTTACAAGCATATCTAGCAGCTAGAAAATTAGTAATATAGGAATTATTGTTAGTACCAAACTCTATTTTAGAAATTTCTTCGTTTGAAAATATTCTATTTATAAATTTGTTATTAAATTTGTTATAAACTTTTTCTATTCTTTTGATTTCAACAATATCTATACCTTGAGAAATAGAAAACATAATTAATTACTCCTAAGCCAAATACCGGCCATAGCATAATTCCATATTTTAGCTGGTGTACTATTTGAAAATTTACTATAATCATTCCACATAGATTTAATTTTTTTTTTTTCAATTCCTATTTTATCCCAGTTTGAAGTATAAAATATTTCGTCAAAATATTTTTTTGATTCTGGTTCTCTAAACCAATTATGTAATGGAATTGCAAACCCCATCTTTGGCCTATTAAAATAACTCTTTGGAATATAATCTTCTAATTTTCTTTTTAAAATATATTTGAGTTCATTGTTTTTCATTGTCAATTTATAAGGCAATTTAAAAACTTTTTTTGATAATTTACGATCTAGGAATGGAGAACGAACTTCCAATGAATTTGCCATACTAGCTCGATCAACTTTCACAAGAATATCATTGGATAAATAGTAATTAACATCATTTATTTGAGTTGCTTTAATAATATCAGAATTATTATGGAAAATTTTTTGGCTTTTCAAGAAATCAAGATTTGAATTATCAATAATATTAAGTTTCTTATAAAATTCAGAATTATTATCAAAATTCATTAGACTAATAATTTTTTTCATCTTTGATGAAAACCCATGAATTCCAAAGTACTTTAAAAATGGACTACTAATATAATCATACATGCCAATTGGAACTAAATTTAATAACTTTGCTATTAGAGTTCTAAAGTGTAAAGGGGTTATATCATTAAATTTTTCAAATCTTTTAGCAAAAGAGTATCTATTATATCCTAGAAAAGTTTCATCGCCACCATCTCCAGATAATACTACTTTTACACTCTTTGATGCAAACTTACTAAGTAAATAGGTTGGCAAAAATGATGAATCTCCAAACGGTTCATCGTAAATTCTACTTACTTTTTCAACATTCTCCAATAAATCATTGCTAGACAGAATTAATTCATGATGGTCAGTTTTTAGATGTTGAGATATTTTTTTAGCAAATTGAGACTCGTCATATTGTTTTTCTTTAAAACCAATTGAGAAGGTCTTGATTTTTTTATTTGAGTTTTTTTGCATGATTGAAGCAACTAAACTTGAATCAACTCCTCCAGATAAAAAACAACCAATTTCCACATCAGCAACCATCATTTTTTTTATAGATTCTTCTATTAGTATAGTTGTTTCATAATATAAATCGTCTAATGAAGTATTGTCGTTTGATTGTGTTGTTAAAAAGTCATTAAATTTAATTTTTTTACAAATTTTTTCGTTATTTATAATTAATAATTCGCCTGGTATTACTTTTTTTACTTTTTTAAATATTGTATAAGGAGCTGGTATATAACCAAGCGAAGAATAAAGTTGCATTGATTTTTTATTAATTTCTAGCTTTGACCCTAGTAATTTTTTGATACATTTAAGTTCGGATGAAAATATAAAACAGTCATTTTCACAATAATAAAATAATGGTTTTTCACCATAAATATCTCTTGCGAGATACATTATTTTTTCTTTTTTATCCCAAACCATAAAGGCAAACATACCCTCGATATATGATAATGTCTTTTTAACACCATATTGTGATATTAATTCTATGAGAATTCGGGTATCGCTAACATTCTCAGGTTGAGATTTATGTGTTTTTAATTTAGCTTTAAGAATTTTGTAGTTATATATTTCACCATTGAATACAATTACATACCTTCCGTCAAATGATTCCATAGGTTGATTGCCCTCATTAGATAGATCAATTATTGAAAGTCTTGTATGCCCTAAATAAAGTTTTTCATTTTCATTTTTCCAATAACCCTGAGTGTCTGGTCCCCTATGTAATAAAAGGTTAGTAATTTCTTTGAGAGATTTATCTGGATTAATTCTCTGTTTCTTAAATAATTTAAACCCTACTATTCCGCACATTTTCTTACCAATACTTTCTTATTAATTATCATTAAAATTACAAAATTTACTATTGGGTAAATTGGCATTAAATATCTAATAGTTGATACATTAACAAATGCAACAAGGCATAAATATAAGTTACAAGCAATCAGAAGAAATACAACTATATCAAATTTTCTGTTAATTAATAACCTTATAAAAGAAAGAATACTAACAAACAGAAATATTATGAATAAAATAATTAATAAATAATGTGAAATCATTATCAATGAATTTTTAGTAATTTTCATTTCTGATGATGAATTTTTAAGATAACTGCTATAAGGAACACTTTCATCTGAAAGTTTTTCATAAAACTCAGGAAAAAACTTTCCACCTCCAGCCCACATTCCAATATAATGATTAAAGAAAATCTCCAAATATTGAATTGGATTATTCTTTATCATTTCAAAAAAAAATTTATAGTGATTATCTTTAATAAATGTTGAAATCTCTTTGTAATTGTCTAGATCAAAGATATTTTGATACTGAAGAACTACTTCGTAATCTGATTGTAATTCAGCTCTAATAAAACGGTTATCAATTGCATTTAAAAAACTATGAATTGAACTTGATTTATCCTGAATTATGAGCATTTCATCCTTAAATTTATTAAGGTACTGATAATTTTCAGATTTAAATGACTCGCTCCCAGAAATAAAGAGTAATTTACCCAAGATAGCTGTGGGAACAACTGAACCTCTTTCTTCATGATATTTAAAGAAAATTATATTTTCAAAAATAAGTACTAAGGAAAAAATCGATATGATTATAAGTTTTAAATTTTTAGCTTTATTTTTATGAAAAAAATATAGAGTAAAAATAATTGAGAGGACTATACCAATCTTTTTAGTAATGGCAATTAGACCTATACATAGGCCAAATAATAAAAATACTTTTATATTTTTATTTTCTTTAGATATTACAATCAATCCTAAAGTAACATTGATTAGAGAAAAGAATATTGACTCTGGTAAAATAACTTTACTAAAAGATGTGTAATAAATATTGAATGCTAAAGAAAAATATATAATTGTTGCAAATATTTTATTTTTACTAATTAAAAAAAAAACAATTGTTAAATAACTTATACTTAAGCTTAATATTATAATCTGAGTATTAACCAAATTTATTTGGATATTTTGTGTGAATATATAAAAAAAAGTATAAAGTAGCCTCCTATCAAAACTGTTCTCTAATTGAATATAATCATAACTATCAGGAAGGTAATATGGAAAAAAGGAGGGAGAATTTTTTATAATTAAAAACGTAGCAAGCGAAATAATAAGAAAAACAGCTTTTGGTGTGATTATTTTTTCCATTTATCTAGATCTACATTGAGCAGTTTTTCTAATTTGACTATATCATCCATATAAAACTTTATAATCTTTTTTTTTTCAAAAGAACCAATTGGTGGATATTTTTTTAAAAAAAACTTTCTAAAATATTTATAAATTTTACGTAAAATATTAAAATAATAGTTATGCGGTAGTTTGTTAGAATATAAATTAAACAATTTGTGTAAAATTTTATTTTGGGAATATAAGGAATCAGCATAAACTTCTTTCTTTGCGATAGAAGTTTTTTCAATTTTTAGAAAGGAGAATACACTATTAAAGAATTTCTGAGAATCAAGTTTAAGATCGTCATAGTAAACTACTAACACATTATCTCTTTTAAAAATGCTCATAAATTTTTTTACATTCTTAGAGTAAAAACCTCTTACTCTAACGTTTGACCATGGAATATCAGTTTCATGACCAAAAAAATAGTTGATAAATTTTTCAGGCGTATAATTGACTAATTCATGATTTGTTTTGGCAGACATCCAATACCTGGAGTAAGCTCTTTCAGTAGGATTTCTCAGGCAGATTATAATTTTAGCCCTTGGACAAATTTTTTTTATATTATTGGCCGCATTTGGACTACACAAATACGTTGTGGATACATCGAGTTTTATCTTAAAATTTTGGGAACCTTCAAATAAAGTGTTGTATTGCTCAAGGTTATTGAAATAATAATCTCTTGGTTTTTCTTTATTAATAAATGAAAAAAATTCCGTCTCTTTTTGAATAGCAAAAACATCTTTATGATTTTTTAATATATTATGAAATAGAGTTGAGCCAGATTTTTCTGCTCCTACAAAAATTACATTAGGTAAATTCATTATTTTCTAGATTATATCAGATTTTCAAAAAAATTTTCTCTTTTCATAATGTTTAAAAGGATTTTAACACCTTTATCATTTAAATGTCTGTCGTCAAAGAAATATTCATTATTAATAATTGAATTCGAGAAATCATATAATTTATTATTACTTGGTATTAATCCTTTAACTTGCTGAACCCATTCATCTTTTTCATACTGTTTTTCCAAAAAATTTTTGTTAAAAGGGGTTATTATAAAAATTAACTTTATATCTTTCCCGTACTCTTCAATAATTCTTTCAAGAGATTCTAGGTTATATTTTTTGTTTTTAAAGTATGGTGTATAGTTATTTTCTTTAACTATTTTTAGTTCTTCTTCAGTAATAACACCCGATAACATAGGTTGACTATATTCTACAAAAACTTTGTGCAATATATTTAAGTAATCAATTGAATTTAAGAAAAAAAGATTAAAAGTTTTACATAAGATGTAGTGTTTATAATAATACTCTCTCATTAAATATTTAAAATTATCTGACATTAGACCTAAATATTTTAACGACAAAATTTTATCTAATGGCGAAATTAATGCATTCAGTTCAATTGCGATTAATTTTGGATTGCCATATTTTACTATATAGTCTTTTAATAAAACCTCTTGAAGAAGCATTGGAGAACCGGTCATAGATAAAGAAAAAGTTTTATAACCTGAAGTAAATGTCCAATCATGTTCGTTTAAATGGTGATAAGCCCTTGAATCACCAAGGATTAAAATATCACTTTTTGCTCTTTCAGTATAAACTTTAGCATACGGAAGTGAACTATATTTAGATAAAGAAATTAGTGAACCACTTAAAAGTCTATCACCAACAATAAAGATTAAAATAAAAAATAGTATAAATTTAAAATTTCTCATTAAAACTTAAAATAAATAAAGTTAGTTCCTTCAAACACTCCAATAAATGGTATCATCCATAAAATTATAATACTAAAAAAGATTCTCAAAGATACTCTATATTTAAATTTTTTAGATAAATATTCAAAATAATAATCTATTAAACATACGAATAAAATCATAGATGAACCAATTACTAAATTAAAAAGATCAAATGAAATATTTGAAGTATAATTATGAATTGAGAAAATTTTTTGAATTATTATTATTGAAATTTCAAGATTGTCAGACCTAAAAAAAATCCATAGAAAATTGACTAATAAAAATGTTAATAAAATACTTGTAAACTTTGGGAAATTTACTTTTTTAAAATATAAATTATAAAATCTAAAAATACACAAGAATATGCCATGAAGTGTACCCCATATTACAAAGTTAAATGATGCTCCATGCCATAAACCACCTAAAAACATTACTAAAAGTATATTTAATATGACTTTTAGGTAATGTGCTCTACTCCCACCTAATGGTATATAAATATAGTCTCTCAGCCAAGTTGAAAGAGAGATATGCCACCGTCTCCAGAATTCTTGTATATTGTTTGCATAATACGGTCTACGAAAGTTAGTTCCAAACCTCAAGCACATAAGTTTTCCAAGACCAATTGCGATTAATGAGTAACCTGCAAAATCTGCATATATTTGAAAAGAGAAAAATAAACTAGAAATAAAATGTACAAGACCACCATAATTTTGGGGGTTTGAAAAAGTTTGTTCAGTAATTATTCCAAGTCGATCTGCTACACAGATTTTCAGGAAATATCCATAAATAATTAGTTCAATTGATTTTAAGAATAGTACAAAAGATAAACGAGATTTATTTCCTAGAAATTTAATTAATGATTTAGCACGAACAATCGGACCTGCAACGAGCTGAGGAAAGAGCGCAATATAAGTTGAGAATTTTAGTAAGTTTTTCTCAGCCTTAATTCTTTCTTGATAAACATCAATAATATAACTCATAGCCTGGAAAGTAAAGAAAGAGATCCCAACTGGAAGTATTATATCAAACAAATATTGTTTCTTATATATACCGAGAATTTCTAATAAATGATAAAATGATTCTATAAAAAAGTTAAAATATTTGAAATATGCCAGAGTTAATAAATTTAAAGTTATAGGAATAACTAACAAAATTTTTTTTCGTTTTCTTTCTAATAAAATAGCAAAATAAAAATTGGTAATTGTTATACCTAAAATTAACAATAAAAACCTATAATCAAAAAAACCATAAAAAATATAGCTTGAAATAAGTGTTATAAATAACCTGTATCTACCACTTGCAAGGTGATAAATTGGGAAAAATATTAAAGCAAAAAAAATGAAGTTTAAACTATTAAATAACATTTAAAGTCTCATGATATTAAACTTTTTAATCTTTCATGAATATTTTTCTTCAAAGTATTTGTTTGTATTTGCGAAAAATAAAAATCATGGCCCTTTTTTGCAACTTTGTAATAACTTGAATAATTTCTTTTTATATGTTCATACTTTTCTTTTAAATCTTCACCACTCCAATCATAAGCAATATAATTAGATTTTTGATACAAGTTTGGCCATGTTTCTAAATGAGACATATTTGGTTTAAGTAATAATGAGCAACTAATGAAAGATTCAAAATCTCTATAGTTTATCTCGCCCCAACCAAATGGTGATAAAGATATTCTACTTTTTCGTAGTTGATAGAAATATTTATAAGTTCTAATTCTTTCTGGGATCATTAAATTAAGATTTTTAAAGGCATTCTTTCTATACCAAGCAACAGTTTGTCTGGAATATTTAATATTCATATTATAAAAAAGATCAAATTTTTTTTTATCTAGATGTATACTTTGTTTGTCAGGAAATTTAAGAAATCTTTTAATTCTAAATTTTTCGTATAGTTTATCAAGAATTCTTCCGAAATAAGTGTAATTACCAATACCAGAATTCCAGTGAATTCGTAGCTTTTTGATTGAGTCATCGTTAATACTATCTGAATAAGATTTGATCTGGTCTAAGATTTTATATTTTTTAAATACGAAATTAGTAAAAATTCTATTTCCATAAAATTTTTTTTTATATAGATTTCTATTTTTTAATAATTGTGCCTTGCTGTAAATATCAACATATTTTATTATTTGTGGATGAAGAATTGAAGTGCTGTCCGATAGATCAAAATAAATAATCTTATAAAAATTTTTTTTGGAGTTCCTTAATAACTTAAAAATGTCTTTAGACTCCGATATGAACTTTTTTCCAAAAAAATTACTTTCTATGAATAAAAAAGTTTTTTTGGGGGGGACATAAGCTTTGTTATATATAGAGATATGAATACCCTTAGCTTTCAAATAATCCTTGAAGTATATTAAAGGAAATAAAAAAGATCTTGTATTTTGAAAATGGTATCCGTGAGTCCAAACTACTATTTCATTCATAATTTTCAGAGTAGAAACTAACTTAATCTTATTACATAATTGTATCAAGTGAATAAATTATAATATATATTAAAATTTATTAAATTTAATGTGTGTTAATCAAACTTATTTATATGAAATTTATCCTGAATTATCTGCTACATCGTTTTAATTATAATCTTGTGAAAAAAGAAGATTTTTCCAAAAAAAAAGAAAAAATTTTTAAAGAGCTCGTAAATTCAGAAAACCCAATTATTATCGATATAGGTGCTCACAAGGGTGAAACAGTTATTGAAATGAAAGAAATTTTTCCAAAATCTGAAATTCACAGTTTTGAACCAGATCCAGAGACATTTAAGTTTTTAAAAAAAAATACAAAAGAATTTAAAAATGTTTTTTTAAATAATAGTGCAATTGCTGATAAAAACTCTCACAAATTAAAGTTCTACAGACATGAGTTTTCAAAATTAAATAGTTTCAAGAAAATTAATGTCAAAGGAAATGTAATAAAAAACTACTTAAATGATAATCAAAAAAAACAAGAAAATATATATAATCAACCTATATTCGTAAGATCTTTAAAACTAGATACTTATTGTAATAATACAGGATTAAAGAATATTGATATATTAAAAATAGATGTTCAGAGTGCAGAAAAAGAATGTCTTAAAGGATCTAAAAATATTCTAAAAAATACAAAAATAATATACACAGAAATTAATTTTCACGATATGTATGAAACAAGTTATAATTTTTATGATTTAGAATCAATTATTGTTCCCCAAGGTTTTAATTTATTTTGTCTTGTTAAAGCAAATATACAAAAAAAGTCTGAAAGGTTAGGTTGGGTTGAAGCGGTATATGTTAGAGAATAAATGCTTAAGATTTAGGTTACTTTAAAGAATTCTTTATACCAATTGATAGTCCTTTTAAGTCCACTTTCAAAATTAGTATTAGCCGCCCAAAAAAAGGCATTATTCTTAAAATTAACATTATCTTTAGTTATAATTGTTTTCTCATTCTTCTTTTCTTTATTTATCATGTTACTTACTAGGTTATAAACTCCCATTATCGAATATAAACTTTTTGAATTAAAATAAACACAATCTTTTAAAAGGATTTTTTTTGAGTTTTCGACCGTTAATTCCATAGCTCTCACGATATCATCAATATATATGAATCCTTTGTAAACCTTTGAATTATTATTGATGTTCACTTCCTTACCCAACATTAAATTTTTACATAAGCTTGGTATTAATCTGCTGAAGTTTAAATCATTTCCTCCGTATACATTATCAAATTTAACAATATGAATCGGGAGATTAAAATTTTCAATATATGAATTTGCAATTAATTCTAAACATAACTTTGAAATAGCATAAGGGTGTTTATTGACCTTTCCTAATTCAAAATATCTATTTGATTTAACTTCTTTGCTTGAAACTACTATAATACTTTTAATATTCTTTTTTTTTAGACAAGCATCCAAAAGGGATACACATCCAATAATATTAGTTTTCAAAATAATTTCTGATTCTTTATCTAAAAGTCTATTTTGATTATTTGCTGCTAAATGAAAAATATGTTCAATATTATTGTTATTAATTATTCGTGACATTTTCTCTTTATCAGTAATCTCACCCTCATATATTTTTGATCTAGACTTTTTAAATAATTCTTCATTTTCAATCATTACCTTTTTTCTATCTCGAACGAAGCAAAATACTCTCGCATTTTTTTTCATCAAAGATTGAAAAAGTCTATTACCAATAAATCCTGATGCTCCTGTTAATAAAATATTTTTTTGGGACCAGAAGTTCATTTATAAGAACTAGATCTTAAAAGAAATCTCTTCAAAGGAACTATTAGTATAATCTTTATAATTTGATTTATTAACGTAATGAATTCTAGGTAATACAAAGATTAATGTACCGCCATTTTCAATAAATTCTATCTCATCTTGAATTACTTCTTTTCTAAAATGCCAAATAAAAACAAGCAAATAACCAGGTTTAAGTTCTCTCATTTTTTCTTTTGTGATAATAGGAATTCTAGATCCCGGAGTTAATAGTCCTGGTTTTTCTGGATTCTGATCACAAATTAACTCTAATTTAGGAGGGTGTATTTCACAATAATTTAAGACTACATTTCCTTTTGTAGAGGCTCCATAACCAAGTACAGAGCTTTCTGTCTTGTTTATTAATTCTAAAAGTTGGTTTAGGTCTGTCTTATGTGATTGAATTCTTTTTTTGAATCTTGTGTATGGTTTGAGGTTTGATAATTGATTCTCTTTTTCAATAAGTCCGTTAATCTTTTTTTTATTTATTTCATACTTTTTATTTTGGTTACTAATAAATATAGTGATACTTCCACCATTAACATTATTTAAAGATACATCAAATATCTCCATATTTACTTCTCTGAGGATCCAATTCATTTGTTTTAAACCAAGATAAGTAAGGTGTTCGTGCATTATTTGATCATACGCGAGGTTTTCCATCATTAATGGTAAATATGCAATCTCAACCACCCAAATTCCATCTTCAGTTAATAATGATTTTACATCTCTCGCAAATTGAATAGGATCATCAATATCATAAAACATGGCTATTGAGCTAATTACCTTACACCTCTTATTTTTTATAATTTTATCTACTTCAGTCTTTGAAAAGAAATTGAAACTCACTTCAATGTCTTCATCAAACATATGTTTAAACTTTTGACTTGATGGATCGATTCCAAACCTATTCAAAACTCTTTTTTTATCATAAAGATTTAAGAAAGTACCATCATTACAACCTATATCAAGAACTGAATCACCCTCTTTCAAATCACTTACTTTTATTACATCACTCATTATATCTGATAAGTGAGAAACCATAGTTGGGCTTATTGAGGAAAAATACCCATAAGTAGAACCATACATTTCCTTTATATCTGCATTATGTTTTAATTGAACTAAATTACATACATTATTATTCTCACTATGACAGAGCATTAAATCTAATGGAGACTCTGAGGGGTTGGGAGAATCAGGTTTAGGAAAGACACACGTTAAATTTTGATTACCTAGCGAAACTATTGGTATTAAATTAGTATTTCCACAGATTCTACATTTTTTAACTTCATTACTCATTTTTTCTTACTAATTTGGATAGGTTTTTATTGCAGTGTGAATATGTTGATATGACTTTGCGTAAGGTGAAATATTATTTATTAGAGAATAATAACAAAAATTTAATTTTGGATCTTTATTAAAAATTAACCCTAAATCATGATATTTATAATTACTAAAGACGTCAATTAATATTAGAAAATTTCGTGGTTTCAATATTATGAATAAATACCTTAATCTGAAAAATAATCTAAATATCCTAAAGAAAAGAAGAGAGGGCTTAAAAGTTGATTCTTTTTTATTAAGAATTCTGTTTAATCTAAGTAAAAAATAGTAATTTCCAATTTTTTTTGCTGCATCATCCTTTGAGATTTTTAACTGTCTAGCTATATAATTAGCTGAAATTTCAATCATTGAACTAAATGTTGGATAAAAATTATTATCATTTAGATCTTCAAAAAATGTAGAAGTAAACCCTGGAAGCCCATGAGATCTATAGTTAGCTTTATTATAATCAGTTGTTCTAACTTCATAAATATCATCAATGAATTTTGATTTTCCAGAACATACCGCAACGAAATCGAATAATAATTCAGAATATTTTTTCCACTTAATTTTAGATATGGGTTTAAACATTGACTTGATTTCAACAGTTTTCCAAACGTTAAATAATAAATTTCTTTTTTTTTGTGATTCTAAAAATTTTTTGCACCGTATTAATGGATCGTCATCATCAAATATATCTGACTTACCTAATATTGGGACACGAAGAGGTTCTATTTTTTTCCCTTTAATATGGTTCAAGATATGACCAGAAGTATTTGAATAATCTTTATTTTTTTCAAGGAACTTGATACCTGATTCAACAGCTTTAAGGTTCAAAAAGTCATCATCAAAAGTAATAATACAGAATTTAGTAGTAACTTTACATATTCCTTTATAGATTTTTTGTGCAAAATGTACTTTCTTCGAAACCTTAAAGTAGTTTATATCTAGTTGATTCTTATACCTCTCAATCGTCAGCTTATTTTTTTTTAAATTATTATCTGTACTCGAATCAATGATGATTATTAATGATTTACAATTCTGAAGTTTGAGATGATATAACTTTCGTTCTATTTCTAAGGGTCTTTGATAAGTAGGTATTATTAGTGAAAATTTATTCAAAATTTAAGTTCCTTTTCCAAGCGGGAAATACTTTATATCATCACTAAGTTTTGCGTCTTTAAGTATATTTCTTCCATCGAAAATTCTAGTATTTTTGAATTTTTTCCAATTGAAATTTTTAATAAATTCAGATGAATGTGTGAGTAAAACACAATCCTTATTTTTACATAAAGTGTTTAAATTTTTAGAAAGTGATATTTTGTTTCTAATAGATTGAGGAAGGTTATTTAATTTTACAAGAGGATCCCATGTATGAATTTCTGCTCCAAATTTTATCAAACACTCAATTATTTTTATTGATGGTGAATCACGTAAATCGTCTGTTTCAGGTTTAAAGGAAAGACCAATAACTGCTACTTTTTTATTTTTTAAATTACCAATCTCTCTTTTTATATTTTCTACAAATTCTTTTGGTCTATTTTTATTTATCTCTATGATTGAATCAATCAATGGGGTTTTTATTCTTTTCCTTTTGGCAAAATTTTTGAGTGCTAAAACATCTTTTGGTAAACAAGAACCTCCGAAACCTATTCCAGCCTTAATGTAGTTTAGTATTTCAGGCATAACTAACTTCTTACCAATTTTTTGAGAAAATCTTCTATCATAACCTAAGGTCTCAAGAATAACAGAAACATCACTATCTTTTGTTCTTTCGCAAATATTACTTATTTCATTACTAAATGAAATCGAATTTGCTAAAAAAATATTAGATGTATATTTTGATAATTCTGCATTGATAATATTTGTAAAGAAAAATTTAGAATTAAAATTTTTATATATTTTTTTCATTATGACTTTTGTTTTTTCGTTATCACAACCAATTATAATTCTATCAGGATTAATAAAATCATTTACAGCAAATCCCTGTCTCAGAAATTCAGGATTCATACAATAGCCAATATTTTTATTTTGCGTTAATTTATTAATTGTTTTTTTTACAACCTGTTCTGTAGTTGAAGGTTCCACAGTACTTTTTACAACAATAACATGAAACTTTTTCTTATTACGTAAAGCCTTTGCAATTGAGTTACAAGCTTGATTTATCTGACTAAGATCTATCCCATTATCATTACTTGGTGTACCAACTGCAATAAATGTTACATCACTCTCAGATATACTTTTCTCCATGTCAAATGAAACATTAAGGTTTTTTGAATCAAAACTACTTTTTATTATTTTATCTAATGATTTTTCATGAAATGGAGATTTCTTTTTCTCTAAAATATATTTTAAATAGTCACTATTTTTGTCTAGACATACAACTCTATTATTTCTATTCATTGACAAACAAGCCCCAGTAACAAGGCCAACATATCCAGTCCCAATAATACTAATTTTTAACACGGCTTACTTCTTTTTTTAAATTCGATGTTTGATATTAGTGTTCTTTTTAGAGCATCCTCTAATTTTACTTTTGGCTCCCAATCTAAGGTGGATTTTGTAATTGATAAATCGGGTACCCTCCTTTGTGGATTATCTGAATTATAATGTTTATCTACACTCTTTTTAAAAATAACCTTCGATTTAGAACTTAGCATTACTTTTGTTCCTACTTTCAACATTAAATTAGCTAAATTTTTCATGGATATTTCAATCTCATCATTTCCTACATTGAAGCCTTGTTGATTACTATTTTTATTGAGAAGAATTAGCAAAATTGCAATTATAGCATCAGAGATGTAACAAAATGATCTTGTAGCTCTACCGTCACTATAAAGAATAATTGGTTTATTATTAATTACGGCAGACATTAGGTCTGGAATTATTCTTTTATCATCAAGTCTTTGTCCTGGACCAAAAACATTAAATGGTCGTATTGTATTCACAGGAATTCCAAATTTATTTTTGTAAATATAACAAAGAGTTTCTGCTAACCTTTTGGATTCATCATAACATGATCTTGGACCAGCATAACTGACATTCCCGTTATAAGTTTCTTTTGTTGGAATGTTTTTACTATTAGGGTCCCCGTATATCTCACTTGTACTCATAACTAAAACTTTCTTTACATTCATCTTTTTAGATAATTCTAATATATTTCTTGTACCATTGACATTCGCGTCTATTGTTTCTAAAGGAAATAGTCTATAGGTTGTAGGAGAAGCTATGCTTGCCCCATGAATGATAAAGTCCACTTTCTTACGAATTCTAAAGGATTTTGATACATCTTGATTTATGAATTCAACATCTTTTCTATTTGATAAATGTTTAAGTCTTTCACTTTGTCCAGTAATATTATTATCAAGGCAAATGAGTCTGCATTTTTTTTTTTTCTCGTTAGACTCATTCCATTTAGCTAATGTATCAACTAAATAACTACATAAAAATCCACTTGAACCAGTTATCAATATAGTTTGTCCTCTTAACTTATTTAATTTACTGGTTAATTTCTTAATTATTAATAGTAAATCCTCCTCTATAACTGAAGTATACTGTGACACTTTACCAAACTTTCCATGGTGGATTCTTCTGTTTCCACAATGATTCTAATAAGTATTTGTCTCTCATGGCATCCATGCATTGCCAGAAACCATTGTGTTTATATGCAGTTAATAATTTCTTTTTTGCAACAGCTTCTAATACATCGCTTTCAAATATTGTTTTATCACCTTTTCTAAAAAATTTAAAAATTTCCGGATCAACAACCATAAATCCGCCGTTTATCCAACCTTCATCTACTTGAGATTTTTCAGCAAAACTTTTAACTCTATTTCTAGAAAACTTTATTCCACCAAATCTTGCAGGGGGCCTAACTGCTGTAATTGTTACTATAGATTTTTTTTGAGTTGAATGAAATTTAACTAAAGACTTAATATTTATATTACTTAGACCATCTCCATAAGTTAGTAAAAATCTCTCATTTGATAATAAGGACTCTAACTTTTTTACTCTCCCACCAGTCAAAGTATTGATTCCAGTATCGACTAAATGAACTTTCCAATTTTCTTTATTTGATTTCTTTTGCTTAATTTCATTAGACTGAAAGTTTAAAAAAAAATCTCCATCCAAACTTTGATATTTAATAAAATATTCTTTAATGAATTCTGCTTTATAACCAAGAGCTATGACAAACTCATTATATCCATAATGGCTAAAATATTTCATGATATGCCAGATTATAGGTTTGTTACCAATTTCCACCATTGGCTTAGGCTTAATAATAGTTTCTTCACTTAAGCGGGTACCAAACCCTCCTGCCAATATTACAATCTTCATTTTTAAATAATTGATACACCTTTTAGGTAACATTTTCAATTTTTTTATTTATGAAAATATTTATTTGAAATTTCTAGATATTATTTAGCAATTGCTACTAGTGTATCAGTAGCATCAATTTTTTGAAGTGCTCTTTCATAAGCCAGGTGTAAATTATCAGAATCTAGCGATGAAATAATTGATTTATGGCCACCAGGTTTATTTTCTAAAATCCATTTTAAGTGATTAGAAAGCGGATATCTTTGAATACCTTGAATTATTATATTCGAAAAACCTGCCTCTTTTAAAAAGATTTCAAGAGATAACCTTGTATGAAGAATAAGATGTTGGCTCCATAGAGTGAATTTTTTGAAGGCTTCGTGTTTTATTATATTAAGTAAGAAATCATTAGCATGTGGAACTTCTATTATGGCTACACCATTCTTATTTAACTTTTTCTTTATTTCTTTAAGAAAGAGTATCGGATTATTCAAATGTTCGACTGAATGAAATGCAAAAGCCGAATCATAAAGACTATTTTTGAGTTCACTCAAGCTTTCTAAACAATTTATTCCATTATCTTTTAAATTTTCTCTGTAATCTTTCTGGACTTCCACTCCACAACATTGCATAGATTTGCTTTTTACTGCTCTCAAAAAGTCTCCAGACCCACATCCAAAATCAATAACTTTTTTTCCAAGATAAAATTGTTGATAGTTAGTTAACCTCCTTTTTAAATCAATCGATCTTTCATAGGATGGATCGCCACTTATTCTTTTTTTATCCTCTCTATATTTTCCTAACTCGTATACTTTTTTTTCAGTTATATAATCATCGATAAAAATAATTCCTGTATGTTCATCTTTATAAACTTTTATGTCTTTATTATCACGTGTGCCAGTTGAGTATAGTTTTACACTATTTTCATTTATCAGTTTTAATTTCTTTAATATTTGTTTTATTTTATTTGGTTTCATTTTATATTAATAACACTACTTTCAGAATTTTAATTATTATAATTTTTTTTCATAAAATGCTAACTATAACAAAAAAGCATTGATTCAATACACCTATAAGGTTCCTGAGTAAATTTTATTGGGATCTTATTAGAGGACAAAGATAAAAACTGTAAGAATAATAAATTCCTTGGCACTGTTCCTGGCCTGCTTCCATAATGATAACATCTACAAGTATCTACCATCAAAATATCTCCTTTTTCTGCGACTAAAGTTTTTACTTTTGATTTGTTAATGTGCTTGAAAATCTCTGAATCACTAATTTTTTTACTATTTACATAACCTAAAGTGTTTCTATTAAAATAGTTCATGATTCTTTCACTCTCATTTGCCGTAATTATATTCATTGGGCCAGATTTTAATGTAATTTTATCAAGTGCAATAAATACTTTGATTTGCTTGGTATCCTCACAGTCCAAATGAAAATCTTGACTTCTGCCTTTCTCGTACTTCTTATTAGGTGAATGCCATAAAGCCATCATATTCAAAACTGGAACATGCTCGAAATAGTTAACTAATGGTAAAAAAAAATTTTCATTAAGTATTAATGTTCTAATTAATTTAAAAATTTTATCAGATGAGTATATTTGATTTGAAATTAAGAATTTTTTTTTAGAATTAGTTTTATCAAGCTTAATTTTCTTCAAAGAGATTATTAATTCATTTATTTTATCAAAGTCTCTGTTTTTAATATGATAAAACCCAGTTTTTTTAAATTCTTGAAATTTTTTAGAATCTAGTTGTGCTTTAATTATATCTTTTCTTTTTTTTAATGATTTATGATTAAAAAAAGATGAAAGGTTACTAAAAGCTTTGATTCCTTTATCAGTATTAGAAAAAAGTAAACGGAGATTGTTTCCTGGATTTAATAATACCATGTATAGAGTTCTTACTTTCTGGATTATATATTTAAACACAATAATTACATCACTTTAAGACAATTGATTTATACAATTATATAAATGATAATACAATCATTTAACCCAAGCAATCAATCCAATCTTTAACTATTTTATCTTTTGAGAACTCCTTATTAATAAGTTCTGCACTATCTATTTGTTTCTTTTGAGTTAATACTGTATTTAATTTTTTTAGTAAATCTTCACTATCAGTTGTTTTAAACGTAGTAATAAATTGATGGATATTCTTATTCTGTGAAATGGCACTTTCACTTACTACACAATTTAAATTATGTGATAATGCTTCTAATAGTGAATTTGAAAAACCTTCATATCTAGAAGTTAAACAAAATATCTGGGCAATTTTGTAATATTTATCAATATCTTTTGTCTGGTTAATCCAGGAGACTTTATTTTCTATGAAAAGTTCCTTACTTATTTTTTTTAATTTAACATCCTCTTCACCTTTTCCTATAATAATTAATTTCCAAGATTTATTTTTCTGAATAAACTTTGAAAATGCAAATAAAAGAGTTTCTAAAGATTTTTGCTTATGTAATCTTGATACAGATAAAATTATCTTTTTCTTACTGCGATACGTACCCTTGTATTCAATAGGGTTGTTGATTAACTTAATATTTTTATTTAAAAGATTTTTTTGATAGTAGTAAAAGGCTTCTTGACTATTTACAATTAAAAGATTTGCTTTTTTATATATGAAGAATCTCAAGAGTTTCCAAAAAAAATGGTCTGGTTGTTTTTTAGGGTTATTTCTATCTGATATTATAACTTTAGAATTAGTCATCATTGACGCTAATATGGTTAAAATATTTGTTTGATTCATAAAGCTTATAATTATATTTGGGCATTTTTTTTTTATGAATCGTCTTATTTTAAAAATTCTATAAACATTATAGGTAATTTTTTGAAAAATATTTTTTGAAATATAAAGTAAATTTAAGTTGTAAATTTTAATTTTGTTATCAATTTTAAAAAAGCTTTTTTCATTATTGAATTTTAAAATACTTAAATCAAAATCATTTCTAGCAAGAAGATTAGCAACAAAAGTAAAATTCTTTTGTGCTCCACCTGAACCTAAATCAGATATTATCATTAATATTTTTTTTGGCATTTATAAGTATCTAAAAGATTTTCTAATGTATCAGCTTGTAGGAAGTTTGTCTTAGCAAATTTAAATGCCGTTCTTATAATTTTATTTTTTTCTTTTAAGGAAAGTGATAAAATTTTTATTGCACTCTCATAAAAGTCATCAATACAATCTAACTCTGCAAGGAACCCTGTTTCATTTTCATTAATTATTTCTTTGTGCCCACCACTTCTTGATGCAAGCACTAAAGTCTCTGCCAACATAGACTCTATAATTATTCTTCCAAACCCCTCGTTAGCTGATGGAGCTATTAATAGTGAACTGGATTTAAGGATAGAAAATATTTCATCAGAGAATTTATAGTGCTTTATATTCTTAATGTCGTAACTACTAATAATCTCGTTAAAGTTTTCAATATTTCCTACAATTACTATAAGAATTTTTTCTTTATAATAAGAGACTAATTTTTCAACTATTCCCAGAAATATATGTAATCTCTTTTGTCTACTATTATTACCAATAAATGTAATAACTATCTTTTGATTATAGTTTTTAATTTTGAAATTATTTAAAATAACTGGACTAAATATATTTTTAATTACAATTGCTCTTTTGGACATTTGATTTGTAAATGATTTTTTACAGAATTCTGACACTGTTAAAATCCTATGTGAAAAGTTTGAGTATAAAATATTTTTTTTTGAATAATAGGCTGAGTGTTGTTGCCAAAAATGTTTTATTTTTAGAAGAACGCAGAAAGGAATCCAAAAATAATGCATACGAAGATCATTTGTATGAATTATTTTTACTTTGTTTCTTCTTAGAAATTTAAGAATATAATAAAAATTTCTTACCTTAAATAATAATCCACCAGAAAATTTCATACTTGGGAATAAAGTTACATGCTCTAGATTGTTTTTAATTAGAAACTTATTCAAAGGTCCTTCATTCATTATGCAAATCAAAAATCTTTTTTTTTTTTTCTTAAGATATTTAATAATATTTATTGTATTGATTTGGCTTCCTCCAACAGAGTCACCAACAAATGGATATAAAATAGTTTTATTCATAATTTTATCTAATATAATAATTATATAATTTTCAAGACTATGAATCTAACATTTAAACAAATTTTAAAGAAAAAAATTCTTTTTATACTTGTGCAATCCGGCTTAATTATTTTTTTAGCATTACTTTATTATTTTAAAACTAAAACTATTGGGACTAAGAAACGAAACGCTAAAAATATACTAGTTCTTAATCATCAAAGATTTAGAGGCGAGCTAGAAATTATATCTAAATTTGAGGGTATCAATTTAGTTTATTTACCATTTTCATGGTATACACGATTTTTAAATATTTTCTTTACACACGAACAAAGAAAATTAATTTCCTTAAAAAAAGAGAAGACTAATTCAAATAATAGAAAAGAATATCATAAGTTTCTGACTTCTTTTTTAAAAGTTTACTATAAATTGAATGATATTAGAGGAGTTTTTGGAGCATCACCATTCTATAAGCAAGATTATGACTGGGGAATAATTTCGAGTAAAATTAAGGTTCCATACATTGTTATGCACAAAGAAAGTATATTTGACGCAAAGGGACACATTAATGGATTAAAAAAATTATTTAATTCAAGAAAAAATTTTCAGGGTGATCATATTTTTGTACATAATGAAAATGTTAAAAGAATATGGACTGACATAAAATTTGTTTCTAAAGATAAAATAAGTGTAATGGGAAATATTAGAATGCAAAAATTTTATATGATCAAAAAATCTAAACCAATCAAATATGATATGACGCTCTTTTCCTTTGGTTCAGGAAACGGTCTCTCAACAGTGAATAATAATAAAATGTGGCCAAATAAAAATGAGATAGGATTTCATAGTTTGTGTTATAAAACTCATTCTGAGATTCTTAAATTAGCAAAGCATAATCCTAAGAAAAAATTTTGTATAAAACTTAAGTGGGGCGGAACATGGATTAATTATTTAGAGAAAGTGGCATTAGATAATAAAATAAATATAAATAAGCTTAAAAATCTCTATTTAAATTATAATCATGAAAAAGGTGAGATTTCTCATAATCTTATATTAGAATCAAAGATCATTGTTGGTTTTAATTCCACTACGTTAATTGAAAGTATTCAAAAAAATAAAATTGTAATCTTACCTATATTTGATGAAGCTTCTAAAGATTTTTATAAAGATTTTATTTTCTTTTTTAAAGAAAATAAATATTTTCACTACGCCAGAACTTATAATAAATTATGTAATTTATTGAATGATGGAATAAATAATCGATTAATAAAAAAATATAAAATCAACGAAAAGGATAAATTATTTGAAAAATATCTTTTACCAAGAAAGAGTAAAACTGTTGAAAGTTACAAGAGAAAAATTCTCGAAATAGTCTAAAAGAAACCTTTTTTCATAAGAAAGTTTAATTTTTCTACATCCTCATAATTATCAATATCAATACAATATTTTTCAGGTACTTCAAGATATTTACTTTTATTTCCAAAAACACTACCAGTATTTAAAAAAGATAACGTTCTAAATACTACAAGGTTTCCAAATTTGAAGTGTTCAGGTTTTTTTTGTTTATTATAAAGTTTCTTTCTTAAATTTTTATAAACAAAATTTACATAACCATTCTTTATGATTCGTTGATTAATAGCGTGATCATGATGCTTTACTTTGCAAATAGTTTGAACTGAATCTGATAAATCATATTCTTTAATCATTGATAGTAATTTCAAATAATCTTCTTCTCTTGTTAGTGGGGAAGTTGGTTGAACTAAAAAGATAAATTCTGGTAAACTATCATTAAGATATTCTCTTAAATAATGATTAATACTTTCTTCGGTTTTACTGCTATCAACTGACAAGCTTTTTGGCCTTGGTACCACAGCTATACCAAAGCTTTCAACGTAACTTTGAATTGATTCATGATCTGTCGAACATACTATTGAATCTAAAACTTTATCTAATTTCAGTAAAGTTGATATAGCATAAAATATTAATGGCTTATTGTTTATTTCAACTAAGTTCTTAAGTTTAATTGTTTTTGAACCACCTCTAGCGGGAATAAATGCACAGACAGTATTTTTCTTTATTTCCATTTTATATTTGGTAGAATTTCACTATGGTTGATTTTTGATTTGTAGATTAGTAATTCTTCGATAAGATTCTCTAAATAATTATCAGACAATCTATTTGCTTTTAGTCCCAAATTTTTAAAGTTTTCACATACTGGATTATAGTAGTGGTCCTCCATTTCAACCCTTGGGTTAATAATTTTTTTAATTTTAAGATTTTTTAGACCAATATTCTTTGCAGATTTTAAAACTTTTTCAGCCAACTCGTTAACAGTAAAAACTTCGGTAAACTGGTTAAATATCTTTAGCTCACCAACCTTGGGTGGACTTTCAATGGCAATTTTTATACATTCAAGTGTATCAAGGATATTTAAATATCCTCTTCTTTGGTTACCTTTGCCGTAAACTGTTAATGGAAAACCTGCGATTGCTTGGACAACAAATCTATTTAAAACAGTACCGAAAATACCATCGTAAAAAAAAGAAGTCCATAGATTTTGATGAAATTTCGTTTCTCGAGTGTGTAAACCGTATACTGGACCTTGCATCAAATCAGTAACTCTCAGCTGCCATGCTCTCGCATAGAAATACAAAAGGTCAGTATCTTGGATTTTTGTAGTATGGTAAAGTGAACCTCCCTTTCTGGGAAATAAAAATTTGTCTTCACGATTTTTGTGTCTTATATTTATAAATCCTTCTTCAATATCAATATTTGGCGTACCGTATTCCCCCATTGTTCCCAACTTAATTATGTGTGCTTTTGTATCAAGATTGTTTACCAAGTATGCTAAATTTAGAGTTGTCTCAAGATTATTTTTTAATGTAAAAGAAGCTGCTTCATAACTCATCATTGAGTATGGGGCTGATGGTTGCTCAGCAAGGTGAATAACTGTTTCTGGCTGAAATTTATTAAATATTGGTTTTGATTTTTCATAGTCTCTTAAATTTTGTATTTCATATTTAATTTTATTTTTACTAATTTTGTTCCAAGAACTTACTCTTTTATCTAATTTTTTTACGGGACAAAGAGATTTTATACCTAACTTTTTGCATATTTTCCTTTTTGAGTAATCATCTATAATCAGAACGTCATAGTTATTTTTTGATAAAAACATTGCAACAGGCCACCCTAAATACCCGTCACCTCCCAGGACAATTATTTTTTTAGATTTTTTCATTTTCAAAATATTTTATTAGAAACTTGACTATCTTTTTTGAACTATCACCAGAACCATAAAGTGAGCTAGGTTTATATTTCTTCTTAAGTTGTATCTTAACTGCCTTTAAAATTTTTTTATAATCAAAATTAATATCTAAGACATTTGAGGCTCTTTCCCTATTCAATTGTCTTTCACCAATATTGACTGATGGTATTCCAAGAAAAGACGATTCTCTGAGTCCTGTCGATGAGTTTCCAATTATACATGAGCAGTTATTGAGTAATGGTGCAAAGTACTCTATTGAAATACTTTTAACAAAGAAAATATTTTTATTCGTATTTTTTTCTCTGAATTGTCTTATGGCCTTAGAAATCAAATCGGACCCTGCATCAATATTTGGCCATAAAAAAATAATTGGTATATTAATCTTCGTAAGAGCAATCAAACACTCATTTATATTTGTTTCATTTTCTGAGTAATTGGTGGTAACAGGATGAAGTGCAAAAATCACATATTTTTTTTTCTCAAGTTTAATATTTGCTCCCACACCATGACTACTTTTAAAAGTCTCAAAGAAATCTATATTATTTATGTTTAATTTTTTAATTTCATCAAAACTAGTACATCCAACATTATAAACATTAGTTTGCTTACCAATCATTTTTATAATAAATTTTTCTGATTTTTGAGTACATGGAAAATGTATATCTGACATCATTGTAACGGCATGTCTAATTTTATTATCGATTGAACCCGACTCCTCTCCACCTTCAAGGTGAGCAAGCTTGATATTTAAAAATGATGCTGCTGCTGCAAAGGCTAAGGTCTCAAATCTATCTGCCAGAACTACAACAAGGTCAGGTTTAATTTTATAAAATATAGAGCTGACCTCCGTCATAGCCAACGAACAGGACTTTAACATAGTAAGATTATTTTCACCCTCAACCTGAAAATATATTTCATGATGATACGTAAAAGATTTTTTTAGATCTTTCAGAATTATTTTTGAGTACTTATCTAAAACTAATTGACCAGATACAACAACGTGAACATTAAATTTTTTTGACTCACTGCATAATAGGATAAGATTTTTCAGCTTCGCATAATTACCTCTACTAGCCAGAATAAATACTATTTTTTTTTTAACATTGACCATTTTAGAATTGTTTCTTTTTTTAAATCTTTACAAGCGACCAAACCAATAACTTCTTTAATTTTATTAGGTGAAATTCCAACTCCTGGTCGTTTTGTATTTAAATCACTATAATTAATTTTATTATTTTTAGAAACATTATTTTTCAAGATAAGAGACTTTCTTGCCCATAAAAGGCTTTTTTTTTCCTCTTTACTTATTTTTTTTTTTTTTAGACCAAGTATTTTCTCAACACTCCTTATTTTATTAACAAACGACTTAAAATCATTAGGTCCACAGGAAACCTTCCAGTCTTGAGCGTTAGGAATATTAAAATCTAAAGTTATATGCTTTTCGATAATCTTTGCTCCCGCAGCTACAGCTAATATACAAACTTCATGCCCTTCAGTGTGATCTGAATAACCTATTATGCCCTGTATTTTTTCTTTATACTCATTTATCACGTTTAGGTTTACTTCCTCAGATTTGGTTGGATAAGATGAAACACAATGAAGAATCGCAATATTTTTATTTTTTTGTTTTTTGATTATTTTTATCAAGTCATTTAGGTCATCTTCATCATACATCCCTGTTGAAATAATTGTTGGTTTATTTAGAGATAATATCTTCTTGATAAATGAATTATTTTGAACTTCGCCCGAACCAATTTTAAGTAATGGTAAATCCATTTTTTCAGTAAAGGAAAGAGCTTTTTCATCATGAGGTGTTAAAAAAAAAAGTATTTTTTTTTTCTTACAATATTTTTTAATTTCTAAAAAATCATCATTATTTAAACTCTTCTCTTTCATCCTGGAAAACCACTTTTTAGATTTTCTCGAAATGAACGAATCGATATCATAAATCTGAAACTTGATAGCATTTGCTCCTGAACTTTTGGCTAAATCTACTAATTTAAAACATTTCTCTAAACTACCAAAGTGTGCCACACCTGCTTCCGCAACTATAAAACAAGGTTTTTGGTCGCCTATTATTATTGAACCTAAATCAATTTGTTCATTTAACTTCAGTTGACTTTTCTTCATCAACTTATATTTAGTAAATAATTCACATAATCATCTTTTTGTAATAACTTAATTATCTCTGATACATTCATTAATTTTTGCGTTTTGGAAGAATAATTATCATTTTTTTTAGCTCCTACATGTAACTTGTCTTTAACTATAAAATATTTACTGCCAGAATCATCAACTCTTTCGATTTCTTCGTTATTTATAAGCTCTTCAAAGTATTTTTCTCCCTTTTTTTCTCCTATTATTTTTATTTTTTGTTTAATTTTCCTCTTTTCTTTTTTTTCAATGAGCGAATAAAGCGCTAAGATTAAATCAAATATTGATACAGCTGACATTTTTGAAACAAATGTATCACCACTACACCCTTTTTCACATGAACCAATCAACAAATTAATAGCCTCTTTTTTTGTCATTATAAATCTTGTCATTCTTTTACTAGTTAATGTAACTGAGCTATTATTTTTTATTTGTTTTATAAATTTAATTAAAGCTGAACCTGATGATCCCAGTACATTTCCAAATCTTGTAGTTATGAATATTGATTTTGAGTTAGATGAATTAAACGACTTTGATATTTTCTCACCAAACAGTTTTGAAGCTCCCATCAAATTTGTTGGATTAACAGCTTTATCTGAACTCATAAATATTAATTTTTGTATATTATTCTGAAGTGCACATTCCACAACATTTTCTGTTCCCAATATATTAGTACTAATTATTTCTGACGGATTTAATTCACCTAACTCAACATGCTTCAATGCAGCTCCATGAAATACTATATCTATATCTCTAAAAGCTTTGTAGATAGATTTTTGTTGCCTAATATCTCCTAAAAAAACTTTCACTTTTTTATTTGAGTCATAATTTTCAGAGATTTCATAAATACTTGTTTCATTATTATCTAATAAAATCAATTCATTTATCGGCTTCTTAATAATTTCAGAGCTCAATGCTCTTCCAATAGTTCCACAAGCTCCAGTAATTAATATTTTTTTATTTTTCCAATTAAATTTTCTTTTCATTTTCTTTTTTTATATAAAATTCTGCTAAATCTAAATCATCTTGATTATCGATGTTAGCTAAAAACCTCTTAATAATAATGAAACCATTTTTTTTTCCTAGAAGTTTTTTTTGCTTTAATAAACATTCTCGAGTAATTGCATATGCCACACCATTTCTATGGTAAAGATCTGATAATTGTTGTCTCGCAATAATGTCTTTACCTAATTTATCATAATATAATAGTGAGGATTTTTTTAGTACTAACTGTTTTAATGGATGGAACTTTGGATCTGTTTTTGAAACTGTCCACACACTATCAAGTTTATAATCTACTAATTTTTTTATAACTTTGACTACATCAGAATATCTTCTCAAGGGAGAAGTAGGTTGTAGTAATACAATAATATCGAATTTACTTTTTTTTATTTTCTCAATTTTTTTTAGTGCATGACACATTACATCAATATCAGATATTTTATCACCTGATAAACTTTTTGGCCTTTTAAAAGGCACGTTAAGATTGTACTTCATGGATATATTAGAAATCTTCTCACTATCAGTAGAGACGAGACTGAAATCAATGATATTTATTTTATTAAGAACTTGAGATACATACCCTATCAATGGGATGCCTGCTAACTTCACAATATTTTTTTGTTTTATTGCTTTACTCCCACCTCTTGCAGGAATAATAGCTAGAACTTTCTTCCCTTTGTACATAAAAGCTAAATTTGAAATCTACCCCAATGATCAACTATGGTTTTTCTTTCTTTCCTTTGCATCGCATTTATTTTTTGATCTTTATAGACAGAATCATTATTATAGTGAGTTGTCGAAACCTCCTCAAAAATACAGCCAGTTTTAGATTGAAAAGAGTGCCATACTCCCGATTGAATCAATAAAGTTTCACCAGGTAGTAATTTTTTTTCATTTCCATTCAAATAAACAGTTAAATCTCCATGAAGAACTTGAAATGTTTCTTCTTTTTTAGGGTGAAAATGTGGTGGGTGATGTTGACCTGGCAGCATTACAATTATTTTTTTACAATAAGCTCTATTTATACAATTAATGATACATGCACCAGTCTTTTTAAAGTTTTTCATTCCGTAATGATGAGAATATTCTACTTCAAAACTACTATTTAAATAAATTTTAGCTTCAGACAACATACCTTTGACTTCGTGAATCGCACTTTTCAATTCATTAACACCACTAGTATTTTTACCTCTAATGTCATCTTTATAAATTGGATTCATAGCCTGAATATCCTTTTTTAAGACCGACCCTTCTTTAAAGTTTCCACTATCAACCTGATTTTTGTTGTAAGGCATAGCAAATAGTATATCTGATTTCTTAAGCTTATAGCCTGCTTTTAAATTCTTTTTGGCATACACTCCTCTCAATAAAGTGCTTATCGCACTGATTTCCTCATCAGAGATTTTTTTTATTGAGTTTCCACAACATTCTACTGAATATTTATACGATTCAACCCACTTTTCAAATTGTTTTGGGGTACATGAGTATTTGTTGAGCTTGTTTTCTTTAGTTTCAAGACCTATATGCTTTTCGAACATTTTAGCACCCTTTGCCTGCGCAATTTTTACGGCATGATAATTATCAGGGTCTTCGTGAGTAGACCAACCAATTATATAGTTAGGATACCTATTACATAATCTTTCAATGAATTGAAAGTTAAAATCATTATGTTTAGTTGGGTATAATGAAACACAGTGCATTATTCCAAAATCACAACCTTTATGCTCAAAAAAACTTACAAGATCGTCAATTTCATCAAGTGTTAATCCACCGGTTGAAAATATAATTGGTTTATTTAATAATGATACTTTCTCTATTAATGGCCAATCTTTAGCACTACAACTAGCAATTTTTACAATATCGAAATCTAGTTCTTTAACTAGATCCACGGACACTTCATCAAAAGGAGTGCAGCATGTATAAAGTTTATTTGCCTTTATTAATTTTATTAATTCCTGATATTGGTTTATTGAAAGTTTTGTACTTTTAAATCTACTAATATGTTTGTTATCCTCAAATTTTTTATATTCTGGATGTATAAGAGTATCAATATTTCTAAATTGAAACTTTATAGTTGCCTTTATTTTTTGTTTTTTTATAATTTTTGAATATTGATTAATTATATTTTTGGCGTGACTTAGGCTACCTTGGTGATTATTAGCTAAATCGAGAACAAATATATCTTCTAACAATTTCATACAGGCTACATTATTGAACTTAGTTTATAACCATTTTCATAATTAATTTTAACCTTTTTTTTTTTTTTAAAGGATTTATGAGCTGCAGCTATTATCATCATCGTTTCAATGCCATGATTGAGCTGAATTGGTGAGTCGACGCCTTTTTTAATTACATTATTAATGTGAGATAATTCATTTATAAAATCATCAGGTCTTTTCTTTGGAAATTTTCTTAAGCTTTCTCCTGATGCATCAATTACAGAAACTGCATCGGAATCTTTGTCATAATTACAATGCCAATTAATTGACATTTTATCATATTGAATACACACATTTTTAGTTGGTGGGAAGGATACAACATCTTGAATAATTCGCCCACGAAGACCATTCTCTGTTTTTACATTTAGAAAACAGAATTTGTCATAGTTGAGGTTATTATCACTACAAAATTCAAAGTCGGCAAAAACTTCTATAACTCTTCCTGATCCTGAAACAGAGGCAAAGTGTTGCCATAAACTTATACCATGTGAATGCTCTAAACATGCCCCACCACCCTTTGAAAAATAACCAAGATAACTATCTTTTGGTCCATCCAACCAAGGATGAGCATTGAATATACCTTGCCAATGTTCTTTGATTTTTACATCAATATATTCAACTCTTCTGGCTTGATTTTTAACTTTAGAAGATGCGAACTGGCATGCGTCACCAACTAGGTGATCGTATCCGATGAAACACTTTAGCTTTTTAGCCTCTATTTGTTCAGAAAGTTTATCAATTTTTTTTAAGTCAGGGGTTGATAACGGTTTTTCAATACAAATTGCTAGGGGTTCTTCCTTAATTGACTCCAATGCTAAATTAATATGATGCTCGGGTGGAGTACCAATAAATATTATATCGAAAATTCCTTTAGGAGTTTCGTTTAATAAACTTAATTTAATTTTATTATCCCATTTTTTATATCTGCTAGGGTATATTTCATTTTTTGTTCTTTTCAATGCAGCACCATCAATATCACACAATGTAACATTCCAACCAAGTGTTCTAGCCGCATGCGCTAAATGATTTCCTATTGAACCTGCACCAATTATTTTTACACTTCTTGTACTACTATTCATAACATTAAAACTTATTAAATGAGAGATTAGATTAATCTATTTCGGCATTAATTGCATCAATATATCTTTTTAAGTGATTACAATCAAATTTGTAAAAATATTTTTCAAAAAGTTTTTTTCTTTTTTTATAAACCCTTTGTGATGAACTGAAATCCTTTATTCTAGATTTCATAATCATTATTAAATCCATTTTATTTGCTGGGGTGTCAAAACAATCAAAATAATCATAAAAATTTAGTATTTTATTATATTTTTTATTTTTTATGCAATTAAAATACGGAATTATTACTGGCAAATTAATAATTGATGCTTCAAGTATTGCAGAGGTGTCCATGCCAATTACAAAGTAACTCTCTTTTAATAAATCATAAAGATTGGTATCATAATCTATAATAAGATTTTTCAAGTTTGAAGATCCATTTACATTTTTAAAGCTTCTCTTGAGATTTTTTTGCCAGAAATTACTTTTCATGAACATTTTTTTTGTTCTTATAATAAAATCGATTTTAGGATATTCTTTTGCAAGTTTTATAAATTCAGTATGTGTAGTATCGAATATTTCGTCTGGATAAATCGTATTATTATAAAGTTTAACCAACTGATTAATTTCAGGATCTTTGAAGTCTTGATAAACTTTAGTCCTTTTTTTAAAGGAAAAAAGAATGATATTCTTTTTCTCATATTTTCTCTTATTTAATTTAAATAATTCATCCATTCTGATACAACCCAATACTTTTATCTGACTCATGGACGCAAACCCTGATTGTGTAAGCAACTTTTTAGTTACCTCATTATGTACAAATATTTTTGTTCCAAAAAATTTTCCAAATTTCTTATACCTACCTAATGCAGATTTATAAATCATTTGATTGGCATACATATTCTCTCTATGCAAAACAATCCATGGAACACTAAATTTTTTCTGAAGTACAATACAGATGTCGATGGTATATCTATATCTAAAATCAGAGGTGAAAACAGCATCTATTTTATAAAATTTAAATAAAAATGAAAATGATGCCCTAAGTATTTCATGTAGAATATTTTGTTTATCAACAATGTTTTCTGATGAATTGTAAATATGATCCGATTCGACTTTTTCTTTGTAATAAAGATTAATAAAATTCAAAATTCTTTCGCTAAATTTTATAATTAAATATTGGTTACTATCCTCTATGAATCTCAAATCTTCAATAAATTTTTCAGGTAATAGAACTAAAATTAGTTTTCTTTTTCTTCCTCTAATATTTTTAATCTTTTGGAGAGAAACAAAAATAAATAAAGAAATTGCTACTAATAATTTTAAAAAACTATGACTTATCTTTTTTATCATAGGCTGTGTTTAATGATCTTATTTCTATCAACTTTAAAAGTTAAATCACTTATACGTATCAACTCCTTTTCATGAGTTGAAGCTATTATCAGGTATTTTCCTTTAATGTTTATTAATACATCAAGGATTTGTTTTCTAGATTCAATGTCAAGAGAAGAGAATGGTTCATCTAATATCAATATTTTAGGTTTTCTAATCAATGCTCTTGCTATTGCGATTTTTTGTTTTTGGCCACCTGATAACTTTCTACCCTGCTCACCAACCATGTAACTTGCATCAATATGTTTACCAAATTTATTTTTGCTCAATCCTACAACTTTCAAAATTTTATTAACATCTTTCTCAGATATATTTTTGTTTTCTAAAATTATATTTTTAAAAACAGTATCATTAAATAAAAAAACGTCTTGTGGAACAAAACTTATTAGATTTCTCCACACTTTAATATCAATATTATTAATATTAGATTTATCTATAAGTATTTCTCCAGTTTCAGTTTGAATTAAACCAGATAAAAGATCAATGAAAGTTGTTTTTCCGGAACCAGATGGGCCAACAATACTTAAAAATGATTTATCATTAATCTCTAAATTTAAATTTGTAAATACTCTTTTTTTCTTATAACTGAATCTTACTTTTTTAAATATAATTTTTTTAAATTTCTTAATAATTTTTGAGCCTTTAAATTCCTCTTTGTGTTTAGTTGAATCAACAATGGCATTTTCAACGTATTTCAATGAGTAGCTGGCATTAAATATTCTTTGTATATCTTTTTGTCCTGATTGAAATACTGAAAACCCTCTTATAAATGTAATAAATAAAACAATGAAAATTTCAAATTCCATCTGTCTATTTTTTAGTAAAAAATAAATAATAAAGATCCCAAAAGAAATCTTTATGAGTTCTTGAAATAATTCTAGAGATGCATTAAGTAGAATTACCCCATTCAAATTAGCTCTTAGCTCTTTGATAAGTTTTTCAAAATTAATAAAATAATATTTATTTATACCCATAATAATAAATGTCTTGGCTGCACCTAAGAAATCAATTAATTGCTTAGAAAAATAATTTCTATTCTCTACCAACTTTTTTGAAATAGACCCAGTTTTTCCAACAATAAAAGATAAAGTTGAAAACATTATGATTCCAGCTAACACAAGCATTATTATTATTTGTGAGTCAATAATAATTACTACTAAAGTAAACGCTATTATTTGGAAAAACATACTTAATAAACTGCAAACACTTGTGAAATATTTTCCAATTTGTAATGTTTCACGCATAATAAGATTCAATAAGTATCCTGATGATAAATTAGAATAAAATTCCCAACCAACTTGTTTGACAGAATTTATTAACTGCATTCTGTGTTCAGTCATTATTTTATTTTGTGTGTATCCAGTATATAGTTTAGCCAAAAATCTTAATAATATTGAACTTAGTGAAATAATTAATATGACTATAATTAAAAAATTAAAACTTGGTTCTAAGTTTAATTTATCAAAAATATCTTGAGTAAAATTACTTATTTGATTTCCCTCATCGATATCTTTGTTTGAAACAATTGAAAGAAGAGGTATTAAAGTAATCAATCCAATGCTTTCTAAAAATGATGAAAGAAAGGTGATAATACTATACGTGATTATTTCTTTATTATAGATTCTTGTGAAATCAAAAAATTGTTTTAATTTCATTATGTTTTTCTATTTTTTCTAATCAGCATAAATGCTTCTGCTGAATTAAAACCACTCTGCATTCCCCTATACATTGACAATACCTTCAACCCCTCAGTTGATCGAGGGTGGGGAAACTCCCTAATTTCATTTTTATATTCATTAAATGCTTTTATTTTCTTTGAGATAGTACTTGATATATCTACAAAATAGTTAGGCACAAAAGGAGGTTTAGAGTTAAATGACCACTCAGTTGAAGAGTTCACTTCACAGGCATAAATTTCTTTAACGACCTGTTCAGAAAAGGGTCTACATGCTGTCAATACGGCTTTATTTATTAACTCATGGTCAATATTCAAGTCTCCTGCATTATGTGTATAGATTATTTCTGGTCTATAGGTCATCATAAATTTTTCAATATCCTTCACTAGGTTTATAAATGATACAGAATCCATTTGATTATCTGGATATGTTAAAATTTCTAAATTATTTACTCCTAAAACTTTGCATGCATTTTTAGCGTGTTGTCTTGCATTTTGATATTTATTTTTAGTACCTCTTGCCATTGGGCCCTCTGATAAAAGAAGTATACTAATATTGTCCTTTTTTTCTGAATGAAGAGCTAAAGTTCCTCCACAAGATAGGGTTTCGTCGTCAGGGTGTGCAAATATTCCAGCAATTTTCATATTATTCTCGATTAGTATTATAAAGTAAATTTTAAGTTAAATTATATTATCTTCTTAAAAAGAATATCGGAAGCAATTTTTCCCGCTTCATTTTTCCCCCCATAGTTAGAATCAAAGAATTTTCTTAAAAACTTTTTACGACTTGTCATCTTTTTCTGCCAAATTAAATTTATTTCTTTATCATTTAAGGAAATTATATATTTTAAAGAATTAAGAAAATTCTCATGGTTCCTTTCAAGAAAAAAAATTGATGTGATTGCGTATTTTTTAAATTCATCTGTAACCGAATATTCATCATTATAATTAATAAATATTAATGGCTTATCCATCATCATACACCAACCGAGTGTACTAGTACCTCTAGAGGTAATAATCAATTTGGTATTATTTTGAAAATACTTCAGATCATAATCATTATCGATATATTTTATATTTTTAAATTTCGAAATTTTTTTTTCAACTATATAATCTTTCCTTTTGTATACAAGGGGATAGGATTTGAATATTATTTTCCTTTCTATTTTTGAAAAAACTTTTTCTATAATTTCTATTTCATCTTTTGTTTTTTCAATAGAATTAATCTTTTGAGAAAAAATTGAGGGGTTATTATTATCTTCAACGTTAGTAGATACGTATAAAATATTATCTACTCCTAGATTTTTAAACCTAAACCTATGTTTGAATTTTTGAAAATAAGGTGATCCAACATTATAAACCTTGGATTTAGTATCGCTAAAATTTATAAATTTAAGACATCTTTTTGTTGAACCATTGTAGGAAAAATGAAAGTCTGAGTTAACAAACTCTCCAAAAGTACTTGCAAATTTGAACATGTTACAAAATTCTTTGGTGTGTCCATGTTGAAAATTAAAAATTGGTATATTATTTTCCCTAAGTATAGATTTTAATGCATACCACACTGGTAGTTTTGAAAAAGTTTCCATCATTGCCTTAACATTAATACTCTTAAAATAATCTACTTTGCTTTTCCAATATGATAATGCTGAAAAATATATTTTATAGTCATTTATGAATTCCTTTCTAATTATTTTAGATAAGATTTGTACTTTTTCTTCACTAAGAAAATCATTTAATAGTTTATTAATATTAGGTGCTATGAAACGATTAAAGATTTCTACCTCTTTTTCTATTGATTTTTCAAAATAAAGATGAGGTTTATTAATTTTCTTAATTGAAAACCCTTTTCTGGCAAGGTGAACTGCCGTTTCTTTTAGTAGAAAACTCTCTCTGTTTATTAGTAATGTCCCTTTTGAAAGTTTAGGTGAAATTTTCTCCCATAATTTAATCCATATGTGATATTCAATAATTTCTTTATTTAAAATTTGGATTAGTTCCAGACGAGACGGAGATTCTTTTTCTTGATAATAATGACTGTCTGAAATAGCTATATTATTAAAAATTTTAGCATAAAAATTTGGTGCGAGTCCCTTTTTATTTGTTATCTTTTTATCTAAAACTATATTTTTAAACTTAAAGTCGTTATTTTCTAAAGGGTATAATTTATAGATTAAAAAAAATATTTTAAAAATATTATATGAATTCAAACTTGCAAAATAATTATCGTATGATTTCTGTTTGATTATCCTAAATATATGCTGGCAAGTTGGACTTATTTTTTTAATTAATCTATCTAAAATTTTCTTTTGTTTGTGGTCCAGGTATTCTGTCTTGATTTTTGGTATTGGATCAATTACTAAGGACGGAGAACTTGTTTTCAGAAATAATTTTTGTTTTTTTTTTTTTTTAAATTCTTCAACTAAATCTCTATGTTCACTGAATACAGTAAAATTTCTTAAACTCATACTATCTCACAGAAAAATTATTTTTGGTATTCTTCAATTCACCTTTTTTTAATTTCTCGCTGAGTCTAAGGAGTACTTTCTCAAAAGCTATAAAGGTTGAACTAATTATTTTATCATTTAGATGAGCATTACATAAATTAAATGCTGTTCCAAATATTATTCCTTCTCTTACCAAAGCATTTCTTAAAAAGAAAACTAAAGACTCTTTTTGTGTTACTTCATTTTCATTAGGTAAAATTGTTGGCCTCCATGAGGGTCCGCCAACTTTAATAAAATCTGAAAGGTTGTTATCTTCAATAATCTGGGAAATTTTATTTCTGATGAATAATCCATGATTATTTAAGTTTTCTACAATGTTATGTTTTTTGATTTTTTTAATAGTTGCTATCGCTGCTGCTATTGAAAGTGTTTCTCCTGAATTAGTAGCCGAAAAAAATATTTTATCCATTTTGCTCATTACTTCACTTTTTCCTACAAGTGCTGCTAATGGCATTCCATTAGCAATAGCTTTACCTAACGTTGTTAAATCTGGTTGAATATTATATTTTTTTTGTGCTCCACCTAAATCAGCTCTAAAGCCACTAATTATTTCATCAAATATTAAAACTATATTATTTTTCTTTGTGATTTCTCTCACTTTTTTGAGAAACTGCTTAGAGCTTTCATGATATCCTTCAGGCTCTATTATTAAAGCAGCTATATTATTTTGATGTTTTGATATAATCTTTTCAAGATTATTTAAATCATTATATTCCATCGATAACGTAAGTTTTTTTGTAGACTTTGGAATCCCACTGTCCATTTTTGTATTAGCCATATACCAGTCGTGCCAACTATGATAGCCACAAGAAATAATAATTTCCTTTCCAGTAACTGCTCTTGCTAATCTAACCGCTGCTGATGTGACGTCAGAACCATTTTTTGCAAATCTTACCATTTCGGCCGAAGGTATTATAGAGATTATTAATTCAGCCAACTCAACTTCTAGCTTTGTCGGTAGTGAAAAAGAAATTCCATTTTTTAATTGTTCTTTTATTGCTCTATTAACGTCATTATCGTTATACCCTAAAATATTTGGTAATAATCCAATCACATAGTCAATATATCTGTTATTATCAATATCCCAAACATATGCCCCCTTCCCTTTAGATAAAAATAAAGGGCCATTATCAAAGTTAAAACTTTTATATGATTTTGAATAAGTTTGACTTGCTGATGGAATTTTCTTTAATGCTTTTTTAAAAAGCTTTTTTGAATTTAAAAATTTCATTCTATTCCGTATAATTTATTTTATTTTCTAACTTTAATGCATCTAACCAGGAAAAGTTATCTTCCAACTCTTCGAAAAATTTTTTTATATGATAATAATCTTTTTTTGTATCAAGTGTCCATCTTATATGAGATAAGTCTTCGGAGTTCTTTAGACAAAATTTTTTAAACTCTCCTTTAGAATATCCACTTATCCCCCTAATATATGTAGTAACGTGCTCTCGATGAAAGGGTTCGTTTGCTAACTTCATTGATTTTTCAAGAGCTGAATAAGTAAAAATCTCAACATCCAATCCATCTGGGAATGAACGTTCATCGACGTTTGATACATAATCAAATTCCTTTGAAGCAAATATTTTAATAGCTTTATCAATTATAGTATAATCTATCATTGGACAATCCGCAGTTATCCTAATTATATTTGAAATTTTAAATAACTTTGCGGCATCATAAAATCTACTTAAAACATCATGCTCACTTCCTTTAATATATGAAATTTTCTTACTTTTACAAAACTTACTAATTTTAGTGTCATTCAAAGATGATGATGTTGCTACTACAATTTCATCAATCATTTTTGAGCAAGACACTCTATCCACAACTCGTTCTAGGACAGATTTACCATTAAGATCTAGTAATACTTTTCCAGGAAGTCTAGATGAATTCATTCTTGCCTGTATTATTGCTCCAACTTTCATAGTAATTCGTCACTATTAGATTCAGGAATGGGAATCATTGTTATAAATGGTCTTAAAGCATAATTTTTTAATTTGAATTTCTTAAAAGGAATGCCAAAATAAAACCTAACAAGTTGTGATACAATATTATAACCTGCGTTAAATGAACAACCTACCGAGCCACTAAACCTGCTACCTGCATCAAGTAGTATTGGTTTTCCAAAGTAGTCAATTACAATATCAAAATCACAAGGGCCATTTATCTTCAGAACTTTACAAACTTTCTTAGCGTATTCTATTATCCTATTATCCATTTTAATTATATGGCCAGTACTTGTAGGCATTAATGGATTCTTGAGTTGCCTCAATCGCACAACTATGTCAACTAACTTTCCATTTTTCGAAATACAATCAACGTCGCTAATGTCATTACTATAAAAAGGCATAGCCAGATAATCATTTAAGTTAAGGTCTCTTTTTATTAATTCTTTTTTTAGTATTTCAAAGTTTGCAGTAGCGCAAAATCTATCTTTTAATAAATTAACAAATTCTTTCTTTACATTATCAACTACAAGTACTCCTCTACTTCCCCTACTATTTCTTGGCTTAAAAATAACTTTTTTATTGGGATATCCGAGTTTAATTAAAGCTTTTTTTGCATCGATGAAGGAATCTACTTTTAAAAACTCTCCAGTATTAAGCCCATTTTTCTTTAAAACTTTCATCAATTTTAGTTTATCGGTTGTAAGCTTAACAAATTCTAAATCGGCAACCGTTACTTTTATTTTATTTTTTTTAAATAAATTAATATTTTTAGCAACGCAAAGACATTCGCCCTCTGATAAAGACATTAATAAATCGAATCTATATTTTTTATGAAGCTTAAGTATTTCACTCAACCAAAGTTTTTCGTTTTTTTCGACACTTGGTACAACTTCAAAATTATCACAAAGAAGTCTTCCTGAAGATTCTTTATTTGTATCTATCCCAATAAGCTTGATTGAATAATCGTTGGAGCTTCTGATTGAGTTTATTATATCATAAATCAGTCTCCCCCCGACACATGTAAGTAAAACTACTATTTTCTTTTTCATTTGATCTTAGTTGACTATTTTATAAGGTTTAGACTGCTTCCTAATGGAATTAAAATACCATCCGAATCAACATCGAATCTGGATCTCTTGTTAATTTTCTTACCAAATATTTTTTCATTTGCTAAACTATAAATGGTATTGTCTAGTGACCTATTTCCTATTAAATATCTTAAAGATATTCTCGGGTTTGACTCGTGATTATACCCAGTGCCATGGAGAGTTAAATTATGAAAACAAGAAAAAGTTCCAGACCTTCCTGTTACTGTAATCTCATTACATTCTTTATAATTGCCAAATGCATCATTGTAAAACCATAATGAAGGGTCAAGATCAGATTGTCTCAAATTATGAGGATAGCTAGTAAATCCTAAATGATGACTACTTAGTAGTATCTGTAAAGCAGAGTTTTTCTTTTCTACGTCATCTAAATATATATAAACAGTCACAAACTCAGACTTCTGTCTTGTTTTATCTTGATGAAAGTCAGTGCAAAGAAAAAATTGAACATCTTGATACTCGTCTCTAACATAAGGATTTAAATTAGGTCTACCTATATTCTTAACTTTTTGCTTTACCCATTTAGGTATAAACTTCGGTGGTGTTGATCTAATTACAGATTTCTTTAATATCTGAAAATTCTTCCCAATAATTGAACTACAGAACTTATTAAAGCCTTTGTCATTTTCAATAAAATCCAAATCACAACTTTCCAAGAAATTATGACCAACTCCTGGAGCATAATTATTATACCTTCCTTTATCACTAAATTCTTTTTCACTGGAGTAAAAAATATTATTAGTAATAGGCCTTTCTTTATTAATCAGTTTTCTAAGTTGTAAACAAGGCTCTCTGTCTAGTTTAGTATTTGATATACAAAAACCATTATTGGGAAAGTTATTAACTGAAAATTTATCTTTATTCATTTTACAATTTAATCATTAATCAAATTAATAATATCTTCATCGGAAATTTTTTTATTTTTCAATGAGAAATCTTTAACTTTTTTTAGCAGAATATCAAAATTAATACCATCTAAATTAAAACCTAAATCTTTTACCTTTTCTTTCAAGGCATGTTTACCTGAATGCTTTCCTATTACAAGAGATGATGCTGATATTCCAACTTCTTTTGGGTTAATAATTTCATATGTTGAACTATTAATAATAACTCCATGCTGATGAATTCCAGATTCATGAGCGAAAGCATTTTGGCCAACAATTGCTTTGTTTGGAGGTACAGTAAAACCAGTTACTTTTTCAACCAGTTTAGAAATTTTTGCTAGATGTTGGGTATTAATATCTAATTGAAAATCATAAATTTTATTTCTGGTCTTAATTGCCATTACTATTTCCTCTAACGATGCATTACCAGCCCTCTCACCAATTCCATTAATTGTACAATGAACTTGTCTAGCACCAGCCTTCAGAGCTGCCAATGAGTTTGCTACGCTTAGGCCGAGATCATTGTGACAATGTACGGAGAATATTGCTTTATCAATGTTTGTAACATTATTAAATATTTTTTTAATCAAATCGTAAAACTCATCGGGTGTTGTATAACCAACAGTATCAGCAATAGTTATAACTCTTGCTCCACTATTTATAGCAGACTCAATACATTTACAAAGAAAATCAAAATCAGTCCTAGTAGCATCCTCTGACGACCACTCGACTTCCGGACAAAATCCTCTGGCATACTCAACATTAGTTTTAATACTAGTTAATACATCTTCAAAACTCATTTTTAATTTAAATTTTACGTGTAATGGGCTCGTAGAAATAAATGTATGAATTCTACTTCTATCTGGATTATTAATAGCCTGAACGCACTTATCTATGTCATTTCTATTTGATCTAGCTAGAACTGCAATTTTTGATTTTTTTAATCTTGTTGATATATCTTTGACTGCTAGAAAGTCTTCATTTGAGGAAGCGGGAAAACCAGCTTCAATTATATCAACAGAGAGTTTTTCAAGATTTAAAGCAATTTCAAGTTTCTCTTTTTTAGACATCGAAGCACCAGGTGCCTGCTCTCCGTCTCTCAAAGTGGTATCAAAAATATATACTTTATTTTTCATTTTTATTTATTTTTAATAACATAAATCTAGTCCTTTAAATAACTCATTTTTAATATTTGATGTTTTGTCAACTCTTGAACAATTGTCCTTCCTAAAATATTGTCTATAAACATTGGGTTAATGCCTTGTTTATTATCCTTAACTCTCATCAAAGTAATATTTTTGTTTGAAACCCTTTCTCCTATTTCAATTTTTTCTTTAGCAACAATTACCCTTTTCATCTTATCAATTTTACTAATCATTTTTTTTGTAAGTAACTTTTCACCATTTCCTAGAATCTTTTCAATTTCTCTTATACTTTTAACCATCTTCATAAACTCATCTGGCTCGAGTGAAATCTTATGATCAAAACCCTTTCTTTTTTTATCTAGCGTAAAATGCTTTTCGATTACTCGCGAACCTAAACTAACTGCAACTTCAACTGCTTTGTAACCTAAACTATGATCAGAAAAACCTATTGGCAAATTAAATGTGTCATATAAAGTTTTTATAAATTGAATATTACAAAACTGATGATCTGTTGGATAAATTGATACACAATGCATTAGGGTTGTTCTAGATAAGCATTTAATTTTTTTTAAATGACTTATCAATAAATTAATTTCCTTCATATCTGACATCCCAGTCGAAATAAAAATATTTCTTTTCTTTTTAGCTACATAATTAATTAATTTTAAGTGATTAGATACTCCTGAAGATATCTTAAAGGCAAAAGGATTAAAGCTATCAATAAAATCAATTGTTTCATAGTCCCCACATGTGGAAAATAATTTGATATCATTTTTTTTTGCAAATAAAAAAAGGGAAGCTATATCTTCATTACTAAACATACAATTTTTAAATATATTATATGAGATCGTATCAGGTAGATAATGTTCAGCAGGGTTGAATGTTTGTATTTTCACTGCATCTGCACCTGCTTTTTTAGCCTCAATGATCATTGACTTACATACGTCTAAATCACCTTCATGATTAACTCCTAATTCAGCAATGAAAATAGTTTGTTTAACCTTAATATTAGAATTCTTATTTTTCATAATAGATTTTTTTTCTTAGCTCGTAGCATACTCTTTCAGAACCTCTGCCATCGACAAGTCTTCTTGAGTTTTTTGATATTTCTTTTCTACTTTTATAATCATAAAAAATAGATTCGATAATTTTTGAAAATTTTTTAGAGATTAAGTCACTGTAGTTAAAGGAGATAGTTGCTTTATTTTTTGAAAATAATAAGGTCTGTCCCTTCTGATTCTCCGATACATAAATTGTTATAGATGGCACACCTATGCAAGCTCTTTCCAGAAGCCCTACTCCACCTGCACCAATAACAAGGTCTGATTTAAGAAGAATTTCATCAACATTATTAGGACTATCAAAAAGTTCAACTTCAAAAGAACATCTTACAATTTCTTGGACTAGCTTATTTCTACCGGTAAAAAGTGAGCCAAAAATTATACCTACTTTAAACCTATCTAAATTATTTGATATTTTTCTTAACATCTTCAAAATTTTAATTGATATCCTTCTTTTGTCAGCAAAACCAAAATTCAATAAAATATATCTTACTTTTTTTTTAATCCTATACTTATTTCTGGCATTTCGGAAATGATTTTGAACTATCGAATATTTAAGACCACTTAAAACTTTATCACTTCTATAGTTATCTTCAAATGAGGGATAAATACTTAGATCAATATCTAACAAATCTTTTTTATAATCATTGATCATTACAAATTTACTTGAATTAATTTGATTGATTTGCACTGTTGACAATTTATACGTGTCGAAAATTGTAATTTTAAACAAATGATCTTTAACTTTTTCATTAGGTAAAAAACCTATTTTCAAATCTAATAATATATCTAGAAAGAAACTTTCGTTGCTAAAAAAAGAAAAATGACAACTGAAATCTTTTCTCAGAATTTTGGCTAAACTTAAGCATCTAAAGAAATGTCCTGCACCACTTTTTCCGGAGACATCAGGTAAAAATAAAAAGTCGTTTAACTTAAGTTTATTTTCCATATTAATATTTAATGGGCAAAATCAAAGCGAAGCCAACTTTCTAGCTTCTAAAACTTGCTTTAAGATTTCTATTGACTCTTCAACTTTAAATGGAGTTGGTATTTTTTTCTCAATACATTTGAAAAAAGATTTTAATTCATTTATATAATCTCTATTGGAGTCACTTTTAAAATAATATGATTCTATAACTTTATTATCAATATTTATTAATTTCAAAATTCTTTTTGATATTTCAATCTTTATCATTCCTTTTTCTCCAATAATTTTTGTACACCTCAACTTAGGCCTAGTAATGTAATCAAGATGAATTGATGATCTTGATTTATCTTCATGTTTTAACCATATATCAGCAATATCCTCTGTTTTTAATTTTAGGTATTTAGTAGATTCAGCGGAACATTTAATTATCTGTGCCTTTCCTAGTAAATGATTTGCTAAATCAATTTCGTGTATACAATCAAATATTACCCCTCCCCCCTTCGATTCATTTGCATAACCTTGCTTATAATCTTGACCTTTTCTCCAGTCTGGAAGATAAGAACTACAAATCAAGCTAGACCACAAAATTCGCCCTATCTTTTTGTTTTCCAACCAACCCTTTGCTTTTTTTACAGCGGGATGAAATCGTAAATTATGTCCAACAAATATTTTAAGTTTTAGAGAATTTGCTTTATCAATTATTTTTTTTGTTTGATAATATTCATGTGAAATTGGTTTTTCTATAAAACAATGTTTTTTATTATTTATTAAAAATTTCATATCCTCTAAATGACACTTATTAGGTGATGAAATGATTCCAACATCTATCTTTTTGATAAATTCTTTCTTATCTTTAATAAAAATCCCACCCATTGCTGAAAGACTTCTCGATTTTTCTTTATCTATATCATATCCAAAAACTTTATATTTTAATAATCTTGAGTTTTTAGCGTGTCTCAAACCTATAGAACCTAATCCAATTATACCTATATTCATTTTAAAAATTATTTTTTTATTATTTTATAAATTATTTCTTTCAGTGAATTAGTTATGTACTTCACATCTTTTTCTTCCATACTTGGATGTAGAGGTAAAGTTAATATTTTATTATAATATGATTCTGTTCCTTTAAATTTTTTTTCATAAACTTTTTTCTTATAATATGGATGAAAATGAATTGGAATATAATGAACTTGGGTTTGAATACTTTTTTTAAATAACTCTTTCATTATAAAATCCCTCGACTTCTCAAGATTTGAAAATTTTATTCTAACTACAAAAAGGTGCCACGATGTAATTTTGTCTTTAAAGTCATTTACTATTTCAACGATTTCATTTATCTCCGCGAGATGTTTGTGATAGGCTAAGACTAAGTCCGACCTTTTTTTTTTAAAAATTTCTATTTTCTTTAACTGACTCAGGCCAAGTGCACAGTTTAAATCACTCAATCTAAAATTAAATCCTATTTCTTGAACTTCATAATACCATTGGTTCACCTGACCTTTAGAGTTAAAGGCTATACTTTTATTTAAAATATTATTTTTATTTTTTTCAATCCCATGATTTCTATATAAAAGGAGTTTTTCATAAAGTTTTTTACTATTTGTAGTTATAGCACCTCCTTCACCAGTTGTAATATTTTTAACTGGATGAAAAGAAAATACTGTTAAGTCTGCATGTATTGATGAACCAACTTTTATTTTTTTCTTTGATGATGTAAAGTATTCAGAACCAATTGCGTGACTAGCATCATCAATAATAGCAATTTTTTTTTTTTTTGTAATTTTCCTTAATCTTTCAAGATCAACTGATTTTCCGTTCATGTGTACTGGAATAATAGCATCAATTTTTTTCTTATTAATTATTTTTTCAACCTCATTTAAACATATTAATCCAGTTCGCTCATCACAATCTACTAGATGGACATTTTTACCTAGCAATTTTGCAGCACTTGCTGTTGAAACAAACGTCATACTTGGTATTAATATATTTTTATACTCTTTTCCGAGAGCCATATAAGAAAGTATTAGTCCGGCTGTTCCACTAGAACATGTTACTGTGTATTTTGCACCAGTGTAACGTGAAATTTTACTCTCAAATTCCTTTACTATTGGACCGGTGGTTAACCAATTACCTCGAAGCGCCTTTACAACTGAATTAATATCGTCATCATCAATTTTTTGATGACCGTAGAATAACAATTTTTTATTTTCACTCATCTAGTAATTTCAAAAATGATTTTTTATCAAGCCAGCTTTTATTAGAATCGCTTGAATAAAAAAAGTTTTCTTTTACAAATTTTGCTTTGTTATTTTTAAATTTTTTATTAAACACTTTAATAAATTGTTCTTTCGTCAAAAATGAAGGTTTAATTATATATCTATCAGTTAACTCAAGTGTGTTAATTGACTCATCTTGTGTTATCAATACCTCATGTATTTTTTCTCCTGGGCGAATCCCTATATATTTAAAGCTTATTAATCGATCAAGTGATTTAGCAATATCAGTAACTTTCATACTAGGAATTTTAGGTATAAAGATTTCTCCTCCTGTCATATAATCAATATTTGACAGAACGAATTCAACACCTTGTCTTAGCGATATCCAAAATCTTGTCATCTTTTTGTCTGTTATAGGTAAGTTTTTCTTTTTTTTCTTAATCAATTCTTGAAATAAATTTATAACACTACCTCTAGATTTAATTACGTTTCCATACCTGACAACTGAAAATTGGCAACCGTTTAGTCCTGATAATTGATTTGCTGATACGAATATTTTGTCTGCAGCTAATTTAGAAGCTCCATATAAGTTGATGGGATTGGCTGCCTTGTCTGTTGATAATGCAATAACCTTAGATACTTTTGAATTAATGGCAGCACTTACAATATTTTGTGCTCCAATCACATTTGTATTAATACATTCAAATGGATTATATTCTGAAGAGGTGACCTGTTTCATTGCCGCAGCGTGGATTACAATATCAACATCTTGAAATGCAAGGTTCAATCTTTCTCTATCACGAACATCTCCAATAAAAAATCTAAAGTTTTTAAAACCTAGGTCTAAAAACTGGTTTTCGAGTTCATATTGTTTAAATTCATCTCTTGAGAATATAATTAATTTTCTTGGCGAGTATTTCTTTAAAATTTCACTTGCCATCGCAGCACCAAAAGAACCTGTCCCACCAGTAATAAGGATACATTTATCCTGAAATTTTAATTTGTTTTTGTAGAAGTTATTTTTTTTCATAAGATAGTTTTATGTTAATATTAATATTAGGAAATATAAATTATTTAACTTACATTTTTTGCAAAAAGGCCATAAATCATTACATCTATCCTTTTACCCTCAAAATTCACTTGATTCTTTCTTAGCCCTTCAAAAAGAAAGTTATTTTTCTCTAAAACTCTTATAGATGCTAAATTATTCTCATAACAACCAGCTGACACTTTAACCAATTTTAACTTGTTAAAAATAATATTTAACGCCTCTGAAATAACATAACCTCCAATACCTAACCCCCAAAATTCCTTTTTACCTATTAAATATGATAGATTACAGGATGAATTATTTTTATCTATCGAACTTATTAGAATATTACCGATATGCTTTTTGTAAACAAATATACCAAAAAGTTTATCAGTTTTTGATTTGCTTTTTTCCATTATAAACTCTGAGATTGAGTTACTGGTGTGTTTGTTATATCTTTGCTCAGTAAATCTTGTAACTTCATAATCATTCATCCATTCAATATAATCTATTGTAATATATTCTTCTTTTAAAACTTTTAATTTAACATCTTTTTCTAAGTTGATCATCGTATAGCTGTTCACTTATCTCTTAATTGAAAAAAATAAAGATTTAATTAAAATTATATTAACTACTAACAAAATAATAGTTTCATTGTACAGTAAAATTTAAAATATGTTATTACAAACTTTTCAATCAGTGAATCAATGTCAATTCTAATTAGGAAGGCCAAACATTCAGATTCTAAAGATATTTTTAGCTGGAGGAATGATGACTTATCATTAAGTATGTTCAGAAACAGTAATATTGTTTTGTGGGATGAACACTCTCTATGGTTTAAGGAAAGAATTAATAATAAAAATTACTTGTTTTTAATAGGGGAGAAAAATAGCACTAAAATAGGTGTAATAAGATTCGATGTATATGAAAATTACTCTGAAGTTTCTGTAAACCTTAACCCGGAGCAAAGAGGTAAAAACTTATCAAGAAATTTTCTTGCTTTGGGTTGTAATTATTATTTTAATCTTTTAGATAAAAAAATTATTTCAGAAATAAAAACAATTAATACAAAAAGTCTAAAAATATTTGAGTCAGTTGGATTTAACAAGACTGGCAATAAAGAAAACTTTATATCTTATGAACTTAGAAAAAATAACTTAATATTTAAAGTCTGACTTCAATAGGTTTTCTTAATAGTTTATTAAGATTTATTTTTGTTAAAAGTCTTGACATACCTTCGTTCGATTTGCCATAAGTTCCTAAATTCCACTTGATTAAACTTATCTGATCTTTTGTTTGAACAAATTTATATTTTTTGGATTTTCCAAGTGATTTTATCTCTTTAAACTTTCTCTCATTCATTTCATTATCGTAATCAAAGTGAATTTCTATTTCTGGACTAGGAAGATTAAACTCAAATAAATTTTTTGTTGAAACAACACACCAACTTATCATTTCGTCAACAAAGCTAGACTGAAAAACATTTAACTTACCAAATTTTTTTGATAAAAGCTTTCTCAGTCCTTTTTGTAACTCGTTACCAACTTCTTCGAAACATTCTGTAAGGACTAGATTCTTGTGTTTATATAAAACGTTATTTCCGAATTTACCTTTTATATATTTTTTTACAATCTCCGGGTTGTTCAACCTTTTATCTAAATCATCAAAATTATCAAACAACTCAGCAACAGTTTCATCTTTAAAGGATTTAACTATCTTTTTTAATTTTTTTGATTCCTTGAAATCTCCTTCATATATGAGTTCTATTAAATCAAGAAAATTAATCTTTAGTGATAATAAAAACTTTCTCACAACTGAAAAAAAACCGTCATTATTGAAAAGCACTATAAGTAAGGCATAAACTCTACATTGAATATACTCTTCGAATTTCATTGTATTTGTTGCAACCACAACTTCTTCAATCTCACCCACAGAAAAAATTTCGCCATCAAAATCAAAATATCCAAAGCACCTTGGAATCACCCTAAACTTTGTAGTAAGTTCAAATTCTTTTCTATATATTTCTGAGTTTAACTCGGAACCATCTAGTAACATTAAAGTATAAACCTCTAATTTGTTAAATCCAGCTCCTATCAACTCTCTTACTGTATTTTTAAATTTTTCAACAGTATCTCCTGGTAGTCCCAAAATAATTTCACTGTAGGTCAATGCGCCTATTTTTCCACCCTCTAGCGCAACCTGAACAATGTCATCTGACGAAACATTTTTACGTTTAATATTATCTAGAACGCCTTGATCTAAAGACTGGACAGAACCACTTAAACGCAGGGCACCTCTTAGTTTCTTTGCAACTTCAATTATTCTATGTTTCTGATTTTTACCTGTTGCAACACTTATTTGTTGAGGCCAATTGTTTCTATCCATTTGCTTGGTAATCTCCTCAGCTATATCAAGGTCTCTAGCAAACATTCCGAAATTAGAGTCGGCAATAAATAAATCCGATCTTTGCCCCTTTGCAATCAAAGGAGACATATTATCTCCAATTACCTTTAACTCGTTAGATAGTTTTTCTAAACTATTATTTCTTACTTTATTGTAGTAGAGCGTTCCCTCGACGCAAAATGTGCAGGCAAACGGACAGCCTCTATTAGTTTGGATTATCGGCATAAAGCCATCCTCGAGAAACTCGTCCATATCACCATTTACATATGGCGAAGGAATTTCTGTTAAATCTTGTAACCTATCGGTAGGTTTTGATATGAAATATTCTTTGTTTTTTCCAATCCAATGAACAGATTGAATTTGTTCTTTAGGTTTTTCAAAACCATTTATCAAAAAATGCTGTAGTAAATTACAGAGCCCCACCTCGCCTTCTTTTATTATAAAATAATCCATTTCTGTATGGTGCTTCAGAAATTTTTGTTGTTTTTCTAACTTAAGAGGGTAATTAGGTCCACCATATATGACTACAGTTTCAGGATATTTTTTTTTAATTAGAGATGCAATTTTATATGTAAGTTTAGAGTTCCAAGCATAATTAGAGAAACCAACTACATTTGGTTTATCCTTCAAAAAAGATTTGATAAATTTCTCTGGTTTTTTGAAAATTTTATAACTTACATCATTACCTAGTTTTTGCTTAACATAAGTGGCTAGCCCTCCGACCGCTGCAGGTGCTATCTCAGATTGCAATCCTTGTTGCGTGTATGTTAAATCTGCAAGGAAAATTTTTATCATAATTCTAAATCTTACTATGTACTCATAAGTTAATTAAAGATAATAATTTACATAATATATTCGGTGATTTCTATCAATTAAAAATAATGTTGATGAAAACCAAAATTATTGGTTGCGGGGGCAGGATTTGAACCTGCGACCTTCAGGTTATGAGCCTGA
>JBELJQ010000034.1:0-13522 GCA_042090305.1 Candidatus Pelagibacteraceae bacterium | reverse complement strand
AATAAATGGGGTGGCTGAGGGGATTTGAACCCCCGACATCCGGTACCACAAACCGGTGCTCTAACCAACTGAGCTACAACCACCAATATAAAACTATAATCAATCTAATCTAAATAAAAAAAAAATGAATATTTATTTTCATATTTGTATATAATTCAAATCTTATTATATCAAGATTATGGACGGATTAAATAAATCAATGTATCAAATAGGTAGCGATAGTGCATTTGCTATTCTAGCTAGGTCCAATGAACTTGTAAAAAATGGTAAGGATGTTATTAACCTAGGTATTGGACAACCCGACTTCCCAACTCCTTCTAATGTAGTTGAAGCCGCAATAAAGGCTATCAGGGATGGACATCATGGATATACATCATCTAACGGTATTGTTGAACTAAGAGAAGCTGTTTCTGAAGATTTTTACAAAAGAAATAACATTAAAATAGATCCTAGCAACGTACTTATTGCACCTGGAGGAAAAGCAATTATTTTTTACACTCTTTTAATGTTTGGAGAGCCAGGGTCAGAGATAATTACACCAGATCCTGGGTTTATAGCATACAGATCAATGATAGATTATACTGGTGCAAAAGCAATACCCTTGCCTCACCGAATGAAAAAAAACTTCTCATTTGACGCTGATGAACTTCTGTCACTAATAAATGAAAAGACGAAACTAATTATTCTTAACTCACCAGCAAACCCAACTGGGGGAGTTGTTCCTAAAGAGGAGCTTGAAAAATTAGCTCAAGGATTACTAAATTTTCCTAATGTATATGTCTTATCAGACGAAATATATAGTAGAATTTTATTTGATAAAAATAAACATGTTTCACTCAAATCTTTTCCAGAAATAGCAGATAGAGTTATAGTCTTAGACGGTTGGTCTAAAACTTATTCAATGACTGGCTGGAGATTAGGATATGGAATTTATCCTACTAAGTTATTTTCGTATGCTGAAAAGTTAGCAATTAACTGTCACTCATGTGTTAACTCAGCGTCTCAATATGCAGGAATAGAAGCTCTAAGAGGAGATCAATCACAAGTTAATAAAATGATTGAAGAATTTGAAGAAAGAAGAAACTTCTTACATGATGAACTTAATAATATTCAAAATATTTGCTGTGTAAAACCAGGAGGTGCCTTTTATTTATTTCCAAAAGTATTAAAAGGTAATATGAAATCGAATGAGATATCAAAATATCTTCTTGAAAATAAATTTATTGCAACCGTCCCTGGTTCATCTTTTGGTCCAGAAGGTGAAAATTATTTAAGAATTTCATACGCTGAGAGTATGCAAAATCTGATAAAATTTGTAGATAGATTAGAAGAATTTATGTCTGATTAATTTTTAGTCTATAGTTGCATATTAATTAAGCAAAAATTGAAAAAAAACTAACATATTGCGGATAAATACTGTTTTTTTGGTCTTGGCATACTTCTTGCTTGTATTTGGAATGAAAAAAGTAGAAGCAATTATTAAACCATTCAAACTTGATGAAGTTAAGGACGAACTAAACAATATCGGTGTTTTAGGCTTAACAGTTACAGAGGTTAAAGGTTATGGTAGACAAAAAGGGCATACAGAGTTGTACAGAGGTGCAGAATATGCTGTAGATTTTCTACCAAAGATTAAAATTGAAGTAACTATCAGTGATGATTTAGTTGATGATGTAATCGACGTAATCAAGTCTAAGGCCCATACGGGACGAATCGGGGATGGAAAGATTTTTATATCTACCATAGATGAAGTAATAAGAATCCGGACAGGTGAATCTGGTAAAAGTGCAATATAAACAAAATCAAAGGAGGAATAATGAGTGATATTAATAAAGTTCTTAAAACAATTAAAGATAAGGAAGTAAAATTTGTAGATCTTAGATTTACGGATAGTAAAGGAAAGTGGCAACACACCGCACAAACATCAAGTACGATTGATGAGTCAACGTTTAAAGATGGAATCATGTTTGATGGTTCATCAATAGCAGGGTGGAAAAATATCAATGAGTCAGATATGATTTTAATGCCTGACCCAAAAACAGCTGTAATGGATCCTTTTACTGCACAACCACAACTAATACTTTTTTGTGATGTTATTGAACCAGCAGATGGAAAACCTTACGAATTAGACCCTAGAAGTACTGGAAAAAAAGCAGAGGAATATTTGAAAAAATCTGGTATCGGTGAAAAATGCTTTTTTGGTCCAGAAGCAGAATTCTTTATCTTCGATGATGTAAAATGGTCAACAGACCAAGAATATACATTTTTCAGCATTGACTCAGAAGAGGGTGCTTACAACACCGGCACAGAAATGGAAGGCGGTAACTTAGGTCATAGACCAAAAGATAAGGGAGGTTATTTTCCTGTCCCACCTGTAGACTCAGCAACAGACATACGAGCAGAAATGGTTTCAACTATGACTGAGATGGGTATTGACATGGAAAAACATCATCATGAAGTTGCTCCCTCACAGCATGAATTAGGATTTAAATTTGGTTCACTAATTGAGAGTGCAGATAATCTTCAAAAATATAAGTATTGTGTTCATATGGTTGCACAAGCCTACGGAAAAACAGCTACTTTTATGCCTAAACCTGTCTATAATGATAATGGTTCAGGAATGCACGTTCATCAGTCAATATGGTCAAAAAAAGAGTCTTTATTCGCCGGTAATGATTATGCAGGTTTGTCTGAAACTTGCCTTTATTACATAGGTGGAATTATTAAACATGCTAAGGCAATTAATGCATTTTCAAATGCCACAACCAATAGTTATAAAAGACTAGTGCCAGGTTTTGAAGCACCAGTTTTACTGGCTTACTCTGCAAGAAATAGATCTGCATCATGTAGAATCCCATACGCGAATAGTGCTAATGGAAAAAGAGTTGAAGTTAGATTTGGTGATGCTTCTGGAAACCCATATTTGACTTTTTCTGCTATGTTAATGGCTGGAATAGATGGTATTAAAAATAAAATCCACCCAGGAGATGCTATGGATAAAGATTTATACGATTTACCTGAAAGTGAACTATCCGGCATACCAACTGTAGCTGCCAGCCTAAGGGAAGCATTAAACTCACTAGATAAGGATAGAGATTTTTTGAAGGAAGGTAATGTATTTACAGATAATTTAATCGACGCCTATATTTCTTTAAAAATGGATGAAGTTCTTCAGTTTGAGCACACACCTCATCCTGTAGAGTTTAAAATGTATTATTCGGTTTAATTACTTCTTAATAAATCTAGATAAAGTTTTAAAGTCTTTAGATTTAGAATCCCTAATTAATTCAAATAAAAACATTTCAAAATTAATTAGGGTAACACCATTTATATTCATTCTTTGAACTGCATCACTCTTGTGGTCAACTTGTCGTGATCCAATTGATTCGTTTACTACAAAAACTTCGAAACCTTGTTTTACTAAATCTAATGCAGTCTGAAGAACGCAAATGTGCGCTTCTATTCCACAAATCACTACTTGTTTTTTAAAAAATCTATTTTTGATATCATTATCATTTAAAGAACCTAAACATGAAAATGATGTTTTCTCTATTTTGTTACAATTATATTCTAAAAGTTTATTTTTCAACGGATAAATCGTTGAACCTAATCCCTTAGGGTATTGTTCGCTATAGATAATTGGTAATTTTAAATAGGTAAATACATCAATCATAGATTCAGTTACATCAACAATACTCTCATGATCGTATATTTTATCTATAAGTTTCTCTTGAAAATCAATAACTAACAATAAAACGTCGTTTTTGGATAAAACCATTAGTAGGTTAAAGCGTCTTCCACTTCAATTATCAAACTACTTGATGAAGGACTAGTCATAGAAGAATACCAGTTAATAATTTTACCATCTCTCCCAACAAGATACTTATGAAAGTTCCACCTGGGTTGTGCAATTACTGAAACTTGACTAGATATCCATTTATACAGTGGATGCGCGTCATCTCCTCTAATCTTTTGAATAGAAGTCATAGGAAAATCAACTCCAAATCTTATTTCACAAAATTCCTTAACTTCAGATTCTTTTGAAAGTTCCTGGTTAAAATCATTAGACGGCACACCCAAAACCGCAAACCCTTCATCCTTATATCTTGTATGAAGTTTTTGTAATCCGGCATACTGAGAGGTAAATCCGCATTTGGAGGCTGTGTTCACTATAAGTACGACTTTATCTTTAAACTCTGAAAGGTTCAATTTTTCACCTGTTATTGATTCGACTTCAAAGTCATAAAAAGTTTGCTTTGATTCTGTTGATGATGAAAACATGATAAGTATAAACAATAAAATTAAATGCATTAAATAAATGTAATGATTTAAGTTGAAAAATAAAGTAAAAATTTTAATATAAAGCATGATTAAATTATATTTATTAAAATTTGTAACTCTCCTCATACTTTCATCTTGCTCTGGTAGCTCACTCGTTCCAGTAAAAGGACCAGATGGAGATCCTTCACAAGAGTTAAATTTTTCAGAATTTAATGACTTTCCAATACCAGTAAATTCTAAACTCGCCAAAGATCAATCAATCATTTTTTCCAAGAAAAATGGGTGGCTTGGTAGATTAGCTTTCACTACAAGTGAATCACAATTAACGGTATACGACTTTTTTAGAAATGAATTACCAAAGTTTGGTTGGAAAAAAATATCTGAAATTAGTTCTGATAGCAGCCTTCTAAATTATCAAAACGCAAAAAGGTTTGCTTCAATACAGATTTTTGAAAAAACACTTTTTGGATCTAGAGTCCTTGTTTCAATCACAGAAGTAGACTAATTTTAAACGATTTGATTCAACCAACTTAACTTCATTTCTATACTAATATCATTTTGATAATAAATATTTGGTTTTCTTACTCCAACTATCTCGGATATTACCTCTTCAGGACAATTAACAAGTTTTAGTCTTTCGATTAAAGTATATTTAAAACATTGAACGGTTTTTTTTTTAGAAAGAAGCTTAAGTCGTGAGTTTAATTTATTATCCAGACCTCTCAACTTAAAGATATCATTAAAAAAAGAATCAAAAGGATAATCACTTTGTGAAAATTTTAATAGGTTATCAATAGATTTTCTGGCATTACCTACTAACGGTATTGTCCTTTTTTTGTATATATTTCTTATTTTCCTAACATCATTAGATCTTATAATTAGATAGGGATTGAATTGATTTAAATTAATTTCATTAATATTTATACCTACAAGTTCAGATGTTGAACATCCAGTATCCAACATGATTCCAAACAATATCCCTATTGGATTGTTGTAGTCATCATTTATATATTTTTTTATCTTAAGAAGTTCATCATCATCAAAAATTTTATTTACTATATTTTTCTCATAAAAGGGCCACACTATATCAGTAAAAGGATTATTTTTATCTAAGTTTAAATATTTAATAATTATCTTAAAAAAGTTTACTAGGTTAGATTGGTATCTTTTTCCGGTTGATACTCTATTTAAATTTACAAAGTAGTCTCTGAATTTCCTTGAATCATTTAAATCAAAATCTTCAATTGACTTATTACCACAGATTTTTATGAGATAATTTATGGAATTGATAATCGAAGAATAATTTTGTGTTCCATTTTTAATTTTTTTGATATTAAAATATATATCGGTAAGTTTGCTAATATTATTAATTTGGTTTGTATCACTGAATATAATATTTTCTAAAGATTTAATTTTGGTTTCATCATTTTTTTTCTCATTTAAAATATTTATAATTTCCTTTTTATTAAGCAATATATTAGATGTTAAATCATCAAAATCTTCTATAAATTTTATTGAATACTTTGAAATGTCAACATTTTTAAAAATTTTTACTTTAAATTTTTTTTTGTTTAAATTCTGAAATAACTTTTTATGTTCAATCGATTGTAGTTTTGCCCTTTTAAGAGCAATGGGTACTTTATTTGTTTTAAGTGAAATTTTGATTGTTTTTTTCCCCAGTAGAGAAATAAGATTTTTTGGTATTATTCTTTGATACCAATATTGATTTCCATGCTTATATATATACTTCATAACAAAGGTTCTGGTGCGGCCGAGAAGACTTGAACTTCCACAGGTTAAAAACCTACAACGCCCTCAACGTTGCGCGTCTACCAGTTCCGCCACGGCCGCATTTATTCAAACTCTAATATAATTTGATCAACTTCCAAACTATCACCTTCATTACATTTAATTTTTTTAATCTTTGTTTTTTTCTCAGATTTAATAATGTTCTCCATTTTCATAGCTTCGATAACTGCAAGTGGCTGATTTTCTTCAACGATTTGGTTTTCTTTAACTAGTAGTGAAACAAGAAGCCCAGGCATTGGTGCTAATAACAATTTAGATTTATCTTCCTCTTTTCTTGGAATCATTATTTTATTAAGTTCTGAGTGTTTTTTTGATAAAACAAGTAAATTCAATGAAAATCCATTATGATTTATTTCAAACTTGGGTCCATTTCTCTTAATACTAAAGTATGACAAGTGATTGTCTATAATTGCTGAGAATAGTGGATGTCCAATATTCCAGTTGCTTTTTAAATTGACATATTTTTTTCCCAAATATATATCGTAGCTCTTATTGAAGTTATTAAAAGATATCTTAGTATTAATATTTTTTCCATTATCAATTACATACCATTCCATCCCAACTGTTTTATTGAAACCTTTAAGTTGATTTGAAATTGATGCAGCTCTCAGAAGGTACTTATAGTTTACAAAAACAGCTACAGCATGAATTTTCTCTTTATCAATAATATCAACTTTAAACGAATCGTATCCCGACCTATAATTCTCACCAATAAAAGATGTTGAATAATTACCTTTTTCAAAATTCTTATTCTGTAATATATTAGAAAGGAAGTCTTTATTAGTTTTTACACCTTCAATTAAATATCTATCCAGTGCGTTAATCATTTCTTTGATGGTATTTTTTCTTGAATTAGTGAAAGTACATAGTTTTGAAATCATGGGATCGTAGAACATACTTATTTCTGACCCCTCAACTACTCCGGAATCAACTCGTACATTTTTACCAGATGGTTCAATATAACGTGTTAATCTACCAATTGATGGTAAAAAGTTTTTAGCTGAATCTTCAGCATATATTCTACACTCAATAGCATTACCAGAAAATTTTACATCTTTTTGCTTAAAAGATAATTTCTCTCCAAAAGCTACTTTAATCATTTGCTCGACTATATCTATATTGGTAATTAGTTCTGTTACTGGATGTTCTACCTGCAACCTGGTATTCATTTCTAAGAAGTAAAAATTTTTGTTTTTGTCGACAACGAATTCAACTGTTCCAGCTGAATAATAGCTCACGGCTTTAGCTAATTTTAATGCGTGATTAACCATTTTTTCTCTAAGTTCATTATCTACAAAATCGCTCGGTGCTTCCTCTATTACTTTTTGGTGTCTTCTTTGAATACTACATTCTCTTTCACCAAGATGAATAAAATTACCAAACTGATCGCCCAAAACTTGTATTTCTATGTGTTTTGGAAACTCAATGAATTTTTCAATAAAAACTCTGTCATCACCAAAACTTGCTTTTGCCTCATTTATTGCTGAATTGAAATTTTCTTTTAACTCATTCTCGTTAAAGGCAATACGCATTCCTTTCCCTCCACCCCCTGCTGAAGCTTTTACCATCAATGGGAAGCCGATTTTTTTTGCTTCCTTAATTGCATGATCTAGATCTTTTATAATATCTAAACCTCCAGGAACAACAGAAACACCAGCTGTTTTTGCTATTTTCTTTGATTCTATCTTATCTCCCATTAATGAGATAGCTTGACTTGGTGGTCCAATAAATATTTTTCCAGCCTTTTGTACTTCTTCTCTGAAATTAACATTCTCAGATAAAAAACCATAACCTGGATGAACAGCATCTGCATTTGATTTTTTTAAAACATCAATTATTTTCTCAACTATAAGATAGCTTTCTGCTGAAGTATTACCTTTAATATTATAATACTCGTCAGCTAAATTAACATGAGGCGAATTAATGTCAGGATCAGAGCAAATTGCAACGGTTTTTATACCCATCATCTTGGCAGTTCTTATGACTCTGCAAGCAATCTCTCCTCTATTTGCAATAAGAATTTTTTTAAACATTGATTGAACCTACAACGGAATATTATCGTGTTTCTTCCACGGGTTATTAAGTTTTTTATTTTTTAACATCTCAAGTGACCTGCAAATTCTTTTTCTAGTAGTATTTGGCATTATTACATCGTCTATAAATCCTCTGCTACCTGCAATAAAAGGATTGGCTAATTTTTCCCTGTATTCATTTGTTTTTTTCTCAATTTTTTCTTTATTACCTAACTCGCCCCTAAAAATTATTTCAACTGCTCCTTTTGGTCCCATAACTGCTATCTCTGCCTGAGGCCAAGCATAATTCACGTCTCCTCTCAAATGCTTTGAACTCATCACATCATAAGCACCACCATATGCTTTTCTTGTAATTACAGTAATTTTTGGAACAGTTGCTTCTGCAAAAGCAAATAATAATTTAGCACCGTGTTTGATTATTCCATTATATTCTTGAGATGTTCCAGGTAAGAAACCAGGGACATCAACAAAAGTAATAATTGGAATGTTAAAACAATCACAGAACCTTACAAATCTAGCGGCTTTTCTCGAGGAATTATTATCTAAACAGCCTGCTAAAACCATCGGTTGATTTGCAACTATCCCGACAGGAGAACCTGACATTCTTGCAAAACCTGTTATTATATTTGCAGCGTAATCCGATTGTAACTCAAAAAAATCTCTATCGTCTACAACCTTAGTTATTAACTCTTTCATGTCATAGGGTTTATTTGGGTTATCTGGGATTAAAGTATCTAAAGAAAATTCTAACCTATCAACAGGATCATCAGAATTTCTCATAGGTGGTAATTCCTTATTAGATGAAGGAAGAAAACCCATAAACCTTCTGAGTTGGAATAACGCTTCCACATCATTATCAAAAGCTGAGTCAGCTACGCCTGAACGCTTAGTATGTGTTGAGGCACCACCAAGTTCTTCATGACTTACTTCTTCATGGGTAACAGTTTTCAATACATCAGGGCCAGTAACAAACATATATGAAGTATCACGAACCATAAAGATAAAGTCTGTCATAGCAGGACTATAAACCGCCCCCCCAGCACAAGGCCCCATAATAACTGATATTTGCGGAATTACTCCAGACGAAAGTACGTTTCTTTGAAAAACTTCAGCATAACCTGCTAATGAGGCAACACCCTCTTGTATTCTAGCACCACCAGAATCATTTAAACCAATCACTGGAGCACCAACCTGTAAAGCTTTATCCATAATTTTACAAATCTTTTCTGCATGTGATTCAGAAAGTGAACCACCAAATACAGTGAAGTCTTGACTAAACACAAATATTAGTCTTCCATTGATTGTTCCATAACCTGTGACAACTCCATCACCAGGCACCTTTTGTTTATCCATTTCAAATTCTGAGCATCTATGTTCAACAAACATATCCCATTCTTCAAAGGTCCCTTCGTCTAACAAAACTTCAATTCTTTCTCGGGCGGTTAATTTACCTTTTTTATGCTGGCTCCCTTGTCTATCAATACCACCACCCTCGATTGCTCTTTGTCTTTTAGAATCTAATTTCTTTAGTATTTCTCTCATAATCTATTTCTTCAATTTTAATAATAATAGTTTTCAGGCCATATTTTTTAAAAAATAATCAATATTTGAAAAAGCATTTTCCAAAAAAACACTATTTGATTTATGCTCCTCTAAAACACCCCACCTTTTTTGTTGATAATTATACTCTATGTTTACCAATTTAAATAATCTTTTACAGCTAATTTTTTTTTTCATGAAAAAAAAACTAAGAATTATTGAATTTGTTAAGTTTGAAAGCTTGTATAAGATCGTAACCTCAGATTTATTAAGCTTTTTTAAATAAGCCTTAAATTTAGGTGAAATAGAAACCTTACTATTTAAGAAAATATTGTTGTTAAATTGAAAGTTAATTTCAAAAATATCAGAGAACTTAGTAATGAAGGGATCAAACTCTGTATTCATTTTTTTTGATATCAATTCATCAGAAAAATCTCTAAACAATACGTAATCATATCTAAGTATTTTAATAATTTTATTTCTTAGATCTTTCTTATCACTTTCTGACAAGTTACAAGAGAATAGAGTAAGACTTAATATTGAATTTTGATCATTTTGAATATTTTTATTATTGATATCTCTAATTATTATTTCTGCATGTCTCTTTGTATTAACTACTAGAGGATAACCATTTGGTGTGCAAAATTTTCTTGTTCCTTTGATAAAATAATACTCATTATTATCTTTTTTAAACTCAAGCATACTAAAATTGAATTTCTTTTTTTATGTCCATAAAGTTTTTTAACCCTAAAAAATTTAAGGATTCAATAAAATACTCAGGAGGTTTAGCAACAAAAAATTTTCTTTCATTATTTTTATCCTTAAAGTCAATTGAGAAAGAATGTAAAAATAATTTTTTGCAAGATTTTTGATTATATAAAGATTCATTATATTTATTATCCCCAATAATTGGGTGACTTATTTGGGCAAGATGTCTCCTTATTTGATGTTTTCTTCCAGTTATTGGTTTTAAAATTAATAAAGATTTGTTGTCTAAAGATTTTAATAATAAATATTTAGTTTTAGCCTCATATTGCTTATCATTGTAATGAATAGGTGAATCAATTATTCCAGATTTTTTTTTGATAATACCATCAACGACAGCCAAGTAACTTTTCTCAATAGTTCTTGTTTTAAATAAATTTCCAAAAAATTTTGCTGAATCTAAGTTTCTTGCTATTATTAAAATACCACTAGTTTTTTTATCTAGTCTGTGAACAAGGCGAGGTTTTACGTTAAATTTATCATTCAATGCATAAAGCATTGAGTCGAGATTTTTTTTGATTTTGGTTCCACCCTGCACCGCTAAGTCTGGAGGTTTATTTATTATAAAATAGTCGGGATCTTTGTGAATCACTAACTCCTCTGTACTTCTTTTAATATGATTGTCTAGAATTATTCCGCTATTTTTTTGTAAATTTATCGAAAGGTTACATTTTATTGAATCTCCTTTTTTCAGAAGATAGTTATTTTTTACTTTTTTATTATTTAATCTAACCACTCCCTTGCGAAGGAGCATACATATGTTAGGAAAGCTTAGGGATGGTATTTTTTTTTTTAAAAAGTAATCTATTCTTTGATTTTCATAACTATCATCAATATCCCATTTAGTTGGAGTATTATGATAGCTAACCATTTCGATTAAATTAGATTATTTGTCTTGATTTTTTGGTTGAGATTTTATACTTTTTTTTTGTTCTTCAGAAGATTCTTTACCTATATTATCATTCTTTTCTGGTTTAATTTCCGGACTCTGAGAACTACTTGATTCTTGGTTTGACTTCTTTAAAGCTAATTCCCTATCAATTTTGCCTTTAGCGTCAACATCTCTTTCAACAAGCTCAATAACAGCAATAGGGGCTGAGTCACCATATCTATTACCGGCTTTAATTATTCTAACATATCCTCCATTTCGTTTTGCATATCTTTTGGCCAGAACATCAAATACTTTGTTTACTAGTCTTTGCTCTCCAAGGTATGATAGAACTTTCCGTTTAGAGTGAAGTGTATTTAATTTTCCCATTGTAAGGATCTTCTCAACAAATGGTCTAAGATCTTTTGCTTTTGGAAGTGTTGTTTCTATTTGCTCATTAATAATTAGGGATCTACTAAGATTTTTTAGTAAAGCAATTCTATGGCTTGACTTTCTATTTAATTTTCTTCCTGAAATTCCATGTCTCATTGTTTTTTCCTCTAGTAAGGGTCGTCCAGCTTTCTTCTGATTTCTTCAATATTCTCAGGAGGCCAACCCTCAATTTTCATACCAAGTTCTAAGTTCATTGTTGATAAAATTTCCTTAATTTCATTGAGAGATTTTCTTCCAAAATTTGGAGTTCTAAGCATTTCTGATTCAGTTTTTTGGACTAGATCACCAATATAAATTATTTCATCATTTTTCAAACAGTTTGCAGATCTTACTGATAACTCTAACTCTTCTACCTTTCTAAGCAGATTTACATTTAGAGACGGCTCCTCAACAACTGGTGTTGCAACTTCTTCAACAGGTTCCTCAAAATTGATAAACATTTTTAATTGTTCATCTATAATACGTGCAGCATAAGCAACTGAGTCTTCGGGGAAAACAGAACCATTAGTTTCGATATTCATTATCAACTTATCATAATCAGTTACTTGACCAACTCTCGAATTTTCAACTCTAAATGAAACCCTTCTAACAGGAGAAAAAAAAGAATCAATGAAAATTGTACCTAGTGGTACATCTCCAGAGTGTTTAAGCGCAGGAACATAACCTTTTCCTTGCTCTACATTGAGAGTAATATTTATCTTAGCCTTTGAATCGAGTGTAAGTAAGTGAAGTTCTTTGTTTAAAACCTCAACGTGGGCACCGCAATCTATATCGCTAGCTTTAATCTCTTTTGGACCATCAGCTTTAATATAAATCTTGGCTGATTCAACATCACTGAGTTTTAGTGCAAGCTGTTTTATGTTAAGAATGATTTCTGTTACATCTTCCCTAACGCCTGGTATAGCAGAAAATTCATGAGTTACACCCTCAATATTCATAGAGGTAACCGCGGCGCCTCTTATTGAAGAAAGCATAACTCTTCTGAGCATATTTCCAAGAGTTTGTCCATAGCCCCTTTCTAATGGTTCGGCAACAAGCTCAGCAGATGTAGCGTCGCTGGCCTCATTTTCTTTAATAAACTCTATTTTTTTAGGCTTGATTAGTTCTTTCCAGTTTTTGTTGATCACTTTACCTTCCTTTAATTATACTCTTCTTCTTTTTGACGGCCTACAGCCGTTATGTGGAATTGGAGTAATATCTTTAATAATTGTAATGTTTAACCCAGTTGAATTTAAAGCTCTTATAGCGGATTCTCTTCCATTTCCAGGACCCTTTACAATCACTTCTATATTCTTCATACCATGTTCCATTGCTTTTTTACCTGCTTCCTCTGCTGCCAACTGGGCTGCAAAAGGAGTGGATTTTCGTGAACCCTTAAAGCCTTTATTACCTGATGATGACCACGATATAGTATTGCCTGTTGTATCGGTGATTGTTATTATTGTGTTGTTAAAGGTAGAGCTTATGTGAGCGGTTCCAGTAACCACATTCTTTTTTAATTTTTTCTTAGATTTAGTAGTTTTAGTTACCATTATATTGCTTTTTTCTTTCCTGCTATTGGAATTGCTTTTCCTTTTCTAGTTCTAGCGTTAGTGTGAGTTCTTTGTCCTCTTACAGGAAGCCTTTTTCTGTGTCTAAGTCCACGATAACAACCAAGGTCTGTAAGTCTTTTTATTCTTGAGGAAACCTCACGCCTTAGATCACCCTCGACTAGATAGTTTTTTTCAATAAACTCTCTAATACTATATTGGACACCCGTACCAATACAAAAATC
>JBELJQ010000007.1:0-59641 GCA_042090305.1 Candidatus Pelagibacteraceae bacterium | reverse complement strand
GGAATCATAATCCGCGTGTCGGGGGTTCAAGTCCCTCCTCCGCTACCATAAAACCCACAGAGAGTAGGGGATTCAAATTTAAGGTATGCTTTACTATGTAAGACATTTAATCATCTTTTTTAATTTATTTTTTCTCAACTCATTCATACAAAGTTCAAAACTTTAAATATAACTAACTATTGTAAAAGTTTGCAAAAACATTAGTATAAAGTAATGTTTTCAATGTGTTACATAAGATCAATTTCTATAGCTATATTTCTAACTACTTTGCTACCAATCTCGGAAAGCAAATCTTTAAATGTATTCGAGTTGGGTTTAGTCGGCACAGGAGTAACTTTAGCTTTTAACCAATATTTTGATAGCTCTTTAAATGAAAAAAATAAGTTTAGACAAAAATCTGACGTTATCTCTGAATATAACTACAGCAGAAAAATAAATGTTTCTGGAAGTAAATTTAATAATCTTCCTTTACAACAACAATTAATAATACTTGAATCTTCAAAAGATTATTAAATAAAAAAATTTAATAGTCGTTTATGACTTATGAGATTATTAATAATAATATTTGTCACCCTTTTTAGTTTTGATGTCGCATCAAACTCTTTTAGTGAGGAAATTTTTGGAAAAGAAGGAGCAAACGGAATAGCTAACCCTAAAACAAGAAGTTTAAGTTTTGCTTTTCAATATTTGACAGTCACTGGTTCTATTGGATATGTTGTAAAAAAACTATATGATGGTGCATTTTTTGAGCCGTTCGGGATACTTCCCGATGGATTAATTGAAGGTTCACCCCTCGCTTATGGTAACTATAAGCCTATAGACTCGCACACTTCGAAAATAATAGGAGTTAATCAAAATCTTGATTACCTCAATCACTCTAGAAACTTAAGAGAAAATTATCTTAATAATAGGTTTTCTAATAGCTCTGTAGAGATTAGAAATAATTCAAACTTAAAAAGTTCTCAGATGAACAGTAACATGAGACGTAACTTAATAAATAGGTATTATAATGATTAATAAATTTTTCCAAATGTTAACTATCATTGGTTTAATTTCAAGTTGTTCGATGGTAGATTTTAACAAGGATGGTATGTTAAAGACCACATCATCAGCTGTTGGAGGTTATTTGGGTTATGAGTTATCAGATGGTGATATTTTTTCTACATCCGTAGGTTCGGCAGTCGGTGTGGTTCTCGGGGGATATTTGATAGATTTTATAAATCAAGACGACTATTACTATTATACAACAGAAACTATGAAAGTTCTTGAAATTAATGATTCAAATAAATCAGTCAAAAGTGGTTACTGGAAAAATCCAAAAAGTGGTAACGAGGGAGTAGTTCAAATTAAAGGACATTATACTACACCTGAGTGTCGACTTATTGAGCATACTTTTATATTAAATAGTAAACCCAAAAGGAATTTAGATACAGCTTGTAGAGAAAAAAGTGGTCAATGGGCTATGGTAAAATAAATAAAGTTTAATTTTTTTTAAATTTTATTATCATAGTAACATGATTATTATTTCTCCATCAAAAAACCTCAATTTATCTAATGAAAATTTTAGTAACCTAAAGTCTAAACCAGAGTTTCAAGATAAGATTAAATTAGTAACAAAATCTATTAAATCTTTAAAGAAAGAAGAACTTAAATCACTTATGAACATAAGTGATAAACTTGTTGATCTTAATCATCAAAGATTTAACGAATTTGATAAACCCCAAAACATATTAAAATCTGCAGCTCTAATGTTTTCAGGAGATACATTTAATGGACTTTCTATTAGAGATATGAACACTGAATCTTTAGATTATGCACAAAGTAATCTAAGAATTTTGTCGGGTCTATACGGTGTGCTAAAGCCGTTCGATCAAATTCAACCTTACAGACTAGAAATGGGAACGGATACCAGTAAGTTAATGAATTTAAATTTATATGAATTTTGGGGAAAAACTTTAACAGATTATTTTAATAATCAATTAAAAAATAGTGATAATAATTTGCTTTATAATTTATCTTCTAAAGAATATATTTCCGTTTTATCAAGTGATAATATTAATGCTGAAATAATAAATTTTGATTTTAAAAAGAAAGTTAATACTGAATTAAAGAATATTGGTATGTCAATTAAGAAAATGAGAGGATTAATGGCTAAATTTATAATTGAAAAGAAAATTGAAAAATTAGAACATCTTGAAAAATTTCAATGGAATGGTTATTCTTTTAAAGAATATATTCCCGAAACACAAACCTTTCTTTATGTTTCTCAATGAAAAATAAAGTGGTTATTTTTATTCCATGCTTGAATGAGCAGGCAACCATTGGAAATGTTATTAAAAGAATTAAAAAGCTTGTTCCTAGAGCTCTGGTTGTAGTTTATGATAATAATTCAACTGATGATACAGAAAAAATTGCAAAGTCAAATCAGGCTAAAGTTCGTAAAGTTTATGAGAAAGGTAAAGGAAATGTTGTAAAAAAAATGTTTTCAGATAATTACGATGCTAATTGTTATGTTATGGTCGACGGTGATGACACATATGATGTATCTAAAATTAATCAAATGATTGAACATATATTAAATGATAAGTTCGATATGGTAATAGGGAAGCGAATACATTTAAATTCAAATGCTTACCGTAGAGGTCATTTGATGGGTAATAAGATATTCACGTCATTCGTTAACCTTTTTTTTGGGAAAAAGGTTTCTGATATATTTTCTGGTTATAGAGCTTTTTCAAAAAAATTCATTAAAACTTTTCCTGTATATTCAAAAGAATTTGAAGTAGAAGCAGAATTAACGATTCATGCGCTTGAGCAGAGACATTCTATAAAAGAAGTAAATTGTGATTATAATTCGAGACCAGATGGTTCATTTAGTAAACTTAGTACATATAGTGATGGAATTAAAATTCTAAAATTGATTATTATGTTAATTAAAGACGAAAAGCCATTACTTTTCTTTTCATTTCTAAGCTTATTATTTTTTATTAGTTCAATTTCTATAGGAGCAAACGTAGTCCACGAATACTATTTAACAGGACTTGTTGAAAAACTGCCTTCTGCAATACTAGCAGGTTTTTTAATGATAATTTCTGTGTTAAGTTTCTTCTCTGGGTTACTTTTGGATGTAATAAAAAAAATTAGATTTGAAAATAAACAGGTTAATTATCAGTTATTTAAGGATTAGTTATTTAATTGGAATTTGTATTTTCTTTGAATTATTTTTCACATTATTGTTAATAATTTCTTTTTTATTTTCATTAAGTATCCATATCATCTGCATTGCTAATGTATGAACTCTTTTTGCTTTAGTTTCTCCTGATAGAAATCTTGAAAATTGTCTTTTACTTATGCCAAGCACCCTTGAAGACTCATCAATATTAAGACTGTTTTTTTTCATCCAATCTTTAATTTCATTAGGTTCAGGATTATCAATATCAAAAAAAATCAAATTATTTCTTTCCTAAGTATGCCTTATTAATCATTTTACTAAATCTATCCCTATTATCTTTAGAATTGTTATTTTTATCTAATTTTGAGATTATCACTATTGATAAAAAAGAAAATGTAACTGAAAATAATGCAGGATATTTATATGGAAAAATTGGGTTTTCGAATTGAAAAATATCAACCCATATTGTTGGTCCCAAAATAACTAATAAAACCGTAAAAACCAACCCAAGCATTCCCCCATAGTATGCGCCGTTAGTAGTTAGGTATTTCCAGTTAATACTTAAAAATAATACAGGGAAATTGGTACTTGCAGCTATAGCAAAAGCCAATCCAACCATAAATGCTACATTTTGTCCCTCAAATATTATGCCTAGAAATATTGCTATTATTCCAATTAAAACACTAGAAAGTTTAGAAACTTTTATTTCTTTTTTTTCATTAACATTTCCTTTATTAAAAACATAAACATACAAATCCCTTCCAACTGCTGAAGCTCCTGCTAATGTTAGCCCAGAAACAACTGCAAGAATCGTTGCAAATGCTACTGCCGAAATAAAACCTAAGAAGATATCACCGCCTACAGCATGAGATAAATGGATTGCAGCCATATTATTTGAACCAATAAGAGTACCTTGTTCATCAAAGTAAACTGAATTATTTGATAAAAAGACTATTGCTCCAAAACCTATAATAAATGTTAGTATATAAAAATAACCTATTAAAGTTGTTGCATAAAATGCAGATACTCTCGCACTTTTAGCATCTGGTACTGTGAAAAATCTCATTAATATATGAGGTAAACCTGCTGTCCCAAATATAAGTGCAATGCCTAATGATATTGCTGAAATTGGATCATTAATTAATTTACCTGGAAAAAGTATACTTCTACCACTATCATGAATCTTTACTGCTTCATCTAATAGATTACTAAGGCTAAATGAAAAATCTTTTAGAACTAAATAACTTAAAAAAGTTGCACCAAAAATGAGTAAAAATGCTTTGATTATTTGAACCCATGTTGTTGCGATCATTCCTCCAAAACTTACATAAATAATCATCAAAATTCCTACTATCCAAATTGCAAGTTCATATGGTAAATCAAAAAGAATTTGTATTAGTGCACCAGCACCAACCATTTGTGCTATTAAGTAAAATAATACGGTTATCAATGTTGCTATTGAAGATAATATCCTTACCTTTGATTGTTTAAGCCTAATTGTGGTTACGTCAGCAAAGGTAAATTTACCTAAATTTTTTAATTTCTCAGCTATTAAAAATAAAATTATTGGCCAACCAACTAAAAAGCCAATAGAATAAATCAATCCGTCAAATCCAGACAGATATACTAGCCCTGATATACCTAAAAAGGATGCAGCTGACATGTAATCACCGGCTATAGCAAGACCATTTTGAAACCCTGATACTTTTTCGCCAGCAGCGTAATAGTTTTCTTTTGTATTTGTTTTTTTTGATGCAAAATAAGTTATTGCTAACGTTGTGAAAACAAAACCTAAGAAAATTATTGATGCAAAAAAATTACTTTCCATGTTTAATTTTCACCTTTTAAGAATTATCTTTCATTTTATCCAAATAAAAATTTGAAATTAATGTGTAGATTAAGGTCAAAATAATAGATAAGCAAATTATTGATAAACCAAAAATAATACCATAAGTAAGTGAACTATTATTAATGCTTAGAATTAAAATGCTTGGATTAAAGCCAATTAACAAAATGAATGAAAAGTAAATTAAAATGACTAACAAGGAAAAAAATAATGAAATCTTTTTTTTAATTGCTATGTATTTTCTTAATTTTGATGGAATGTCCATTTTTATATTTTATTCAAGCCAAAAGTAAATTTTGGCTTGAATAATGCGATGTTAGAGGTTTACTGTAACAGCCTTCACTTCAGTATAGTTTTTCAAAACTTCATGACCCATTTCTCTGCCCCAACCTGACTCCTTATAGCCTCCAAATGGTAGAGATGCGTCAAATATGTTATGACAGTTTATCCAAACAGTACCCGACCTAATTTTTGAAGCTAATTTATGGGCCACACTAATATTTTTAGTCCAAACACTAGCTGCAAGTCCAAAAGTAGTATTATTGGCTTCATTAGCAATCTTCTCTAAATTTTCATCAGAAAATGGTTGAGCACAAACTACAGGTCCAAAAATTTCTTCTTTAACCAAAGTCATATCAGCATTTGTTTTGGCAAAAACTGTTGGATGAACAAAATGACCACCAGAAGAATTATCGTAGTTTCCACCAGCAACAACTTCACCACCTTCAGATTTACCTGACTCAATGTAGCCTGATACTTTTTGATATTGTTCATCTGATACAAGTGGGCCCATTTCAGTAGATGCATCCATTCCAGGTCCAACTTTTATATTGCCAGCAATTTTTGCTATACCTTCAGTTACTTTATCAAATACTTTCTCGTGAGCGAATAACCTTGACCCAGCGCAACAGCATTGTCCATGATTAAAGAAAATTGCAGATGCGGCTCCAGCAATCGCTGCATCTATGTCAGCATCAGGAAAAATTATGGTAGGTGATTTACCGCCAAGCTCTAAAGATACCTTTTTGAGATTACCTGCAGCAGCTTTTGTTATAAGTTTACCGACTTCGGTTGAGCCTGTAAACGCTACCTTATCAACTCCTGGATGAGCTGATAGCGGTGCTCCTGCATCTTCACCTAAACCTGTTACAACATTTAGAACTCCGTCAGGTAGGATTCCAGAATCATGGATTATTTCAGTTAATCTAAGTGCTGATAAAGGAGTTTGTTCTGCAGGTTTTAAAACAATTGTGCAACCAGCTGCAAGGGCCGGTGCAATTTTCCAGGCTGCCATCAAAAGTGGAAAATTCCAAGGTATTATTTGTCCTACAACTCCAATTGGTTCCCTTAATGTATATGAATGATACTGAGCACCAGGTGTGTAAGGAACTGAAATCGGAATAGTTTCACCTTCGATTTTTGTCGCCCATCCAGCCATATATCTAAAAATATCAGATGATAACGGAACATCTGCTGCACCCGCAACTGCAACAGGCTTACCATTGTCTAAAGATTCTAACTGCGCTAACTCCTCAGTATGCTGGTCAATCAAATCACCAATTTTCCAGATTATCTTACCTCTTTCATTTGTTGGTATGCCAGTCCACCTTCCAGAATCAAATGCGTCTCTTGCTGCTTTTACCGCCAAATCTATATCTTTACTGTTACCAGAAGCACATGTAGCAAGCTTCTTTCCAGTTGCTGGGTCTTCAACATCAAATGTTTTAGATGAGCTAGTGTCAACCCAACTTCCACCTATATACAATTTTTGATTTTTATTTAAAAAACTAGCAACGTTATCGTTAACTGTGTAGTTTAATATTGATGCATCCATTTATTTTCCTCCAAAAATGATGATTGTTAATATATTTATAAATACTAGCACAAATGCAAGTTTTGTAAAATAGGTTTAGAAATTGATGTCTTACAGTTTGGTGGGATTTGGTACGTTTCCATAGACTTTGATAGGATCAAATACCTTTTCGTTATCGGTAAATTCTAGTTTCTCAGAATACTCATTACCCTTTTTAGAAAGCTTTCTATAAAAACAGGATTTATAACCAACATGACAACTAGCTTGCTTACCCTCTAACTCAACAAAAAAGATTAAACAATCTTGATCATCATCTATTTTTATTTTTTTAATATTTTGATATAGACCACTTGTTTCACCTTTTTTCCATATACATTCTCTACTCCTGGAGTAATAGTGAGCTTTTCCAGAAGACATGGATAGGCTGAGAGCCTCTTCATTAGTATATCCATGCATTAGGATTTCATTGGATTTATTTTCAACAGTGATAATTGGTAAAAGACCTTTTTCATCAAATTTTGGTTGAAGTATATTTCCCTCTTCGACCTCTTCAACGGATACTCTTTTTCTAAATTTAGTATCAATCAAGATTTTATATATCCGAGAAAGCGATTTTGTAACTGCTTATCATCTTTAAACTCACCTAAAAAAGAATTAGTTATTGTTGATACATCAGGTTTAAAAACACCCCTTGTAGTCATACATTGATGGAAAGCCTCTATATAAACTGCAACTCCTTTGGGCTTAAGGGTTTCAAAAATTGAATTAGCGATTTGTTGAGTCATAGTTTCTTGAGTTTGTAACCTTTTAGCAAAAATATCAACTGTTCTTGCTAACTTAGAAATACCAACAACTTTTTTCACCGGAAGATAAGCGAGATGAACTTTACCAATCACTGGAACCATGTGGTGTTCACAGTGAGAATTAAAAGTGATGTCTTTTAGCATAACGATGTCCTCGTAGCCTTTTACATCTTCGAAAGTCTTTGAAAGATATTCATCAGCAGATTCTTTGTATCCAGAAAAAAACTCTTTATAGGCTTTCGTTACACGCTTAGGAGTATCAAGCAACCCTTCTCTTTTTGGGTCATCCCCAGCCCATTTGATTAGTGTTCTTACTGCCTCTTCGGCTTCCTCTCTGGAAACTTTTTCTTGAAAGGCTAATTTAACTTTCTTTTTAGGTGTTATTGAATCCATATTTAAACTTTCATTATTTATATATTAAATATTTTGTATTATAAATATAAATTTAAAGTATTATTTAACAACTTTAATTCAAAAAGTGCAAAATGAAATTTAAAATTACAAACGGTCTTATTTATGACCCTAAACAAAACATGAATGGGATTAAGTCTGATATTTACATTTCTGATGGAAAAATTGTAAATCCACATCTTTCGGAAATAAAGGACTATAATATTACATATGATGTTTCAGGAATGATAGTAATGGCTGGGGGCATCGATATTCATTCACATATAGCAGGAGGAAATGTTAACAACGCTAGAGTTTTATTACCCGAAATACATCAAAATTTTCTAGAAAAAAACCTTAATAGAAAAAAAAAACTTCCAGGCTTCAACTCAAGGTGGTCAGCAGAGGGAACAGGTTACAGATATGCAGAAATGGGATTTACGACTGTGGTAGAGCCAGCGGTACTCCCTATAAATTCATTTACTAGTCATTTAGAATTAGAAAAAATTCCAATGATAGATAAGGCATGTCTTTCTGTTCTTGGTAATGATAGTTTTTTGCTAAGTTCACTTAATAAAAAAAAGGGACAAGACTTTATAGATGATTATGTTGCCTTTACTATAAACTCTACAAAAAGTATTGGTTTAAAAGTTATAAACGCCGGTGGAGCAGAATCTTTCAAACAAGGTAAAAGAGATAATTATAGTTTGGATGATATTGTTCCAGAATACGGAGTTTCATCAAGGCAAATCCTAAATTCATTATGTAATTCTATTGAAAATTTAAAAGTAAAACATCCCCTTCATGTTCATTGTAACAATCTTGGTGTGCCTGGTAATATTGAAACAATATTAGAAACAATTGATTCAGCAGAAGGCAGGAGAATGCATCTGGCTCATGTACAGTTTTATGGTTATAGTAAAGAAGGAAAAAGAGGTTTTTCCTCTGGTGCAACGTCACTATGTGAAGCTGTTAATAGAAATAAAAATATAACGGTCGATGTTGGTCAAGTAATGTTTAAACCAACTGTGACAATATCATCCGATATTTTGAGGCAATTTTCTGCCAGAAATAATGCAAAACCAAGAAAATGGGTTACATCTGAAGTAGAGGATGGTGGAGGAGGGATTGTTCCATACTCTTATAATAAAGAAAACTTTATTAATGCATCTCAATGGTTAATTGGACTTGAGATTTTTTTATTAATTAGAGATCCATCGAAGGTCTTCTTCACCACCGATCATCCTAATGGTGCTCCATTCACAAGTTACCCAGAGCTTTTTAGACTATTAATGGATTATGATTATAGAATGGACTGTGCAAGCCAAATCAATCAAAAATCATTTGAAATATCGCATCTCAAAGATATAAAAAGAGAATATACTCTTAATGATATAGCAATTATGACGAGATCTGCTCCAGCAGATATACTCGGCTTAAATGATAGAGGATCATTGGCTCCTGGACACATAGCAGATATTTCAATATATAACCCTAATTATAAAATTGACAAAATGTTTAGAAAACCTGTTTTTGTTTTTAAAAATGGATTTGAAATTGTAAAAAATGGAATTGTGCAAAATTACATAAAAACTCAAACGCAAGCTCTTAATTTAGCCTATGAAAATAACATTACAAAATATGTTAATAAGTGGATAAGTAAGAAATATACTTTAGATATTAATGATTTAAGTGTCGATAGAAATTATTTTTCTAAGGATAATTTTAAGTTTCATTAGTTTTTTTTTCAATAAGGTTGAAAAGGAATGGTGTAATGAAAAGTGTTAAAAAAATTGAAAAAATTATTCCTGAAATTAAAACTAACCCAATCGTGAGTCTTGCTTCATAACCAGCTCCAGAGCCTAATACTAAAGGAATCACCCCAACAGCCGTTGAAAGCCCAGTCATGATTACAGGCCTGAACCTTTTTTGGCAAGATTCTATAATTGAAATGAATGCATTTTTATTTTCTAGTTTTAATTTCCTAGCAAATTCGACTATTAATATTCCATTCTTTGCAGCAATACCCATTAAAATAATAATTCCAATTTGACTAAAAATATTAAGAGAATTATTAAAAATAATTAATGAAGTTATTGGTGCAAAAAGTGTTAATGGAACTGAAAACATAATAACAAATGGATACTTGAAACTTTCAAATTGAGCACACAAAACTAAATAAACAAAAATCAATGATATAATTATTAGAAAAATAAATTGAGCTGATGACTCTTTAAATTCTTTACTCTGTCCCTTAAAATCCACCTTAAAATTACCATCAAGTTCATTCTTAGATATCGTTTCTAAATATTTAATTGCCTCGCCAAGTGAATAATTATTATTTAAGCCAGCACTTAATGTAATGGACCTCATTTTATTATATCTATTAAGTTCTTTTGCTTCAGCGGTTTCCTTAATTGATATTATATTTTCTAATCTTATTAAATCATTATTGGTATTTCTTACCTCAAAAGATAATATATCATCTATTTCTTTTCTAAATTCTTTTTTAGCTTGCATGATTACGTAATATTCTTGTCCTTTATCGATAAAGGAATTTATTTTTCTACCAGCTAAAAGTATTTCCAAAGTCCTTCCTATTTCTGAATTTGAAACACCAAGATCGTATGCTCTTTTCTTATCAATCTCAATTTTCAGTTGTGGTCTTGATTTTCTATAGTCAGTTCGTGTAAATAAAAATTGCTCATTACCCTCAAGTCTTTTCATTATCTTATTCATATTGAAATCAACCTCTGAATACGTATCTCCAGATAAAACAAATTGTAGCTGTGAACCAGATCTTCTTTGTCCTAAACCTCTAGGTGGAAATATTATTATTTTTGAATCAATTATTTCTTTTGATTTAATTTTTATTTCTTCAATAATTTCCCATATACTCCGTCTCTGATCCCAGTGATTAAGGACTATAATACCTATACCATCGCTATAATTTTCGGTTCCAGAAAAGCTCCTAGGCACCCTTAATAATATTCTTTTTGCTTCATTATTTTCATTTAAATAAAGTAATTTTTCTTCTAGCTGAAGCATCTGCCTGACTGTTTTGTTATAAGAACTTCCTTCGGGTGCCTCAATTACTAAAAAAAATGCCCCTCTATCTTCTCTTGGTGCTAATTCTTTTGCTAATTTGTCATAAAGAAAAATTGAAGTGAATATTACCAAAGAAGTGATAACTAAAAAAATTGATTTTTTTTCAAGAAAAATCTTTAAAATTTTAATATAAAAATTATTTAAATTCGATACTTGTTTTTTATCTGGAATACTTAGTATTTTTGAGCACAACATCGGAGTTAACGTTAATGAAATAATAGTTGAAAAAAAAATTGCTCCCATAATTGTTACTGCTAACTCTTCAAAAAGTCTAGCTGTGTCTCCCTTAAGAAAAACTACAGGTATAAAAATACTAATTAAAACAATTGAAGTTGAAATTATAGCAAAAAAAACCTCTTTTGAACCTTGAACTGCTGCGTCTATTCTATTTTTACCAGACTCAACTTTCTTATAAATATTTTCCAGCATTACTATTGAGTCATCTATTACTAAACCTGTACAGAGAACTAGTGCTAAAAGTGTTATTAGATTGATCGAATACCCGAAAATAAATAGAAATATGAAAGTAGAAAGAATTGAAATTGGGACTGTTATAAATGGTATAAGAGTACTTTTTATATTTTTTAGAAATAATAAAATAATAAAAGTGACAAGCAAAACTGCAAAAAGAAGTGTTAAAACTACGTCAACCAATGCCTCGGATACAAATAGTGATGTATCATAGCTTTCATAAATATTAATATTAGGTGGTAAGTCTTCTTTTATTAATTTGAACTCTTTCTTAACTAAATCTGTTACCTTAATTAAATTTGCTGAAGTTTGTTTTATAATTCCTAATCCTATCATTTCTTCGCCATTCCCTCTAAAGAGTTGTCTGGATTCCTCTGCACCAAATGAGATTTCAGCTAAATCATTTAATGTAACGGTTGAATCACCTCCACCCTTTTTAATTACTAACTGTTTAAAATCATCTAAGGTTTTATAACTACTTTCTAACTTTACTGTAAAGTCTCTAGAATTTGTCTCAATTCTACCTGCAGGAAATTCTACATTTTCTGACTTTAAAATGTCCTCTATATCTTTTACTGTAATTTCATATTGAGATAAAAGGAATGGATCAAGCCAAACCCTCACAGACTTTTTTTTCCCACCAGAAATTCTTACTTTTGCAACACCAGGTATAACAGATAGTCTGTCTACTAAATATCTCTCTGAATAATCTGTAAGTTCTAATTGATTGATATCATCAGATGTAAGATTTAACCACATTACGGCATTAGTGTCAGAGTCAATCTTTGAAATTTCTGGAGAATCTGAGTCTTTCGGTAAATTTTCTGCAATTCGAGCAACGGCGTCTCTTACGTCATTTGCAGCCTCATTAATGTCTTTCTCAAAAATAAATTCAATTGTAATTTTCGACCTTCCATCTCTACTAACAGATGAAATAGATTTAATTCCCTCAATACCACTTATCTGGTTTTCAATTATTTCGGTAATTTTTGTCTCTACTATCGTCGATGCAGCACCCGAATAAACAGTGTCAATTGTAACTATTGATTTTTCTGTGTTAGGATATTGTCTAAGTGGTAATTCTAAAAGTGATAAAATTCCAATGATAACAATAAAAACTGATAAAACTGTACAAAAAACTGGCTTTCTAATAAAAAATTCTGAAAAATTCATTTTGTCAAGACTTTAACTCCATCTTTAATTTTGTTTACCCCCTCATAAACAACCCGATCATTTAGACTTATACCTTTAATTATTTCAACGTTACCGTTACTTCTAATGCCTGAATAAACCTTTCTTTTCTCAATAATATTTTGTTCATTGACAACATAAACAAATGTTTCATTATCAACTGGTATTATTGAACTTTCTGGAACAACAATTGAATCTTTTTTTTCAAGATTTATTGTAACCTTTGCCATCATACCCGGTTTTATTTCGCTGTTGTTATCCATGATACTTAATAATTTAAAACTTCTTGTTTCAATATCAATAAATGGATCAACAACATAAACTTTACCTCTTAAATTATTAGCGACCGACTTTACGCTTATATTAACTTTATCACCGACTTTAACTTTATTTATATAGGCCTCTGGTACGAATGCTTCAATTTTTAAAATTGAATTATCATAAATAGTTGTAATGATATCTCCTGGTTTTATAAATGATCCCTCACTATAGTTTCTTATACCTATTATGCCATTGAATGGGGCGCTTAAAATTAGTTCATTTATTTTGGCTTTTATTTCTTCAACTTTTCCAGACAGTTTTTCCTTTTGTGTTAATCTATTTTCCAGAATAGATTGAGAGATATTTCCATTTTCTGACAATTTTAAAGCTCTATTATAGTTAACTTCAGCCTCATTTAGCTCAGCCTCAAATTGTTTCAGTATTGCATCCTCTTCAGCTTTATTCAAGGTAACAAGCACTTGACCTTTTTTAACTTTAATTCCTTCTTCAAAAAGAATTCTGTCGATCTTTTCTGATATTGTTGTTGTTATGTTTACTTTTTCATTAGATCTGATAGTTCCAGGTAATTGTAGTTTAGAAGAAATTTTTTTTATTTTAGGTTTAGTAAAATTAACAAGTACTTCCTGAGATTGAGAAAATAAAAAAAGTGGAAAAAATAAAAATATAAAAATATAAAATAAGTTAATTTTTTTCATTACCCCTTAGCCTTAAAATAGCGTCACCATAATTTTCTGAGTTAAATATAGTCGAACCTGAAACAAGAATATTAGCTCCAGCTTCTATAACTAGTTTAGCTGTATCAAAATTTATTCCACCATCAACCTCAATATCAATATTTCTATTTCCAATTAATCTTTTCATATCCTTAATTTTTTGGATTTGGCTATGAATAAATTTTTGTCCACCAAACCCAGGTTCTACAGTCATTATTAATACCAAATCTATTAAATCTAAGTATTTTATAATAGCATCCGGTTCAGTGTTTGGTTTAATAGAAATTCCAACTTTTAACTTATTCTTTTTAATTAAGTTTATGCACTCAACAACATTATCCTTAATTTCATGATGAATTGTGATGATATCTGCTCCCGAATCAATAAATGCTGGAAGAATATCTTTTACAGGGTTGACCATTAAGTGAACATCGAAAGTTTTTTTTGAATAGGGTCTAATTGACTTGATTACTGTAGGACCAATTGTCAAATTAGGAACAAAATGTCCATCCATTACATCAATATGTATATAATCACATTGTGTTTTTTCTAGAACACTAATCTCCTCTCCTAGTCTTGAAAAATCCGAAGAAAGAATAGATGGTGCAATTTTCACCCTATCTTGCATATTTAAAAATTTTCTTCACTTGAAGAATAGTTTCCTAATGTTGCATCCGAATTCAATTTACTTCTATGTAACAGTGCTGATTGAGCTTTTTCAATCTGATTATCATTGCCTAACCAACTATTTAAGGAGGGTTGTTGTAAAGCTCTACCGTATGAAAAACTTATATTCCATTTGTAGTCATCCTTCACTTTATTCATTTCATTAAGATGAGCTGTTGCCAGTTCATTACTTTGTCCACCAGATAAAAAGACAATACCAGGAACCTCATCAGGTACATTCTCTTTTAAACACTTTAAAGTCATTTCAGAGACCTCAGTAATATTAGCTTGATTTTTGGCCTCTTTTGCAGAGATAACCATATTAGGCTTTAACAGTATCCCCCCTAGGAAAGTTTCGTGTTTGTCGAGTTGTTCGAAAACTGCACTAAGTACTCTTGATGTTGCATTATAACATTCATCAATATTATGTGAACCATCCATTAGAACTTCTGGTTCAACTATTGGAACCATTTCATATTCTTGAACTATTTTTGCGTATCTTGCTAAACTATGAGCATTTAGATTTATTGAAAAATCAGATGGAAGACTTTTTGATGAATCTATTTCAATTATTGCTCTCCATTTAGTGAAGGTCATTCCATTATTTTTATATTTCTCTAGTCTAGGTCCCAATCCGTCTAAACCTTCAGTGATTTTTTCTTTTGAATCATTATGAACATTCACTGCTCCAGTATCAACTTTTATACCTGGTTTAATTTGAATGCTTTGGAGGAAGTCTGGAAAAGTTATTCCTTCAGATGTTTTTTGATAAACTGTCTCATCATAAAAAATAATACCACTGATATACTTATTTAGATTTTTAGTTGTAAATAATAACTCTCTATATTTTCTTCTATTTTCAAAATTAGATTCGACATTGATACTATCAAGTCTTTTTTTTATCGTATTTGTACTTTCATCTGCAGCTAAAATACCTTTTGGTGCACTTGATAATTCAACCGCAATTTTGTTAAGTTTGACTTTATCCATAGTTCAAATTAGTTGTTAAGACTACTTAAGCCTGGTAAGAAGTTTCCTCGTTGTATAAACTCTAGGAAGGCACCTCCACCAGTAGATATAAAGGAAAAGCTATCATAAGTATTAGCCTTTCTAATCATGGATATAGTATCACCTCCCCCAGCGACAGAAAAGAATTTTTTATTTTTATTATTTTTAACTGCATTGAGAACGTAATTTGTCCCGGCATCAAATGGTTTTTTTTCAAAAAAACCTAGTGGTCCATTCCAAAGTAAATTATCAGATTCTAAAATTTCATTGTAAAATATCATTCTTGTTTGTGGTCCAATATCCATAATTAAATCATTTTTTTCCACATCAGATATTTTCTTTATAAATGTTCTTGTAGGATCTTTTTTAACAGTAACAACAACATCACTAGGTAAAACAATTTTTACTGGAAATGTATCCAATATTTCTTCAGCAGTTTTCAACATTCTTTTTTCGTAAAGAGATTCGCCAATTTCGATACCAGCAGCATTCAGAAAGGTATTTGCCATAGCTCCACCGATTAAAACCTTAGAATAATTATTTGCATAGAACTCGATTATTTTTAACTTGGTAGAGATTTTTGCTCCACCTAAAATTGCTAAATTTTGAGCACTTTCTGATGATAAAATAAGATTTTTTAAGTTTACAATTTCATCCTCTAACAATTTGCCTGGAAATGAAGGAAGATATTTTGGAAGACCTGATATGGATGCATGATCTCGATGACATCCAGAAAAACACTCATTGATAAATAGATCTCCGAGACTACATAATTTTTTTATAAATTTATCATCACATTTTTTTTCTTCGGGATAAAATCTAATATTTTCTAGTAGAATAAAATTATAGTCGTTAAATAAGTCTTCAAGTTCAGTATTACTGATATTATGTATATTTTTATCAACAAACTTTATTTCATCTTTAAGAAGTATAGATAATTCATTGCATATATTTTTCAAAGAGTACTGAGTATCCCATTTACCGTCGGGTCTTCCAAAATGAGAAATTAGAATTACTTTTGCTTTCTTTTCGAACAGTGTTTGTAAGGTTGGAATTATTCGTGTGAGCCTTGTGTTATCATCAACCTCGCCGTTTTTCATTGGAACATTTAAGTCCACTCGAACTAAAGCTTTTTTATTGTATAAAAAATTAAATGAATCGGAGAATTTTTTTTTTAATGTTATCATTTAAAGTACTTTTTATTAATTTTATCAAAAATGTTCTTAGCCTCAATACCAAAAAAGTTAAATAACTCTTTACCTTTTCCTGATTCTCCAAAAGAGTCAACACCAAATATCATATCGTTCTTTTGTATATACTTATACCAACCAAGAGTAGATCCTGCTTCAATAATTACTTTGGGTTTATCACCTAAAATATTATTCTTATAGTTCTCGGTTTGTAAATCAAATAGTCTTGAACAGGGTATCGACACTACATTTGCAACAATATTTCTTTTTAGTAACATCGATTTTACACTCAATGCAGTCTCAACTTCCGAACCGCTTGCGATTAATGAGATTTTAGCATTTGCTGATTTATTTACGAGATAAGCTCCCTTTATAGACTTGTTCTCCCTAAAATCTTTTCTGACAAGAGGTAGGTTTTGCCTTGATAAGGCTAAAACACTAGGAGTTGATTTAGTGTTTAGGGCAATTTCCCAGGCTTCAAATGTTTCTATTTGATCGCACGGTCTAAAAACATTTAGATTTGGGATTGTTCTAAGACTAACTAAATGCTCGATTGGTTGATGAGTAGGTCCATCCTCACCTAATCCAATAGAGTCATGAGTAAAAACATATATAACTCTTTGCTTCATCATAGCTGATAATCTTATTGAATTTTTACAATAATCTGAAAAAACTAGAAAAGTTCCACCATAAGGTATAAATCCACCGTGTACAGCTATTCCATTCATTGCTGCAGCCATTAAATGTTCTCTAACACCATAATGAATATAATTTGTATTTTTTCCCGTAGTAAATGACGAATTTACTTTCGTTAAATTTGAACCTGTAAGGTCAGCAGAGCCTCCTAAAAGATTATCAATTTTTTTTGAAAAAAATTCAAGAGAATTCAAGGATGACTTTCTAGTTGCTTCTGACTTTTGCAACTTAATAATATTTTTAAGAAATTGAGTCGTATCATTATCTCTTATGAATCTTTTGTCAGTCATTTGATTAATAAATTGTTTTTTTAATTTAGATTTTCTTAACTTTCTTTCCCACAAAAGTCTTTTTTTTGCACCTTTTTTTGAGATTACTTCCCAGTCTTTTTTGATACTTTTTGGGATATCAAATTTTTTAAATGGCCAATTCAAATTTTTTTTTGTTAATATTGCTTCACTAATGCCTAGTGGTGAACCATGACAGCTTTCTTTACCAGATTTATTAGGTGAACCGTAACCAATAATTGTTTTACATATAATTAATGAGGGTTTCTTAGATTTTTTTACTTTATCAATTGCATTAGAAATTTCTTCAAAATCATGCCCGTTTATTGACATAGTATTCCAATTTGAAGCTTCAAATCTCTTTTTTTGATTATCAGAGCAAGTAATATTTGTAGGTCCGTCAATTGATATATTGTTGTCATCGAAAAATACCACCAGTTTACTAAGTTTCAAATGTCCTGCTAAGGATATAGACTCTTGAGAAATACCTTCCATTAAACAACCATCACCTGCTATAACCCAGGTTCGATGGTCTATTAACGTTTTATACTTATGGTTAAGTATTTTTTCTGCAATAGCCATTCCTACAGCGTTTGCAAGTCCTTGACCAAGAGGTCCTGTGGTTGTTTCAATACTCTTTAGCAGACCGAACTCAGGATGCCCAGCAGTTTTACTTCCGAGTTGCCGAAAGTTTTTTATTTGATTAAGTGTACAATCCTTATATCCCAGTAAATAAGATAAAGCATAGAGTAACATAGAACCATGACCAGCTGATAAAACAAATCTGTCTCTATTAGACCATTTTGGTTTGCTAGGATCTATTTTAAGAAACTTGGAAAACAAAGTAGTGGCTACGTCTGCCATACCTAAGGGTAATCCAGGATGACCTGAATTTGCATTTTCAATAGCATCGATTGACAATGCTCTAATGGCATTAGCCATCTGTTTGAGTTTTTTGATATCTGATTTTTTCATTTTACTCTAAAATAAAGTTTCCAAATGCTCTAGGTCCTCCCGATGTCTGAATTCTTTTTATTTCTTCGAGTGAATCTAGATCTAGTAAGATAATATTATCTTCAAACCAACAAGCAACAACTAATAAATTTTCATTATAACTTATATCTATCCCTTCTGGATACTCACATATATCATCCAAAGTTTTAATATTTTTATATGTATTCATGTCAATTACTGAAATACTATCTGACCGTTGATTGGTAACATATAGTTTTTTTTTATTATTATCGAATGCAGCATAATATGGCCACTTTCCAACTTTTATATTTTTGATTATCTCCAATGATTTTTTATCGATTATTGATATGGAGTTTGACTGAACATTAGTTACAACTAGAAAATCAATATCCTCATTTGAAAAAACACCAAAAGGGGCTTTTTCTACTGTAATATTTCTTATAAATTTAAAATTTTCGCTATCTAAAACAGTAACATTGTTGTCTTCTCTATTAGCAACAAAAATTTTTGTGTTATTTTCAGATAAATAAACTCCAGCAGGAGACTTCCCAACATCTACTTCTTTAATTATTTTTTTATTACTTGTATCAATAATCGTTATTTGATTATCGTACCAATTGCTAACTACAAGTTTTTTATTAATTGAATAAAATAATCCCAAGGGACTTTTTCCAGATTTTATTTTATTGATTACATTATTTGATCTAGTGAATTCTGAAATGTTATTACTTCCTGGATTACTCGTAAAAATAATACCCTTTTTTTTATTTAGCGATATGCCTGCGGGATTAAGTCCAATTTCAATTTCATCAACTTTTGTTCTTGTTTTTAAGTTTATGATATCTAGTTTGTTGCTCTCTTGATTTGTTATGAAAGCGAATGAGTCTGTTGATTCAGATTGTAATAAATTAAATTTAAAAAAAGTTAGTAAAAGAAAACTAATTACTTTCAGCAATTTTTTTAAGACCCTTTAAATTACCTTCTATAAATTCTTGGACTTTTTTCTTTGAGTTTTCATCATTTAATTCCGGAGGTGGATCATTACCCATAAAACCTCTATAGAAACCAGATTTATAAGTTACAGAAGTTTTGTTATCTCCATCAGCCTTTACAAAAAGTTTTGAGGCATAACTATTTACTGGTAAAACCTTATTATCCGTTTCTATCACTCTCCAACTAACCATCATTTTTTCAGGATTGACCTTCTCAAGTTTTTGCTTAATCGTTCCGCCATCCTTAAAATTTATTACTCTTTCTGACCCCACTTCATTACTATTTGTTTTTGATTCCTTAACACCGGCATTCCATTTAAATTCTTGAAAATTTGATATTATTTGCCAAACTTTCTCAGCTGGTGCATTTATGTCGATGGTTAAAGATACTTTTTGTCTAGATGGACCGTGTGATAGGGCAATGTCAAATACAAACATAAATACAAAAATAGTCAATAAACTTTTAAACATAAATCGCTCCATTTATCCTTTATAATATCTTAAATTCATTTTTATCTTGTATTACTGATAATGCAACTAGGATTTCAGAATTTTTATCTTCAATTGGAGTTATTACTGCATGGAGGTTACCACTAATAGTTTTAAGTTTAACAATTTTATATTGAGTTTTACATAAATCTTTATCTGAAACTTTTTCAATTATTTTATCAATATACAAATCCATATATAATTCTATTATAGTAAAGGTTAACTTAGTGCAATAATAATGGCAAAATTATTCGAAAAAATATTTTTAAATCCCTATAAAATTATCTCCTCATTTGTTTTTATATCGATATTTTCATTATACTTTTCAATTGAAAATCTAAAAATAAACACATCAACTGATTCATTAATTGATAATAATTTAGAATTTAAGAAGAACCAAAGAGAATTAAATAAGCAATTCCAAATACTTTCAAATAATATTTTAATAAGAATAAAATCAGAAAATACTGACAAAATTAAATTAGTGTATGAAGAAATAAACCAGAAACTTGAAAATAAAAAAGAGATAGATTTTTTTTATTCACCAAATTTTGATGAATTCTTTAGAGAAAACTTTTTTTTACTGTTAAATGAAGAACAAAAGGAAAATTTCGTTGATGAATTATATAAATTTCAACCTTTTCTCTCTGAAATAAATGACAATCCTAAAATTAAAGGTTTCAATGATTTTATTGAGCTTTTAATAAAAAGTGAAAAATTGAACTCAATTAGGGACTTAGAAAAAATTTTTGAAATATTTCTTAAATCTCTAGAAGATAAAAAAAATGTTGAATGGAAATCACTATTAGATAGGGATTTAAATGAAATATTTATTTTAATTTCACTGAATGAAAATCACTTAGAAAGATATGGTTTTACCAAATTTTATAATTTCTTAAATTCATTGAGTAAGGAATACAATGACTCAAATATAGCTCTATCTTTCACTGGAGGTTTGGTAATAGATCATGAAGAATTAAAATCAGTTTCATCTGGAGCAATATTTAGTGGAGTTTTAAGTATAATTCTTGTAAGCCTGATACTTTTTTTTGCTTTTAGAAGAATCAAATTAATTATTTTTTTAACTTTATCTATTTTTATCGGGCTTATAATTACCACAGGGCTTACTACTTTAGTTGTTGGTTCTTTGAATTTAATTTCAGTTGCTTTTGCAGTTCTTTTTATAGGAATTTCTGTTGACTTTGGTATTCAGGTTTACTTAAGAATACTTGAAAAAAAAAATCATCACATTTTATAAGTAGTATTCAAACTATATCTAAGACAATCACAATTGCAGCGATACCATCAATTATTGGATTTTTATCATTTATTCCTACGAGTTACGTAGGTTTATCTGAATTGGGGATTATTTCTGCGATAGGACTTTTAACAGGATTATTGGTAAATATTTTCTTGTTACCATCATTTCTTCTTATCTCAAAAAATAAAAATCAGTTTGGAATTGAAGAAAATATTAAAAACTACGACTGGAATATTTTTTATAGATTAATAAACAAATATCGTTATTTAATACTTTCTGGAATTTTTATAATCACAATATTTGATTTTTATTACTTTAAATCACTAACCTTTGATTCAGATGCATTAAAATTAAAAGATCAAGATTTGCAATCTGTAGTACTAGCTAAAGAATTAATTGAAAAAAATCCAACTTCTGATTATGTGATATCTATTTTGTCAGATAATGACTTCCCTAATGATAAAATAAAAAAAATTTTAAGTGATGAAAATGTAAAAAGTATTAAATCATTAGATAATTTATTAGAAAATTATCAATCTGATAATTTAGACTACTTAAAAATTTTGTTTAGTTCAAATAAGTCTGATATATTTTTTTCAGATATTCAAGAGATTGAAAGGCTAAAGAATTTACTTGATAGAATTAAGTATTCAGACAATCAAAATTTATCAGATATTAGCGATAAACTAATTGATGAGTTATCAAAAAGTCAAATTAACAAAACTAGCGCAAAAGAAATAGAAAATATACTCTTTAAAGATTTTAACGAAGTTATTGATTTTATTGTTAGTCTCGGAGATAAGCCAAAATTTAAAACTAATGAAATACCAGATTATTACAAAAAAAGGTACGAATCCACTGAAGGTGTAAAAAGAGTTGAAGTTTTACCATCTAAAGATGTTAAAATAAACAGAAATCTTGAAGAATTTGTTTCTAGCGTCAAATCTGTATTTCCGAATGCTACTGGTATGCCTGTTATTCAAATCGAGGCTGGTAAAGTCGTTATAAGCTCTTTTATTTTTGCTTTTACTATTTCCTTTATATTTACATTAGTTTTTTTAACATTAATATTCAGAGATTATAAAAAAGTTGTCATATGTATATCATCATTGTTTGTAGCATTGGTTCTATTAATCTTCTTAATGATATTATTTAATATAAATTTAAATTTCGCAAATATGATATCTTTACCGCTATTATTCAGTTTGGGAATATCATATCCTATTTATTTTGTAAGTCGTTTGTCAGAGACAAAGGATCTAAAACGAGTTTTTAGTTCTAATACTCCTTTAGCAATTTTGTGCAGCGCACTTACAACCATAGCATCATTTGGCACTCTTTATTTCTCATCACATGATGGCACATCATCGATGGGACTGTTACTTTTTCTAAGTTTGTCAACAACTCTAATTTCATCGCTTATATTTCTACCATTGATTACATTAAAAATTAACCCTCGATGACTTGCCAGTTACCGTTGATGTCTCTACAAGCTTTAGATATTTCTTCAACACTTTCCTTATTATTAAGGATTACCTTTTTGAAATCTCTACAATCTTTATTATTTTGTGAGTAGCTCTTTAATGGAGTGATTATTCCTCTTTTATTGGGATTGTTTTCACTTATCCATTGACTGGAATTTTGATCGTCATGTTCATTTAACGTTTTTTCAATACTTTCATTAAAACTTTTCTGTTCATCTTCATTAAGTATGTTAGCAATTTTTGTTCCTAAGTAGTATCCTAATGTGCTACCAATTATAGTTGTTATACTTTTGCCAACTCCTGAACCTATCTCTGAACCAACGTAAGCACCCACTGCAGCTCCAATGAGTCCGCCAATTAATTTACTATCATCATTCGTCTCACATGATGAGGTAAGAGAAAGAGTAAGTAAAATAACAGTCAATAAATTAAATCTTTTCATTAACACAGAACCCTCTAAATGTTTTGAATCTTGGGAATCTTAAGCTCCAGTGAGAACCATCTTGACTTTGAGAAATCGAATCTGCCCTAATTTCAACGACTTGACCAATTAATGATTCCTTACTACCCCAAAAATCTTCTCTTTGCTGATCTGTGAACCCCGAACCAACATTAAGTTTAAAGAATTTACCATCATCCTCACCTTCAGCAATTAGCGCACCAAGCTTCCCGGTATTTCTTCCAGTTCCTTCCTCATAATCTTTAACAGTTAATGAAATTTCTATGAATGGCTTTGATTTAAGCCATGTGGTAGACCTTTTACATTCATAGTATGAGTCTGGATCTTTAATCATTATACCTTCATAACCATTTATAATAGATTCTTTATTTAATTCACTAAAAATTCTATCACCTTCCTCAGTGTCAAGATTTACGGACTTTTTTTCAATAATTTTGATCATTTCTTTATCAATAACCGATTTTTTATACCAATCTATTAAAGTTTTTGAACGCTCTTTATAGGTTTTTTTTTCAATTCCATTTTTAAAATTTTTGAATGTGAGAATATCAAACAAATAAAGATTTGCATCATTATTTTGGGTGGTATTCTTTCTATGAATTTGTTTCATTAATTTTTGGAAATTATCTGAAACAATTTCTCCGTCAATTACGATGGCTTCTTTAATTGGAACTTGTTTTATTGAACTTTCTAATATTTGCTTTAAGTGTTCAAAGTTATTCAACTCTTTGCCGTTTCTGCTAAAAATGTCAACTTTTCCGTTTGGATAAAGAATTGATAAAGCCCTAACACCATCTAGTTTTACTTCTATGATTTTTTTTCCTAACATCTTTTTTTTATGATTTTCTACATCTTGCGCTAATTGACAGGAAAAAACGGGTATCAAATATTTCTCAAAATTATTTTTTTTTGCAACATTATTAATTGTTTTCTCTGATAAACCACATCGCATATCTTTTTGTAAAATTCTTTTATAAAAGAAGTTCCATTCATCAGTATAAGAGCAACTCATTAATTTTAGAATTTCATCTCTTGCGGCATGACCTGTCAGTTCTCTTTCCAGAAGCCTTTTTGCTAAAAACTCAAATTCATTCCAAGTGATACCTTTTCCTGATATTGTCGATAAAGGTATTTTTTTAACACCGAACGTTAGTAACTTGTTATATGCCATATTCATACCTTTGAATAAAACATCATTACCAATATGCATTTGTTCTAAAATTATCTGTTCTTTTGAAAGACGTGCACGAGTAGATTCGATTTGCTTTATTATTACATGATTATTCATTAAACTTTCCAACATTACTTGAGTAATTGCAGAATTTACATCTATTTGATATTTGTGGTAGTTTATCACTATCAAGTAAATTTTTTATATCCATAAATGTTTGGGAAACCCAAGAAATATCTATCTCTCTTTTAAATAAAAAAAAATTTAAACTAAGACTATCATTGCACTGTACATCATCAGAGGCATTAATCATTACAATAATTCCAAATTTTCCAATTTCTAATTTATTTTTTTCAAGTAAAAAAGATAAAAGTGAGAGTTGACGAGTATATCCATGCCATATGTTTTCTTCAATTTCTTCTTCATTTCTAGCAATACTTTTTATTATAACTGGAAAGCATTTATTGTTATTTATCCAAATATCATCGATACTAGCAAAAACTTTTAAATTAGACTTTTTGTCATGCGTAGATATTCCTTTGAAAGGATCAGTCCATTTTGATAAATTTTCATTTAAATATGGTATAAATCCATTTAAAAGCAAATTTTCAGAGCTAGGAACAACGGATTTGATTTCTCTTAGCTTTTGGATATTTGTTTTAAATTTTTTTACAATTAAATTATTAATTACTAATGGTGTTCCATGCGGTCTTTTAATACCCAGCCTTTGGTCTAAATAAAAGCATCTTTTGCAATCAAAAAACAAATCGATTTTTGTTCTACTAATCTTAAAAGGTGACAAATTATTTTTTACGTATAAGTTCTTTTTAAACATTATTATTACTAAATAATTCCATAAAGAACTGATTTTAAATATGTTTTAATAAAAAGTAATTATAAATATAATAAAAATTTGACAATTTTGTATTTTTTGAAATTATTTTAATTATGTTGTTTGTTATTCTTCTTCTTTTTCCACTTGTTGTTTCTAGCTTTGATTTAAACCTTATTTGTACAAATAACTCTTCAAGCACAAGGGAGGTCGATGTTAAAGATATTTTCGTAATCATTGATACAGAAAGTGATGTTGTTGAAATAGGTGGGTTATCATTAAAACCAAATCAAATCAATGTGACTGAATCTAATATTTCATGGTTTGCTTCGGATGTACAATTATATCCTGATTCAAATGGAGAAGTTTATGGTCTTGTGGGAAGATTTTCAGGTGAACTGGTTTTGAATTTTAAAAGATATGAAGATGATAAAGGTAGTTCTTTGATATTTAGCTGCAGAAAATTTGAAATAAAGGATAGACGATTTTAATTTAAATAGATTTTACTTTCGTCCACAAATGAGGACATAATATTTTTCAATATATCTTGTCCTGATTTATTTTTGTCTTTCAATATATTATAGTCTTGTTTTAAATAGTTTTCCAAAAGAAAAGAATCATTATTGTGCATTTTGAGAATTCTTTTTAAGTAACCTTTTGGCATTCTAAAATTACCTATTGTAACTGAGTGAATTCTTTTTTCATTTAAAGATGAAAATATATCTCTTAGAAAAAACTTTACATTTCTCTTTTCATTCATCCATATAAATGGATCAAATCTTAAACCTACATTCCATCCAATATCTTGAAGTTTTCTTATAGCATCAATTCTATTATTAAGCCTGGGAGTTTTATACTCTAGAAAATTTATTTCCTCATTTGAATTTAAACTAAATGCAGGAATCACTTTTGGAGTAGGCTTGGTATTAAGTAAACATTTAATATTAGTACTTTTAGACCTAATTTCTAAAACACTATTTTTAATTCTTTTAAATTTATCTAAAAAAAATTTAATAAAACCTGTGTACTCCTCAAAAGCTAAACTATCGCAATCATAACCGGAAAAAAAACAAAAATTTTCATTTGAACTTTCTACTTTTTTTTTAATACACTCTAAAAAATCATTATAATTGATAAATATTACATAGTTAGCTGAGTTAAACATTCCTTGAAGATAACAGTACCTGCAGTCATATAAACAATTTAACATATGAGAAAAATAATAATTATTTTTATAACCAATACTGAAGTCCTTTGGTGCCTCTAATAAAAAATTCTGCTTCTTTCTGGCAATTATAATGCTTGGATCTTTCTTTTGTATTCTGAAGTTTTGATTCTTTACATTAAATACTTCTTGGTAGCTATTACAAATAATAATATCATCAAACTTTAATTTATTTTGTATTTCCAATGTCCTTTTTTCTTTAAGAACGTCCCTTTCTATATATAAATTTTTAATTCTCATAATTTTAGCAAAATTTTTAACTGATTAATTATCTCTTTTTTATTATTAGAGTTATTGAATATATCATAATCAATCTTTTTTTTTTTTAAAAAAACAAGTTTTAGTAGTTTCTTTGCTTGTTCATTTTCTGAACTAGTGAATTTCACTTTTCCTATTAGTTGATCAATTTTTCTGTCTATCATAATGGTATTATTTATTGCGTCATTCGAGAGTGATTCAATTATTTTAAAAAATTTGTTGAATATTAATGATTTGTCAGAAAATAATCTTTCAACTACTTTTTTATCTTTGAAGTCAATAGAATCATATTTATTATCTGAAACTATTTTTATTGAATGAATAAGTTCTTTGTATGAATATTTATTGGCAGCTTCAAAAAAACCACTCAATTCCATATCAGATAGTGAATGGTTATATTTATTATTTTCATTCTCATAGGTTATACATGAATTATTTCGCACATTTGTTATAGATGGAGAATATGGGAAAAACCTCTTATCACTATTATCTTCTGATATTTTGTTTATTATATAAATGTCACCTAATTTAGAGTTATTATGCCCTGCAATCCCAATGTTTAACCAATTATTATTTCTATTTTTACCAAACTCCTGGTACGTTTGAGCAACTGCAATTGCTGCATTTACTTTTCCTATACCACTAATTGTTAAAGTAAATTTACTACTATAGTAAACATTAAATTCTGAGATGCTTCTAATTTTTTTGAGGTGCAAATATTTAATAAAATAATTAGCTTCGGGAAAAGTTGCAATTATCAAATGTATCACTTTATAATTTTCTAAACTTAAGAGTCATTCTATCACTTTCTCCTATAATTAAATATTTATCTTTAGCCCCATCAACTAGACGAGGAGGTAAAGTCCAAACTCCCTTTTCATAATTTTTCAGGTCTTTATTATTTGAATTAATTTCAGAACTTTTAATAAGTTTAAATCCTTGTTCTTCAATTAGTTTAATTAAAAATTTTTCTTTTACGTATCCTTTTAGAAAGTCTTCTTTAGAGTCTTCAAATCCTCTGTGCTGAACCACTCCAAGTATTCCATCTTTTTTTAAAACTCTATTTATTGATTTAAAGGCCTTTTCTGCTTTTCCAATTTTAAGCCAATTATGAGTATTTCTAAATGTTAAAGCTAAGTCAAAGAAATCTGCTTCATGGATAATATTAAAGTTATCATCAAAATAAATATCTTTTATTTTACCGAATTTATCTCCATTTTCTGAAAAAAATTTTAAATATTCATTTTGAATCTTTTTTAAATAATCAATTTTTGGCTTTTCATACATAAGTACATAAAAGTTATTAGAACTATTCATGTAATTAGATAATATTTCTGTGTACCATCCTCTTCCTGGAATTATCTCTAAGATTTTTTTATCACTACTAACTTCAAAAAAACTCAATGTTTCATATGGGTTTCTATAAAGATCCCTTTTTTTATTTTTTTCACTTCTGTACTTATTATTTATAGAACTTTCTAAAACACCATTTGATAGTAATTCGTTTTTTTCTAATGAAATAATTAAGAAGATAATTACAAATAATACTTTATTAATCATCGCTTACACTATTTATTAAATCATCGAGTGAAAATTGTTTTTTTATTACATCTCCTAGTTCTCCAATATCTTCTTCATTTCTAATATCCCAGCCAGTTGGAGCCTTTAGTGTTAGTGCAGAGCGACACGAATAAACAAAAACCTTAAAATCCTTAATCAGAGTGTGGGTGTGATAATCTCTTTTCTTAATTCCGTCGTAGGGATCACCTTTTATTAAACCAGTTTCACTTGGCTCAACATCATTGATTATTTTATACATGTAATGATTGAGAAGTAAATAAGGATCTTTGATATTCTTTACCTCACCAAGAAATTGCAGTTTTAAAGTAGCTATCTCGTTTAGTTCCTCAGCTGTAATTGTTTCATATCTAGATAAAAAATCTAAAAATTTCTTAGTCTGTAGAAAAAAAGAATCGTCTTTTGTTATATAATCATAGACCATAAGAGATGTGATTATTTTGATTATCCATGCTGGGCAATGTTTAGAGCTTTTAGCCATGATTATCTAATAAAATTGTTAGAATATGATTTTTTTATTATCTTTCTTTTAGGTGTATTTATTATTTCAAAAATATATCCTTTTGATTTAGCAAATCTTACTGCAGAATCAAGGTCATCAAAAAAAATTTGTATATTTTTCTCTGGATTTGAGGTTCCCGTCCAACAAAAAATGCTATTTAAGAATGTCTCGTGTGTCTCTACATTTGTTAGACACCATTTTTTTGAGTTATTTAAACCCGATTGCATCGCTGATTTGGTTGGTTGAAAAATTATGTATTTACCTTTCTTCATATTTTAAAAAACCTCTCTCTAGATCATCAATTAAATCATCACTCGATTCTAAACCTGCATGTATTCTAAACGAATGTAAAGATTTTTTCGAGTGTTTTATTACAGGACTAAATCTATTAATAGGCAAGATTAAGCTTTCAAAACCTCCCCAACTAAACCCAATCTGAAACAATTTCAGGTTATTTAAGAAAATTCTTATATCATTATTATCTAACATACTGAATGATAAGAGTCCGTTACCAGATGTAAAATAATTTTTCCACAGTAGGTGCTGACTATCATTTATATTTGGAGGAAAATAAATTTTTTGGACAATTTTCTTTTTTTGGAGAAAACTATAAATCTTCTGAGCGTTATTATAATGAACTTTCATTCGTGAATTTAGTGTTTTAATTCCTCTCATTGCTGTATTACAACTTTCAGGATGAACATAATCACCATGTCTTGTTATTGTAGTTTTAATTTTCACAAAATTATTATAATCAGTTGCAATTATTCCACAAAAATTATCAGAGTGTCCTGAAATATACTTTGTTGCAGATTCAATCACAACGTCCACTCCTAATTTTAAAGGGTTGAAACCAAGAAAAGTTGCCCATGTATTATCGAATATTGTTACAATTTTCTTTTTTTTTGCAATATTAACTATTTTTTTTACATCTTCGATCTTGTAATTTAGAGAACCTGGTGATTCCATGTAAATTACTCTTGTTTTCTTGGAAACTAATTTATTAAAATTAATATTTGAAAAATATTTAACATTTATTCCAAGTTTTTTTAAAGTGTTAGTAGCAAAATTGTATACAGGTTCGTAGCAATTTTCAGTAATGAGACATTCTGAATCTTTTTCAAGAAAAGTTAGTAAGGAAAGTATAATAGCCGATAATCCAGAACTAGTTGCTATACATGAATCACACTCGTAAAGTTCTGACATAAGTGCTTCAAATGCTTTTGTGCTTACATTTCCTAATCTACCGTAATAGGGTTTAGAAAATTTATTTTTTTTTGCATCTAGATATCCATCATAATCTTTGAAGACTAATGTTGAATTTTTATATATTGGATTACTTAATGAACCTTGATGTTCATTTGGGTTGATACCAGAATGAATCAATTTAGTTTTTATATTTATTCTTTTTTTCCCCATTCGGCCCACGATCCATCATAAAGTTTTATGATTGTAAAATTTAATAAATTAAGCACAAAAATTAGATTACATGCTGTAACTCCAGAACCACAATAACAGATAATCTCTTTATTCTTTGATAAATTCTTAAAAAGTTTTATCAATTCTGTTCTCCCTTTCAGTTTTCCTGTTAAATCATGAATTTTATTGAATGGTACATTTATACTTTTTAATATATTTCCTTTCCTAAGAAATGGTCTGGGTTCCGGTACTTGCCCTAAAAATCTTTTTGATGGTCTTGCATCAATTATAATATTTTTATCACACTTAATTGAGTCTTTTACTTGGACTTTATCAACCACATATTTCTGTAATTTTCTGTTAAAAAATGTTCGACAGTATTTAGTTTTGATTTTAATACTTGAAGTTCTATATTTAAGTTTTTTCCATGCTTGAAACCCCCCATTTAGAATCTTTACTTTCTCAAAACCATAATTTTTAAATATAAACCAAACCCTTGATGATGAAAAAAAACCATATTGGTCATAAATTATAACTACGTTACTTTTATTGATCCCACTTTTATTCACGTAAGAGTTAAAAGTATTGTATGTTGGCAACATATGCGGCAGCTTTATATTATTATTAGAAATCTTATCTACATCAAAAAAAATTGCAGATGGAATGTGACTTTTTGAATAATCCCTATACCCCTTATTAGGATTATTAAGAAACCATCTGCAGTCAATGATTTTAGTATTTTTATCTTTAATTATTTTCTTTAAGCCGCAACTATTGATTAAATTATTATAAATACTTTTCTTTATAACCATTTTGGGACCAATAACTTTTTACTCTCTAGAAATTTTCTATTAAAAATTTTACTTTGATATTTCGTTCCATAATCACATAAAATAGTGACTATATTTTTTCTAGGTCCAATTATTTTACCAAGTTTCATTGCACCAACTATATTTATCCCTGATGAACCACCTAGAATTAAACCTTCATGCTCAATCATTTTATAAACTATATCTAATGCTTCATTATCTGAAACTTGAAAACATTCGTCAATTTTCGCACCTTCTAAATTCTTTGTAATTCTTCCTTGTCCAATTCCTTCAGTGATTGACGTTCCTTTAGACTTCAGTTCACCCTTTTTGAAAAAATTATACATTGCTGAGCCATGAGGATCTGCTAATCCAATTAAAATATTTTTATTTTTCTCTTTTAAATAATCTGAAACTCCAGAAATTGTACCGCCAGTTCCTACTGAACAAATAAAAGCATCAAGATTATGAGATAAAGATTCATAGATTTCTGGTCCAGTTGTCAAATAATGAGATTTCTTATTAGAAATATTATCAAATTGATTAGCCCAAAGCACTCCATTAGAATTTTCAATTTCCTTTGATATCTGTTCTGATACTCTTATATAATTTCCTGGATTACTATATGGCAATGCTTCAACTTCCCTTAAGTCTGCACCACATAATTTTAGCATATCTTTTTTCTCTTGGCTTTGTGTTTTAGGGATAACTATTACTGATTTCATTCCAAGCGAGTTTCCAACCAAACTAATACCAATACCTGTGTTTCCAGCCGTACCCTCAACAATTGTTCCTCCAGTCTTGATCATATTGTTGTCGACAGCATCTTTTATAATTTGATAAGCTGCTCTATCTTTAACGGAACCACCCGGATTAAGAAATTCACATTTACCAAAAATATTACAACCTGAAATTTCAGAGGCTACTTTAAGCTTTATTAATGGAGTATTTCCTATACATTCTGAAAAGTCTTTTTTTAAGTTAAAATTATTCATCCTGATATGGAAATTATTTTCTTATTTTAGAAATGTAAACATTTTTTTTACTTGAATGTTAAAAAAAAATAAAAATACTTTATCTAATATTTACTATAATGACCTATTCAATAGAAACCAAAAATATTTCAAAAAGTTATAATGGAAAAATCATACTTAATAATATAAGTATAAGACTTCCATCAACAGGAATATTTGGTGTGCTTGGAAAAAATGGAGCAGGAAAAACTACATTTCTAGCTATGCTAATGGGACTGATAAGCCCTTCCTCAGGGGAAATAAATATCTTAGGCCTAAGTCTAAAAAAAGATAAATACAGAATTTTAAATAAAATAAATTTTCAGAGTCCTTATGTTGAACTTCCAAAAAAGATGTCTGTTTATCAAAATCTATTATTTTACTCTCGTCTCTATAATGTCAATGATTATAAAGCTATGATAAAAAATCTAAGTAAAGAGCTTTTTATAGATGAACTTCTTGATCTGAATTATGGAAAGTTATCTTCTGGACAAAAGACTAGGGTAAATCTATGTAAAGCTCTTCTAAATAGTCCGGATTTACTATTATTAGACGAACCTACAGCTTCACTTGATATACAGACTTCAGAGTTTATCAGGGAATATCTAATTAATTATCAAAAGAAAAAAAATTCTGCAATTTTAATTACGTCTCATAACTTAGAAGAGATAAGTTTTATGTGTAATTATTTAATAATTTTCGATAACGGTGAAATTAAAGTCCAAGGAAATTTAAAAAATATCTTAAGGAAAAATAAACTAAAGGAGCTTATATTCGATGATTCATAGAATAATTGCTCTTTTAATTAGATATCAAAATATGGCGATTGGTTCATTTCCAAGACTTTTAAGTATTTTTTATTGGCCAAGTGTTCAAATTCTATTTTGGGGTTATTTCACAAATTTTTTTGCAGAGACTAGTGTTTTAGAAAGCTGGAATTCTATTAATATTATTCTATCAGCGGTAGTTTTGTGGGATATTTTATTCAGGAGCCAACTCGGCTTATCAATGTCCTTTTTTGAGGAATTATGGTCAAGAAACCTTCCAAATTTATTTCTAACGCCAATAAGAGATTATGAAATAATATTAGGTTTAGTATTAATAAGTACTTTGAGAACTATCTTAGGTCTAACCCCAGCAATCTTTTTTGCAAATTACTTTTTCAACTTTCATATGTTTGAGTTAGGTTTTTATTTAATTATCTTCTTTTTAAATTTAGCACTAATTGGTTGGTCTATTGGACTTGTTGTATCAGGACTAGTAATGAGATATGGTCAGTCATTTGAGGAACTAGCTTGGGCAATTATATTCATAATTCTACCTTTTTCTTGTGTTTATTATCCTTTAGACTCTTTACCCAATGCTATACAGACTATTGCTCAGTATTTTCCTACAACAATGATCTTTGAGGAGATGAGGTTAATTTTTCTCAAAGGAACATTTAGCCTTAATCAACTAATAAATATTTCAATTATAAATCTAATTATTCTATTCTTGAGTTCGGTTTTCTTTCTCTACATGCTAAAGATTATTAGAAAAAAAGGAATTATATTTAATCAAGGAGAGTAAAGTTATAAAACTCTATTGCGGATTTCATCTTCTTCGACTTTATCGTAAAAAAACCTACACGATTTCCTGATAAGTTTATGATAATCTCTTCTGCCTGTCAAAAGTGATATTTTCAGAAGAAGCATTATATTTAAAAAACTTTTTCTTTTGTTTCTTTTACACCAGTTGTAAGACCTTCCTAATGCTTTCTTACATGCAGCCCTTTTGATATCTGGATCTAGTTCATCGTTATCTTTAATAAAATAATATAATGCGGCATTATAGTCATGAAGTAACTGGGTCTTTTTATTATTCATAATTCTATTCTCATCCTCCTCTGGCCCATAAGAAGTTACGTTATCAATGAAAGTAAAACTTCCAAACTTTGAGAGACCTAAAGCAAGGGAAAAGTCCTCGATAAATACTTTTTTATTACATCCCCCTGAGGTTCTAATCGAACTATGTTCATACAAAGTTGGTGTTGTGCCTGAAAAACTTGATTTTATGGTTGCTAAAATTGGATTATCTAATGTTCTAATATTGAGTAATTTATCATCATTATTGTACCGAATCTTTTTATAAGTTTTTAAAAGTTTATATCTACTGAAAACAGCAATGGATTTAGATTTAATTATTGCCTCTATTAAAATTTTTGTACAATTTGGCTCCATAATATCATCACCACCTACTAGTTTTATGTAATCACCATTAGCAGCATCAATTCCTCGTTGAGTTGCGATAGCTGGCCCAAAATTATTTTGAGATAAAATTTTTACATTTCTCCAATCTTTTGTATATTTTTGTAAGTATGAAATTGAATTATCATTAGAACCATCATCAATGAAAATATATTCTTTTTCAAACTCTCCTTGTTGATTCTTGATAGAATAAGTTACATCTTTTAAGTAGTGACTTTTATTATAAATTGGACAAATATAACTTACTTTGACCATCTTAAAATATTTTTTTTGTCCAAGTATCAGGAGTTCTGGAATTTACTATTTCGATATCCAAATGGTATCTAAACTTTTTAATACCATTTTCTTTGATATAATTAATCATTTTGAGTATTCCGTCATCGAGGGATGTCTTCGTTTTATAGTTTAAAATTTTCCTTGCTTTCTCTGCACTACATGTGGCTTCGAGAACCTCTTGTGGTCTACCTTTCATATAAATTGGATTCAAATTAAACTTCAGTTGATTAGCAATCTTTTCTGCTAGTGTATTTATAGTAATAAATTCCTCGTCAGGACCAATATTTATTATTTCTCCCAAAACCTTTTGACTTGTAGCCATTTCTTTCAAGCAAAATAAATCATCATCAATATAGGAAAAACATCTTTTTTGCTTACCATCTCCATAAATAATCGGTTGTCTATTTTGTAGCATAAGATTAATCATTATTGAGGCTACATTTCTATAGGGGTCGTCATATTTCTGTCGAGGTCCAATAATATTATGAGGAACAGCAATTACGTATTCAACCCCATGTACTTCACACAGATTCTTGAGTATATTTTCTGCAGCAACTTTTGCAATTCCATATGGATCCTGTGGATTCGGAGTATAGCTTTCTTTAAAAGGTACTTTATTAGTTCCATACCTTGCCATAGATGAACAATAAACTATCCTTTTAACTTTATTTTCAATTGCAGCGCTAAAAAGTGAAACTGAACCAGTTACAATATTATTAGTTATGAGGTGTGGAGAAAAGACTGATAACCCTTCGTAAGCGGTTGCGGCTGTGTGATACACAAGGTCACACCCTTTGGTAATTTTTAGCATAGAGTTTCTGAAGCAACAGTCGTATTGGTAAAATTCTGCCGAAGGAGGCACATTGTTAAGTTCACCTCCGATTAAACTATCACAACCTACGACATGGTGACCTTCTTTGATAAAAGCATCAGCCAAATGGCTTCCTAAAAAACCCGCTATACCACTTATAAATATTTTCATGTTTTATTATGGCTCCGGCGACAGGACTCGAACCTGTGACCCAGCGATTAACAGTCGCTTGCTCTACCAACTGAGCTACGCCGGAAAATTAGAGCTATAATAGTTTAATTTTTTAATTTGTAAAAACATTTATTTTTTGGAGGTGCGGACCGGATTCGAACCGGTGTACTCGGCTTTGCAGGCCGGTGCGTAGCCTCTCCGCCACCGCACCAATGATTCTTTAACATTGTAATAAATATTAATACTTATATATTAAACAGTATTTAAATACATAGAAAATGAACAATAATTATTTTGAAATTGCAAGAGTTAATATGGTTAAAAGTCAAATTATGCCGGTTGGCGTAAAGAAAAAAGAATTACTAGACTCTTTTTATAAAATAAAAAGAGAATTATTCATATCTGATAATAATAAAGATTTGATTTACAGTGATTCGGACATTAAGTTTTCATCTGATAGATACTTTATGCGTTCGTTTTTAATGGCTAGAATGTTTGAACATTGTAACTTTTCTAAAGAAGACAAAGTTTTAGTTATTGGATGCCTAACAGGATATTCCGTTGCAATACTATCTAATTTAGTAGGATACGTTTTTGCTATTGAAAATGATAAAAAATTAGTTGAATTGGCTAATCAAACATTGACTGAAATGAGTTTGCTTAATTGCTCTGTTCATTATAAAAGTAAACTTAGTACAGGCAATTCGCACAATCAACCTTTTGATAAAATTTTTATCGAGGGTTGCGTAAATCACATGCCACAAGGCTTAGTTAAGCAATTAAAAGAAGATGGTGAGATTTATACGGTAATAAAAAACATTGATGATCCCATTGGTTTTTTTGTAAGAGGTTTAAAAATTCAAGATGATGTATCATTTACAAAAATTTTTAATACTAATGTATGTAATCTAAATGACTTCATAGAAGAAGGTGATGATTATGCGAAAAATAATTAATATCCAAACTTTATTATTCTTAGTTATATTAAGTTACTCTGAAAATCTATTTTCTGAAAATATAGTAAATGATGATCTTAGAGAATCCCTTGAATCATTGTATAATTCTAATCCAGAATTAATTTACGAAAGAGAAGTACTGAAATCTAGAGATGAATTAGTTCCTCAAGCATATGCTGAATTTAGACCTGAAATTAGTGGTTATTATAAAAAAGGTAAAGTAGATACTAACTCACAAGGTTTTAACATTGCAACAGATAATTTGAGAACCGAAACATATAAGGGCGTTAAATTAACTCAAGACATTTTTAATGGAGGAAGTAGTATTAGTAACCTTAAAGAGGCTAAAAATAAAGTTGTTTCGTATAGATTTTCATTAAAAAATAGAGAACAAGAGGTGTTTCTTAATTCCATCAGGACTTATGCAGATTTAGCAACAGAAAAAATTAATTTTGATTTAAAAGAAAAAAATCTTCAAGTACTTAAAAAAAGATTAGAATTAACTAAAGAACAGTTTGATATTGGTGAGGTTACTCTAACTGATGTTTCTATTGCTGAAGCTAGATATCTTTTGGCACAGTCTGAATTAATTGAGTCGAAGAAAAATATTAATACATTATCTGCTAAATATAAGTTTATATTTGGAATTGCCCCTAAAAAGCCAAACATTATACTAGATTTTAACAAAATTTCGCTCGATCCTGATAAGCTAAATTTATCAAGTCAGAAGTTTAACCCACGCATTAATGATTTAGTGTTTCAAATTAAATCTGTCGAAAATGAAATTCAAAAAATTAAAAGAAAAAGGTTGCCAAGTCTCAAACTTGAAGGTGAAGCCTATATTAATGAAGGATACTTTAAATTTGATAGTAAAAGAGAAGTTTTGTCAGCTTTCGCCGTTATTGATATTCCTTTGTATCAATCTGGCGCAGCCTCTTCTAAAATAAGAGAAACAAGGTCCAAACTTTTATCATTACAATCATTACTAAAGAAAATAAAAGATGAAGTAAGTTATAATTTAATTTCATCTATATCTATATTTGATAATTCATTGTCAAAAATTAGCGCATATAAAAAGCAAATAAAATCAAATAAAATTTATCTTGATGGTTTAAAGCAGGAAATGCAATTAGGAGAAAGAACTATGCTTGATCTTTTGGATGGAGAACAAGAGCTTCTTGAATCAGAGTTAGATTTAGTGAAGGCATATAGGAATCTATTCACCTCCTATTATGAAACATTACATCATCAAGGCAAGTTAAATGCAAAAGATCTTGATTTATCTGTTGTATATTATGACGTTGAAAAGAATTATAAGGATGTTAAAGAAAAGTGGTTAGATTTAATTGAGTAGAATGCTAGAGAAAAGATTTAATTTTAAAGAAGTTGAAGAGAAACTTTTGCAATCATGGGCAACCGAAAAAACTTTTAATTTTAAAAATGAAAAAGATAAAGATGCATTTTGTTTGATGATGCCCCCACCGAATGTAACGGGAAGCCTTCACATAGGGCATGCGTTAACTTTTACATTGCAAGATATAATAGTTAGGTTTCAAAAAAAAATTGGAAAAAACGTTCTCTGGCAATCCGGCACTGATCATGCTGGAATTGCTACAGAGATTGTTGTGGAACAAAATATTTTTAAAAAAGAAAAACAAACAAAAAATGATTTAGGAAGAGAAAAGTTCATTAAGAAAATCTGGGAATGGAAAGAAGAGTCGGGTAATAACATTATAAATCAAATGAATAGACTGGGCACTTCTGTAGACTGGACAAGGTCTAGATTCACAATGGATAAAGATCTTTGTAAAGTAGTTAATAAGGTTTTTATTGAACTTTTTAACGAAGGTTTAATTTACAAAGATAAAAGACTTATTAATTGGGATCCATTATTGCAAACTGCAATATCAGACTTGGAAGTCAATCAAAAAGAAGTTAACGGCAAAATGTGGCATTTAAAATATCATTTAGTGGACTCGAATGAAAAAATTACAATTGCAACTACAAGACCAGAAACAATGTTTGGTGATGTTGCAATTGCAATTCATCCAAAAAATAAAACATTAAAGAAATTTATAGGAAAGAAAGCTATCATCCCTTTCACAGATAGAGAAATTAAAATTATTGCTGATTCCTATGCTGACCCTAACAAAGGTTCCGGTGCAGTTAAGATTACTCCAGCGCATGACTTCAATGATTTTGAAATTGGTATCAAACACAATTTAAGTTTTAAAAATATATTTGATAAAAATTGTAAATTATTGACCATTGACATTATACCTAATCAATTTAGAGGGATGGATAGGTTTGAGGCGAGAAAAAAAATAATAAAAGCATTAGAAAAACAGAGTTTGGTTGATAAGGTCGAAACCAATAAGATGGTAATTCCATATGGCGATAGAACAGGTGAAATAGTTGAGCCCTTTTTAACGGATCAATGGTTTGTAGACTCTAAGACATTATGTATTCCAATAAAAAAAAAAATTGAAAAAGAAAAAATCAAATTTCATCCCAAACTATGGATTAATACTTTCAACCATTGGATAGACAATATTCAACCTTGGTGTATTTCTAGGCAAATTTGGTGGGGCCATAGAATTCCTATATGGTATTCAAATGCCGGTGACATGATTGCTGCAGAGAATATAGAGGAAGCAAAAAAACAATTATCTTTAATAAATAAAAAAGCTGTAATTAGTCATCAAGAAACTGATGTCCTTGATACTTGGTTTTCATCAGCGTTATGGCCTTTTTCTACACTGGGCTGGCCTAAAAATAAGGATCTTTTAAATAGATTCTACCCTACAAATGTATTAGTTACTGGGTTCGATATTATTTTTTTCTGGGTAGCTAGGATGATAATGATGGGTTTAAAGTTTATGAAAGATTTACCATTTGAAAACATATATATTCATCCATTAGTTAAAGATGAAAAAGGTCAAAAAATGTCCAAATCCAAGGGTAATGTTATTGATCCTTTAGTTCTAATTGATAAGTATGGTGCTGATTCATTAAGATTTACTCTTGCAAGCCTTTCATCACAAGGAAGAGATATCAAATTATCTGATAAAGTTGTTGAAAATAGTAGAAATTTCATAACAAAACTTTGGAATGTAGCAAGGTTTGCACAGTTTAATAATTTCAAATATCGTAAAAGTTTTGACCCAAATAATAATAAACTTATTTTGAATAAATGGATATACTTTAGATATATTGAAACGAAAAAAAATGTAATTGAATCAATTAGTAAATTTAAATTTAACCTTTTTATAAATGAATTGTATCAGTTTATTTGGAATGATTTTTGTGACTTATTTATTGAGCTATCTAAGTTCTTCATTAAAGAAAAAAAGGATAGTATAGCTGAGGAAATAGAGTCTAATTTTAGTTATATTTTTAAAGGAATATTAAACATGATAAATCCAGTTATTCCTTTTGTAACTGAAAAATTATCAAGGGAACTTAAATATAAAAAAACATCACTTTTCGAAGAATCACTTCATGAAAATGAAAAGGTTGAATATGATTCAGATATAAGTGAATTTATCAAGGTTATTGAATTAATAAAAAAAATAAGATCAGAGGTTACGATTAATAAACTAGTAGATTTTGAACTTTCGATAGAATTAAATGAGCAAGTTAAGTGGGTAAAAAATAATGAATTTCTAATAAAATCAATATTCAAATTAAATGAAATTAAATATACAAATCATTTAATAAATTCAGACAACACGTTTGTTGTTGAGGGAGTTAAATTTTCCTTAAAAACCAAATCATCAAATGTTGATAATAATCTAAATATTGAAAAGCAAATTAATTTTTATAAAAAAGAAATCAAGCATTTTGAAAGTAAATTAAAAAATAATAAATTTTTAAATAAAGCACCAAAAAAAATTATTGAGAAAGAAAGAGATAAATTAAATTCAGCAATTAAAAATCTTCAATTACTTAATAAAAAAGATGTATAAATTGAAATTCCAAAACATTAATTTACTATCAAACAAACCTAAATTTGCATCAAAAAAGTATGTAATTGTATTTTATGGATTAGGCTGTTCAAGTTTAGATCTTAAATTTATACTCCTGAGAAATAAAACAAAAAATCAAATTCTGATTCCTGACCTTCCTGGGCATAATAAAAATTATTATAATAAAGACAGTTTGTATGACTTTACAAAAAAAATTTTCGTAATGATAAAGAAAAAAAAAATAGGTAATCCTATAATTTTTTGTCATTCTGTTGGGGGTATTATACCAATTCTATTATTTAAGTATTTTCTTAATCAAAAAAATATATTATTTGTTAACTACGAGGGTAATTTAACCGAAAATGATACTGAAACTCTTACAAAAAAAACTGCTTCGTATGATAAAAACTTATTCATAAAAGAAAAGTTTTATAAACTATTATATCTGTCATCTAGATCAGAAAAAAAATTTTTAAGGATATGGTCAGAATCATTAGGCCAAACTTTTCCACCCACATTCTATGAAATATCAAAAGAATGTGTTCGTTTAAGTAAGAGATCAATATTGTTGAGTTTTTATAAAACATACTTTAAAAAAAAGGTATATTTATTTGGAGAAAATACAAATTTAGGTATTCCTGAACGTGATTATGGTCTAATCAGATTTAAACTAAGAAATAGTGGTCATTTTTCTTATTATGAAGATAAATTTGAATTTGCAAAAGTGTTTAATCATTTAATATTAAAAAGGTATTAAAGAATGAGTAAAGTAGATAAAAATAGATTACCAAGTAGACATGTTAGTGTGGGTCCTAAAAGTGCTCCTCATAGAGCTTATTATTACGCAATGGGAATGTCTAAGGATGATATTAATCAACCATTCGTGGGTGTTGCAACGTGTTGGAATGAATCCGCGCCATGTAATATTTCTTTATCAAGACAGGCTCAGGTAGCAAAGAAGGGAGTTAAAGAAAACTTCGGAACTCCTCGAGAATTTACTACAATAAGTGTCACAGATGGTATTGCAATGGGTCATGAAGGAATGAAATCATCCCTTGTTTCTCGTGAAATAATAGCTGATTCTATTGAAGTTTCAATGAGAGGTCATTGCTATGATGGACTTGTTGGCATTGCTGGCTGTGATAAATCATTGCCTGGTATAATGATGGCTATGCTCAGACTAAATGTTCCATCGGTTTTTTTATACGGCGGTTCAATTTTACCAGGAATTTATAAAGACAAAGAGGTATCTATTCAAGATGTTTTTGAGGCAGTTGGTGAATTTGATTCTAAAAAGATTAGTGAAAAACAGTTATGTGAGTTAGAAAAAGTTGCATGTCCCTCAGCAGGTTCATGTGGCGGTCAGTTTACAGCAAACACAATGGCCTGTGTTGCAGAAGCTATCGGACTTGCTATTTCTGGTTCTTCATCTCCTCCAGCTTCCTATGAATCAAGAGATAAATTTGCTTTCGAATCAGGGAGGGTTGTCATGGAATTAATAAATCAAAATATTAGGCCAAGAGATATAGTAACCAGAAAATCACTAATAAATGCAGCTAGAATTGTTGCATGTTCAGGTGGGTCCACCAATGCAGCACTCCATTTGCCAGCAATCGCTAATGAAATTGGCATACCATTTGACATATTTGATGTTGCTGAAATTTTTAAAGAAACACCATATATTGCTGATTTAAAACCTGGCGGAAAATATCTTGCCAAACATCTTCATGAAATTGGAGGGGTGCCAATTATGATGAAGGCTTTATTGGAGGGAGGTTTTCTTCACGGAGAATGTATAACCGTTTCAGGAAAAACAATTGAAGAAAATCTAAAAAATGTAAAGTTTGATTCAACATCTCAAGATTTAATCTATTCAACACAAAAACCTATATCCACTACTGGTGGCGTTATCGGTCTAAAAGGAAATCTTGCCCCTGATGGATCTATTGTAAAGGTCGCTGGTTTAACATCAAAATCTTTTTCAGGAAGAGCTCGTTGTTTTGATTCTGAAGAAGATGCATTTAATGCCGTCAGTAAACAAAATTATAAGAGTGGGGATGTAATAGTAATTAGATACGAAGGCCCTAAAGGCGGGCCTGGAATGAGGGAAATGCTTGCAACTACCGCTGCAATCTATGGTCAGGGTATGGGTGAGAAGGTTGCCTTGATAACTGATGGAAGATTTTCAGGAGCTACTCGTGGCTTGTGTGTTGGACATATTAGCCCCGAAGCAATGGTAGGTGGGCCAATAGCATTAATTGAAGATGGAGATAAGATTATTATAGATGCTGATAAAGGACTAATCAGTTTAGATGTTGATGAAAAAATTTTAAACCAAAGGAAACAGAGTCTTAAACTAAAAGAAAATGATTTTGGTTCAGGTGCTCTTTGGAAATTCTCTCAAACAGTAGGGTCTGCAAGATATGGAGCTGTAACTCACCCTGGAGCAAAAAAAGAAAAAAAAGTCTATTCAGATATTTAATTCTATCCAAAAAGGTATATGATCAGAAGGTTTTTCAAGACCCCTGTACTTAGATTCGTAATTAAGTGAAACCACATTCTGTAAAATTTTAGGTGTAGCCAAGAAATGGTCAATCAAAATACCATCATTTCTCTCCCAACTACTTCTTTGGTAATCCCAAAAAGAAAAAATTTGACCCGGTTTATAAAAAATCCTTGTCAGATTTGTAAGACCTAATGACAAAAATTCTCTAAATTTACTTCTCACTTTTATATGGCCTAATGCATCATTTTCCCATTCTCTAAAATTCAATGCGTCATTTATATTTTCGATAACATTGAAATCTCCACCAACTAATAAATTTTGCTTGTTATCTGTAAATTTTTCAATTAATTGATAAACCTCTTCATACCACTTTAACTTAAAATCAAATTTATTCACATCGGTAAGAGGGTTACCGTTGGGAGTGTAAAGATTTATAACATTCAAGTTTAATGATTGAAAGTTTATAACTTGAATACGTGACTGACTATTTAAAATTTCATTATTTATTTCTATTGATTTAGGGATAAGGTTCTTTTTGAATATAGTTGCAACACCATATTTTGCTTTCTGACCATTAATAATCGATTTATAGCCCAGATTACTATAAAAATCTGGAAATTCTTCATCGATGCACTTTATTTCTTGAATTAAAAGGATGTCAGGCTTAAATTCTTCAATAAACTTGATTACATGATTAGCCCTTACTCTTATAGAATTAACGTTCCATGAGGAAATAACTGTCATTATCAGACAGAAAAAGAAGTCCCGCAACCACATGTCGAGGATGCGTTGGGATTTGAGACTTTAAAATATGAACCTAATAAATCATTAATAAAATCTAATTTCGAACCGTTTAGAAAGGTCATAGACGTTTCATCTACAACAATTGTAATATCATCAAAATTAAATTCGGTGTCATCCTGTAGTTTTTTATTATCAAATGAAAAATTATATGAAAACCCCTGACAACCGCCACCATCTACGGAAATCCTAAAAATTTTTTTTTCTTTTTTCTCAGCAATTTGTTTAATTCTACTAATTGCACTTTCTGTTATATCAATCATTACACAACCATTTTTTTATGATAGTAATAGGTATTATGGTGCAATATTCAAAATTTTCAACTGATTATAATTTATCTAGGGGAAGAATGTTTTCAGAAAGGTCTGATCCAAATAGAACATGTTTTATGAGAGATAGGGATAGAATCATTCATTCGTCTGCTTTCAGGAGATTAAAGTACAAAACACAGGTATTTGTCTATCACGATCAAGACTATTATAGAACTAGATTATCTCACAGCCTTGAAGTTTCTCAATTAGCTCGTTCAATTTCAAAAGTTTTTTTTGTGAATGATGATTTAGCTGAATCAATTTCTTTATCTCATGATTTAGGACATACTCCATTTGGACATGCTGGTGAAGATGTTTTAAATAAAAAAATGGAAAAATTTGGTGGTTTCAATCATAATTACCAAGCTATCAAAATTTTACATCTCTTAGAGAAAAAATATTTAAATTATGATGGTTTAAACCTTACTTTTGAGACATTGGACGGAATTCTGAAACATAATGGACCCATAAAGGATACTCCACCAGAATATGTTGTAGAAATAGTCAAATATTTTAGTGGTGATTTAGAGTGTTTTGGTTCATTTGAGTCACAAATAGCAGCAATTTGTGACGACATTGCTTATAATAATAATGATATAGATGACGGTCTTTATGCAGGACTTTTTGAAATTGAAGAACTATCAGAAATAGAAATTGTCTCAGATGTAATAAGTAAAATTAGTAAAAGTAAAAATATTAACTCAAAAAGATTTAAATATGAAATAGTCAGAGGTCTAATAAAATTAATGGTCGACGATCTGATTTCAAATACAAAAAAAAATATAAATGAAAATAGAATATGTAACTATAAGGACGTAATAGAATCTAGAAGTCAGATAGTTTCATTTAGTAAACATATTGATAAACAACAAAAAATCTTAAAAAAATTTTTAAAAAATAATATGTATGAGCACTCGAGGGTTAAAAGGATGACAATAAAAGCAAAGAAAATAGTATCAGATTTATTTGACTTATACTCAACTGAAACAAGTTTACTTCCTCCAGAGTGGATAGAGTTTGAAGATGAATCTCAAAAATTAATAAATGTGTGTGATTATATTTCAGGTATGACAGATAAATATGCTATAAATATGCATAAAAAATTTTTTGACCTTTACAACTTATAATGAATTATCAAGAATATTTTAAAAAAGAATTATTTGATATTATTAGAGAACTTTCTGCTGAGCATAATATTTGTGTTGAAAACCTAGAGAACAAATTTTCAATTGAAGTTCCTAATAAAGTTGAATTTGGAGAGCTTTCAACAAATTTAGCAATGATAAGTTCAAAGTTATTTAAATTACCACCCAGAAAATTAGCTGAAAGAATTTCTAATAAACTTAACAATAATAAATATATAAAAAAAGTAGAGATCGAAGGACCTGGTTTTATAAATTTATTCTTAGAATCAGTTTTTTGGCAAAATCAATTAAGAGTGCTATCAGAAAAAATAAATTCGTATATTTACAAAGTTGAAAAAAAAAAGATTTGTGTTGAATTTGTTTCAGCCAATCCAACAGGCTTGATGCATATAGGTCATGCAAGGGGTGCAGTTCTTGGAGATGTAATAGCATCAATCCTAGAGGAGGTTGGCCATGATATATGCAGAGAATATTATATAAATGATGCTGGAGAACAAATAAAAAAACTAATTAGCACAATTAAATACCATATTGAAAAAAAAAAGAATGACAGTTTTCCCTCTGATTTATATCCAGGTGAATACCTAAAAGAAATTTCACATAAATTCAAACTTGATAATTCAAATAAAAATTTATCATCTGATAATATTGTAAATAATGTGATGATGGATATAAAATATGACTTAAAAAGTATAAAAATTAGTCATGATAAATTTATATCTGAAAAACAATTAGCTAGTGAAGAAAATATAACCAACCTTAAAGATATACTTAACAAATTAGATCTTTCATATCTTGGTTATCAAGATGAACCTGAAAGTTCAAATAAAGAAAAATGGAAAAAAGAAAAAATGCTTTTATTTAAATCTAAACAATTTGGTGATGACAAAGATAGAGCACTTATAAAACCCAATGGAGAATTAACCTACTTTATGATGGATATTATTTATCATATAAATAAAGTTGAAAGGGAATTTGATGAACTAATAAATATTTGGGGTTCTGATCATTCTGGCTATGTATCAAGATTAAAAAATGTTATTAAACAAATTGCAAATAAAAAAATTAAGTTTGAAGTGCTACTTACAGGTCTTGTTAATTTATATGATGATAAGAAGCCAGTAAAAATGTCTAAAAGGTCTGGTACATTTATCACTATGAGAGAGGTTATTCAAAAAGTTGGTTCAGATGCCCTAAGATTTATGATGATTTCCCGAGATGTCAATCAGACTATAGATTTTGATTTTCAAATTGTGAAAAATCAGAATAAAGATAATCCAGTATTTTATGTTCAATATGCTCATGCACGGTGTATGTCTCTAATAAGGATTTTTGATAAGACTTTTGATAACAAAAAAAAAGATTTTAAAGGTTTAGATAATAATTTAGAGAATTTAATTCTTAAAGAAGAAATTGATATCATTAAAACTTTATCAAACTTTCATAATGTGATTTTACAATCTGCAAAATATTATGAGCCTCATAGAATTACAAATTATTTACACAACCTTTCCAGAATATTTCATAATTATTGGGGCCTTGGAAGAGTTGATACAAACGCAAAAATAATTATAGAAAAAAAATACGAATTATCAAAATCAAGAATATTTTTAGTGAAATCTATAAGTGAAGTAATTAAAAAGGGGTTAAAAATTTTAAAAATAAATTGTCCAGAAAGTATGTAAATGAGAAGAAAAATAAAATTTATATCGATTATTCTTTCATATCTTACGTTTATTATTATAGTGGTATTTTCTTTCAATGCTGTGATCCCCGAGCCTGATTTGCAAGTAATTAAGGCAGAGATTCCATTCATAGAGAAAATTGAAAATAACTTTACAAACAATGAAAATTCCGTTTATCAAATTTTAAAAGAAAAAAAAATTGATGATGATTTAAATGCAAAAAAAATAATAAAAAAAAAGTATGAGAGTGAACTTATTGCAAAGAAGATTGAAAGTTTGCAAAGTAAAGAGAAAGATAATATTGATGTTCCTGAAAAAAGATTCAAAGTTCAATTTATGTCACTCAAAGATATAAAAAAAAGTCAAGAAGCTAGCAAAAAATTAAAGAAAAAATTAGATGATGATAAATTTAATTTTAATTTAATAATTAAGGAAATAAAAATTAGCGGAGAGGTTTATTTTAGGATTTTAAGTGAGCAATCATTTTCATTTCAAACAAGTAAACAATTATGTAAAAGATTAAAAAAAAAAATGTATAAATGTTTAGTAGTTAAAATATGAACAGTCCTGATGGTGTTATCCTCTCATGTTTGGGGTTAGAACTTAGCAAAGAAGAAAAATTTTTCTTCAAAAGTACAAATCCTTTTGGATTTGTCTTATTCAAAAGAAATTTCAAAACTAGAGAACAATTGACTGAGTTGATTAATCAACTCAGAAATATAACAAAAAATAAACAAATATTGATCTTTATTGATCAAGAAGGGGGAAAAGTACAACGACTTGTAGGTTGTGGTTTTTCAAAATTTCATCCACAAAAATTTTTTGGTGATATTTATTTAAAGGATAAGAATAAGGCATTAGATTTAGCATACAAATCTTCATTTCTTTTAGGCTCTGAACTTAACTCAATTAATATAAATGTAAACTTTTCACCTGTTTGTGATTTACTTTTTCCTGGAGCTCATAGTATAATTGGTTCAAGAGCCTTTCATTCTAATCCTTTAATAGTTTATGAATTGTCTAAAGCTTTTTGTTCTGGTTTGAAAGATTCTGGTGTTTATCCAGTTCTTAAACATTTTCCAGGTCATGGAAGATCGAAGTTTGATACACATTTAAATAAATCAGTAGTTAGTTCAAGTTATAAAGATTTATTTGAAAATGACCTGGTCCCATTTAAATTACTCAAAAATGAATCAATGGTAATGTTAGCACATATAATTTATAAATCTATAGATGATAAGGTAGCAACTTTTTCAGAAAAAATAATAAAGGAAATCTTGAGAAAAAAATTCTTATTTAAAGGGATTGTTCTTTCTGATGATCTTTCAATGAAAGCTCTTAATGGATCATTAATTTCAAAAGTTAAGAAAGCTTATTCTGGTGGTTGTGATGTGATATTATATTGTCATGGTTTGCTTAAAGAAATGATAGAAATATACTCTCACATTAAAAAAATTAAAGAGAGTAGATATAATTATTTTATTTCTGAATTACCTCAGAAAAAAAAAAATGATACGTTTGAGATAAAAAAAGAATTAACTAAAAGAGGAGTAATAAGCATTTAAATGCATTTAAATTTAAATATAAGTGGATATGAAGGCCCTCTTGATCTTTTACTAGATCTCTCAAAAAAACAAAAAGTTGATATCAAACAAATCTCAATCTTGGAGTTAGCAAACCAATACCTTGATTTTATAAACAATAATATTAATAATCTTAAGCTATCTGCAGATTATTTAGTAATGGCCTCTTTTCTGGCCTTTCTAAAATCAAAACTTCTTCTACCTGATGAGAAGGAAGAGGTTGAAATATTAGAGGAGGATCTATCTAAAAGGCTGGTTCACTATAATGCAATTAAATTGTTATCAAAGAAAATATTTGAACTTTCTAGGGAAGGTAGGGATTTCTATTCAATTAATATTAGAAACGAGTTTAAAATAAGTAATAAAGTTGTTCCGAATGCTACTTTACAAGATTTGATTTTAAATTATTCAGAAATTTCACAAAAGAAAAATACAATGAAGATTTTAATTGATAACAATGAAATTTTTTCAGTTGAGGATGGAATTGAGTGGTTAAAAAAATTTATGGATCTAGAAAGCTCTAATTGGGATGATTTATTTAATCTTTTACCATTAAATAAAATTAATAAAATAAATAAAAAGTCGGCAAAACTTGCGTTATTTCAGGCATCATTAGACCAGGTAAATCAAGGCAAGATTGAAATCAATCAAAAATTTCATTTTGATAAAATTATGATAAGATTAAAAAAATGAATCAGCAAGAAGCAAAAAATTTTATAGAATCTCTCATTTTTTCTGCGAAGGAGCCGCTTTCAAAAGATAATATTAAAAAAATGTTATTATCTTATTGTGATTTTGATGTAGACAAATTATTACAAGAACTTAAAGCAGATTATTCAAATAGGGGGATTAATTTGGAATGTATAAATAAAAATTTCTTTTTTTTTAAAACTTCCAATAATTTAAAAGAATTCTTAAATATTCAAACTAAAAAAACTAGAAATCTTTCACAAGCAGCTATGGAGACATTAGCTATTATTTCCTATCACCAACCAGTAACCCGTGCTGAGATTGAGAAAATTAGAGGAAAACCAGTTTTTAGGGGTACATTAGATAATTTATTGGAATTGAAATGGATTAAACCAGCGGGGAGAAGAGAAACTCCAGGAAGACCTGTTACTTGGGTGACTGACATTGAGTTTTTAAAGCATTTTGGCATGTCTTCTATAAAAGATTTACCAAAAGTGGATGAATTAGAATCTATAATTATGTAGAATAAATAAAGGAGAAAAAATGTTTGGTCTTGGTCATTGGGAAATAATTTTAATTTTAGTAATAATACTAATTGTTTTTGGAGCCGGTAAATTACCTAAAGTAGCAGGTGAGATTGCTAAGGGTATTAAATCTTTCAGAGATGGACTGAAAGATGATAACAAGAATGAAAAATAAATCATGTTCAATATTGGAATAATTGAGTTTCTAATAATCATATTTGTTGCGGTTCTTTTTATAAAACCAAAGGATTTACCAGTTATTTCAAAAAATCTTGGTCTTTTTTATAGAAAACTTAATAGATACTTTTATAATTTAAAATATGAATTTTCAAATTTAGAGCCAGATTTCAAAAGCTCAGATAGAAAAATAAAAAATAAGAATGAAATACATAGATCATCTAAAAGAACTAAGAAAAAGAATACTACTTAGTTTTTTCGTTCTTTTGGGTTGCTTTATAATTTTTTTTTATAACGCTTCTTTTGTTGGAGGTGTTCTTACCAAGCCTTTGTTTGAACTTTTTTTAGACTCTGAAGAGAGAAGAATGATATTTACTGCTTTACCAGAGGTTTTTGTATCAAATCTTAAAATATCATTATTTGCTTCATTTTTAGTTTCTTTCCCTTTTTTTATTTTACAAGTAGTATTATTTGTATCACCTGCACTTTACAAAAAGGAAAAGAAAATAATAATTCCGGCATTTTTATTTATTCCTTTACTTTTTCTCATAGGAGTATTGTTTGCATATTATTTTCTAATTCCGATAATATGGAGTTTCTTTATTTCATTTGAGAACTTTATGCAAGGTTCAGTCCCAGTTGTTTTAGAATCAAAATATTCTGAATATATGAAACTAACGATGTATTTATTATTTACAAGTGGGCTTTCCTTTGAATTCCCAATACTATTAATTATCCTAAATAAATTTAAAATTTTGAGTTTAAAAACTCTCAAAGAAAAAAGAAAATATTTTATAATAGGTATTTTAGTTTTCTCAGCGATATTTACACCACCTGATATTATATCACAGATTGGCATTGCCATTCCTTTAATTATATTTTATGAATTTTCATTATTATTAATTAAATTTTTAAATAAAAGATAAAATGCACGATATTAAATTTATAAAGGAAAATAGTAAGTTTTTTGATGAATCACTTGAAAAAAGGGGGCTGAATCCATGTAGCGAACAACTAATTGGTAAGCATAATCAATATTTAATGTACCTAAATAAAAAACAAGAATTACAAGAAAATAAAAACAACCTCACAAGAGAATTTAAAAGAAGTAATAATGTCGAGGATTTAAAGAGACAAGTGCAGACTTTAAAAAAACAAATTGAGAAAACTACAGACATTACTGATAGGTTATTTGTAGAGTTAAAATCACTACTTTTGAATATTCCAAATATAGCAAATATCAAAACACCTAATGGATTAAATGAAAGTGACAATAGGGTTATTGACGAAATAGGGAAAAGACCTATTTTTAATTTTACTCCACTTGATCATTTATCAATTGGTGAGAAATTAAAAATTTTATCTTATGATGAAGCAATTAAGGTATCCGGTGGTAGATTTTCAGTATTGAAGTCTGAGTTGGCTCAATTAAATAGAGCGCTCATTAATTTCTTTATTGATCACAATGTCAATGATTATGGTTATCAAGAGTATGTTGTACCTGAGCTTGTGAAAAGCTCATCACTTCAGGGAACTGGTCAACTACCAAAATTCAAAGAAGACCTTTTTGAAACTAATTTTAATGATTTATGGCTGATACCAACCGCAGAAGTTCCGTTAACAAATCTAAACAGAGATTCAATAATACAAAAAGATTTATTACCATTTAGATTCACCTCATTTACTAATTGTTTTAGGTCAGAAGCTGGAGCCTCTGGAAAAGATACAAAAGGACTTATGCGTGAACATCAATTTGGAAAAGTTGAAGTGGTTTCTGTGACTGAACCGGATAAATCATTTGATGAGTTTGATAGAATGATATCATGTATTGAATCAATTCTTAATAAATTGGGCATTCCCTTTAGAAAAGTTGAACTCTGCTCTGGAGACTTAGGTTTTTCATCTTCATACACAATTGATTTCGAAATTTGGATGCCAGGACAAGATAAATATAGAGAGGTTTCTAGTTGTTCAAATTGTACAGAATTTCAATCTAGAAGAATGAAAATGAGATTCAAAGACAAAAAAAATGAAGAAATTAAGTATCCTCATACTTTAAATGGTTCTGCCCTTGCTATTGGCAGAACTTTAATTTCAATATTAGAAAATTTCCAAAATGAGGATGGAAGTATAACTATACCATCTGTCTTACATAGCTATATGAACGGTTTAAAGAAAATTTCTCATGAAAAGTGATTTTAAAAAAGAAGATAAGAAAATTGAGTTGATTTTATCATTAAGAAAAAATGGAATATCAGATCCCAAGATACTCAGAGTAATTGAGGATATCGATAGGTCTTTTTTTATAGATGGAAATTTATATGATAAGTCTAACTTAGATACAGCTCTACCGATTGATTGTGGTCAAACTATTTCTCAACCATTCGTTGTAGCTCTTATGACACAATATCTTGATGTAGAAGGTAATATGAGAGTTTTGGAGATTGGTACAGGGAGTGGTTATCAAACAATGATTTTATCTAAACTTGCAAGATTCGTTTATACTGTTGAAAGATATAGAACACTTCATTACAAGGCGAAAGAATTACTAAAACTAATTAAAGCAACAAATATATTTTTCAAGCATGCAGATGGAGGTTTGGGTTGGGAGGAACAAGCTCCTTTTGATAGAATTATAGTTACAGCATGCGCAAATGAAGTGCCAGAAAAACTTGTCAACCAACTTTCAGATGACGGTATAATGATTGTACCAGTTGGGGAAATTCATGATGAACAAATTCTAAAAAAGGTAATTAAAAAAAAAAATAAAATTCATATTATAAATTTAGATAAAGTAAGATTTGTTCCATTGATTGAGGGTGTAGAGAAAAAATGAGATATTTTATATTGTTATTATTAATTTATGGGTGCGAGGGTTTGATTTATAATGATTATAAAATTATAAATATAAAAAAAGTAAACAATAATCAAACTTATAAAGTTGTTGAGGGTGATAATTTATATTCAATTTCTAGAAAGCTAAATATTTCTATTCGCACATTGATTGACATAAATCGGATTAGTTCTCCATATAAGATATATCCCAAACAATTACTTAATTTACCAACATCAAGTTTTCATGTTGTTGAAAAAGGTGAGACACTTTACTCAATTTCTAGAATGTATAAGACTGATGTTTTTACAATATCAAGAGTAAATAAAATTAAGAATGTCAATTCAATTTATGAAGGTCAATCATTGAGAATAGATAAATATTTAGTTAACAACAAATCTTCAAAAAAGGATTTAAAAAATGAGGATATTAAAAAGCAACAAAAAAAGACTATAAATAAAATAGCAAGAAAAAAAACAAATATTAATAGGACCAAATCATTAAATAATAAAATTATCAAATCACAATTTATTTGGCCTGTTAAAGGAAAGTTAATTTCTAAATATGGCAAATCAAATGAAGGCTTTTTTAATGATGGAATAAATATTGATTCAAAATTAAACCAAAACGTCATGGCATCAAGTGACGGAAAAGTGATTTATAGTGGAAATGAAATTCCGGGCTATGGAAATTTAGTTTTGATAAAGCATTCGAGTAACTGGGTTACTGCATATGCTCACTTGAACAAGGTTTTCATCGAAAAAGGTGAAAAGGTGAAAAAAGGGGAAAAGATTGGCTTAGTTGGAAGAACAGGAAATGTTTCAAAACCACAACTACATTTTGAAATAAGAAAGGGAAAAAATGCGGTAAATCCCCTTAAATACTTATCTTAGTCTTTATTAATGATAAAATTCTTTACAAATTGATGTGCAGTTCTTCCTGAAAAACTTCCTTTCTGAATTGACCATTGGATAGCTAATCTTTTAATATTTTTAGTTAACGGAATTGATCTATCTTTTAAGTAAACCTCAACAATTTTTAAATACTCATCCTGATTAAAATCATAAAATAATATCTTACAACCAAATCTATCTACCAACGAAAGCATATTTTCGCGCATATCCTTATTTTCAATATCATTGACATAACTATTTTGATTAACATTTACAGAAAGATTTCTTAAATTTGATGTAACATAAAATTTGATATTTTTCATACTGCTAATTAAACTACCTTCTATAAGACTTTTTATGTATTTAAAGTTTTCATCTGAAACATTAAGATTAACATCATCAACAAAAATTATGAACTTGTAATTATATTGTGACAAAATAAAACTAAGGTCTGCTATTAAATCAAGACTTAAGTTAAAAACCTCAATAAGTTTAATCTTTTTCTTAATTTGACTATTTAATTGCTTTATTGAAAGTTTTACTAGTGTAGATTTCCCGCATCCTCTTGAACCACAAAGTAAAGTATGTTCAGAATCATTATTTAACGAATATGATTCTAAATTTTTAGAAAGTTTTAACTTTTGTTCATCGATATTTATTAAATCAAGATATTTTACATCTGATATGAAATTTATTGGCATTATTTTCTGCTCTTTGGGTAAAAGAACAAAATAATCTGACTTTTGAAAGATATTTTTATTTTGTATTAGTTTCATAATTCTTGAATAATAAATATTTTAACACTTGTTATTTCTGAAGTTTTTATATATTGATTTGAATGTAATTATTTGTAAACATTTTTTTTAGGTGTTAATATGTTTAATTTTGCTTATGCTCAGACCGCCGCCCAGCAACCTTCAATGTTGGCATCATTTATTCCATTAATTTTAATCTTTTTAATATTCTATTTTTTATTGATAAGGCCTCAACAGAAAAGGCAAAAAGAACATAAAATACTTCTAGAGTCAATAAAAAGAAATGATGAAATATTAACTAGTGGAGGAATTATAGGGAAAGTTTTAAAAGCAGAAAATGAAAATCTTACTGTTGAAATATCCAAAGGTGTTAATGTTTCTATTTTAAGATCAACAGTTGCTGATGTAATAAATAAAAAATAGAAATAATGCTTAAAATTAGTAAATGGAATTTGTTTTTTATTTTAGCAGTTTGTATCTCAGGACTGTATTTTATTTTACCCAATTTTTACGGTAAAAGTGAAGTAACCGCTTTACCAAGCTTTTTTTCAAAAAAACAAGTTAATCTTGGTTTAGACTTACAGGGAGGATCACATCTTTTACTTGAAGTGGATACTCGGTCTGTACTCAAAGAAGAATCCGAAAATCTTGTTGATGAAATAAGAGGTGTTTTAAGAAAGATGAAAGTTAAATACCTAAACCTTGGCTCAAAAGTAACAGGAGCAGTTGTAACAATTAAAGACGAGCAAATGGTTAGTCCAGTTATAACCGAACTTAGAAAGTCTATAAATAAACAGATTCTAATTGATAATGAGGCAAATAAATTAACACTTTTATTTTCTGAAAAAATGATAAGTGACTCAAGGAATAGAACAGTAGAGCAATCTATTGAAGTTGTAAGAAAGAGGGTAGACGAATCTGGTACAAAGGAACCTACCATCCAAAAGCAAGGAAATGAAAGAATCATAGTGCAACTTCCTGGTGTAAAAGATCCTGATAGAATTAAAACCCTGATTGGTCGTACTGCAAAGTTAAATTTTCATATGCTAGATAAAACAACAGTAGAGTTGGCAGAACAAAGGGGGAAGTTTCCAGCAGGTACATTTAAAGCACTGAATGCGGATCCAACTGCTTACGAGAAAGAATTTCTTGTAAAAAAAAGAGTTTTACTAACAGGTGATAGACTAAAAAATGCAGCCGCAACTGTTGATGCTCAAACTGGTAGGTACGTTGTGGCATTTGAATTTGATACTAAGGGAGCAAAAAAGTTTGCTAAAATTACAACTGAAAATACTTACCAACGCCTCGCTATACTTTTAGATAATAGAGTAATCAGTGCACCTCAAATCAGAGAACCAATCACAGGAGGGCAAGGAAATATTAGTGGAAACTTTTCTGCTAATGCAGCTAATGATTTGGCAGTGTTATTAAGAGCCGGTTCACTCCCAGCTCCGATTAAGGTTCTGGAGGAAAGAACTGTTGGCCCAAGCCTTGGTTTGGATTCAATAGAAGCTGGTAAGAAAGCACTCACTATTGGATTTATGTTAATAATAATATTCATGATTATTAAATATAGAGTTTTTGGTTTTGTAGCAGATATAGCAATTATTATAAATGTTATCCTACTAGTTTCGATGTTAAGTGCAATCGAGGCAACACTAACAATGCCAGGTATAGCTGGAATTGTTTTAACTGTAGGAATGGCTGTTGATGCTAATGTTTTGGTTTTCGAAAGAATAAGAGAAGAGCTTAGGTCTGGAAGGTCGATTATTAATTCTATTGAATTAGGTTATAAATATGCCCTCAAAACCATTGTTGATGCTAACTTTACAACTTTAATAGCTGCTCTTTTATTGTTCAATTATGGTTCAGGACCAATAAAAGGTTTCGCTGTAACTTTAAGTATTGGCATATTAACATCAATGTTTTCAGCGCTCATTCTAACAAAAATGATTGTTAGTTTATGGGTTTTAAAATTTAAGCCAAACAAGATATATATGAGGTTTAAATGAATATAAATTTTTATAAGTATAGAGTCTTTGCATTTATTTTTTCAATAGGAGTTCTTTTATTTTCAACCATTTTATTTACCTACAAAAGTCTAAATTTAGGAATAGATTTTAAGGGGGGTATAATGATTGAAGCTAAGTTTGATGAAACTCCAATTATATCTGAATTAAGACAGAAAATCGAAAATTTAAATATTGGAAATTCTGAAATCCAAGAATTCGGGGACCCACAAATTATTCTGTTTAAACTTGAAGATAGTTCTAAAGATGGTCTGGAGAATAGCTCTGTAATCGAAAAGTTTAAAGAAACTATTGGAGATAAGGTAGATTATAGAAGAGTTGAATTCGTTGGGCCTAAAGTCGGAAACGAATTAAAGATAATTGCCATAAAAGCTATATTATTTTCATTAGTTGCTATGTTCATTTATATTTGGTTTAGATTCTCTGGCTGGCAGTTTGGATTGGGTGCATTGGTAGCATTATTCCATGATGTAATATCAACAATCGGTTTTTTCTCAATAACACAGATCGAATTCAATTTAGCTTCAATAGCTGCAATACTTACAATTGCAGGATACTCTATCAATGATACGGTTGTTGTATTTGATAGAATTAGAGAAAACTTAATAAAGTCTGAATTAGAGTTTTCAAGTCTGTTAAATAAATCTATAAATCAAACATTATCAAGGACATTTATGACTTCAATCACAACATTATTAGCATTGGTAGCGCTTTTTATATTTGGTGGTGAAGTTATTAAGGGCTTTGTCTCTGCAATGATTTGGGGAGTATTAATTGGTACATACTCCTCAATATTCATTGCTTCACCGTTAATAGTTTTATTTGGTTACAAATATAACAAGAATTAAATTAGTCCTAATATAGGTTTTGAGCGGCTACCATACAATATAGCATAGGAATAGATAATAAAGTATTTGTTCTAGAAAAAAGCATTGCTTTTTTAGCAGAAGAAAGTTTAATCTCTTTTGAAACCTCTACAATTCCTAATGCTCTTTTTTGATTAGGCCAAATAAATACCCAAACATTAAAAGCCATTATGATCCCAAGCCACATACCCAAGCCAATTAGATGAATTTGAGCACTACCTGATGAAAAAAGTAATGCGTCATGAATATATCCATTTAAATGTCCTAAAACTAGTCCAGTTACTAAAGTAGCTATTGCTGCCCACCTAAACCAAAAAAGAGCCTTTGGTGCAATAACTTTCGAAATAGCTGGTTTTTGTTCATCAGGGATGTTTGGCATATTAGGAATTTGAACAAAGTTAAAGTACCAGAGAAGTCCTATCCACATAGTTCCAGATAAAACGTGAAGCCATCTAAATAAAAAAGCATAATAGGAGTAATCAAATGAAATTCCAGACGAGGTAAGGTAAAAAACTATTAACAAAACTAGTATAAAGCCAGATAAAACTGTTTTTCTAAGTGACGATAGAATATTATTCATTTAAACTCCTTATTTATTGTTATTATATTTATAGATTTAAGTTACCGTGAATTCAAGAGATCTTTTTTATGTTAGATATTTACAGTCTGGGTTAATAACTGACAAGAAATTTTTTTTCAATATTATGAATATTGAAAAGGAATTATTTAGTTTCTATCCAAAGTTGGAAGAATCATATATTGTAAAAATCAAACTTAGGTGGTTTCATGATGAAGTGCTAAATTTAAATAAAAGAAATCATGTGCTCAGTGATTTTGAAAATTTGGATAAAATTTCTCCACAAATAATAAAATTAATTAATGTTTATGATAAGATTATTGATGATATCAATCTAAATAATGGCCAAAATCAAATTTCTTTATTTAAAAATCTAAATAAAAATTTTAACATCTTATTTGATATTTGTAATGTAAAGTTTAAAACATCTTATTTGTTCCAATTAATTTATTTTTTTTATATAAACAGTATTAATAACGAAAATATAAAGAACGTAGTCAAAGATTTATTAAATAAAACAAATGATTTAGATTTATTTGAATATACATTTTTAAAGTTATATTTAAATAATAAAAAAAAGAGAATTACAAAAATTTTTTATATGTTAAATCTTTTTAGGTACTATATTTCAAAATGATTCATATTTTAGCTCTTATAAATATTATATTTATATTTCTCTATTTAACTCTCTATATTAATCTAAATTTTATTTTTGGTTTCACTCTATCATGTATTCTTTTTATTTTAGCCTCATTAAACTATTATTTTAAAAAATATAAATATTCAAACTCAGTTCATGAAAAGACTTTAAAAAACGAAAAGGTTAGTGCTGATGATCACCCTATAATAAAATCAGCTCGACAAAGACTAAAAAAGTAAAATCTATTCTTTAAGATCTTCTAGCCATGCTGCAGCAAGTAATTGTCTTATTCTGAGAACATTGGTATCAAGTTTTTCTGGAAAACTTACTTCCTTTTTTTTTCGTTTTATCGATGCATCCAACCAAAGCATTTCAATTGATTCATATAAGACTTTTTTCTCTTTATCTGACTTTTGAAAAAGTTCTTCTATAGATTCTTTTAACATATGTAAATTTTTATGCTCCATATCTAGCCGCCACTTCGAATAAATCTCTAGTTTCATTTTGGTAAGTAATCTTATCAATCAACCCTTTAATATAAAGTTCTCTGACATTTTCCATTTCTGCTCTTATAAGAGATAATTTTTTTTCTTTATCAACCATAAAATATATTTAATAATATTATATATTATTTTATTATGAAAAATAGACTTAATAAATCATTATCAAGATTAAAAAAAGAAAAACTTGTAAAGGAGGATAAGGATTTATCCCACAAAAAACTTTCACCTTTTGAATTTCAAATCTTTAAAAGCTTATCGAACAAATACGATTTATCATTAACTGAATCAAGGAATGATGATAAAATAAAAAAATCTGAAGAACTTTCACCTGAAGAAAAAAAAACATTGGATAGGATTAAAAGGGGGGGGAAATTCGAGGTATAATAATTTTTTTTTTTCTCTTATTAAGTCAAAATACTAAGGCTAATCATGTAATAATTTCTACCCATCAATTTTCAGATTTAATTGTCATGGTTGCTTCAGACAGTCAGTCAAGAGCAAAAGGCATTATGAATGTAAAAAAGCTTATAAATTCAAATGGAATGTTATTTCTATTCGATAAGCCACAAATTGTTAATATGTGGATGTAT